>JBIKTV010000229.1:0-8881 GCA_044347905.1 Myxococcota bacterium
GGGGCCTCTATTCTTCGTCCAACTCGCCGCCAAACGGGGTGACGCCGCGCAAGGTCGCACCGCCGCTGGCAGAGCCGAAGATCGCTTCTAGGTCGGCGCGGCTGAGGCGCTTGACGCCATCCGCATCGCTCTCAATCGCGCTGTGGGCCAAGCGGCGCTTGCGCTCTTGCAGCACCAGGATGTGGTCTTCTACGCTCTCTTCCACCGCCAAGCGGATCACCAACACCGGCTTGGTCTGGCCAATGCGGTGAACGCGGTCCGAGGCCTGCTGTTCAACCGCCGGATTCCACCAGGGATCGTAGTGGATCACCACGTCGGCTGCGGTGAGGTTGAGGCCCACGCCGCCGGCCTTGAGCGACACGAGGAACACCGGCGGACCGTCGTCGGCCTGGGCGCGCGTAATCACCGCCGCACGATCCCGCGTAGATCCATCCAGATACGCCGTCTCAATGCCCATCTCTGTCAGCGCCCGCCGCAGAATCCGGAGCATGGAGGTCCACTGGCTAAACACCAGCACCCGCCGGCCCTCAGAGAGCAATTCCTCAACGGTCTGAAGGAACAGCGCCGTCTTGGCCGATTCGCGCACCTGCCGGGCCTCATCAAACGGCAGCAGCTCAGGGTGACAACAGGCTTGGCGCAGGCGCAGCAGGGCCTCAAGCACCGTCAGCGCGTTGCGCTCAATCCCCGAATTGTCAACCAATTGCATGACCTGGGCGCGATAGGTGTTGCGCACCCGCTCGTACAGGCTGCGCTGAGGCGGCGCCATGGTGCAGCGCAAGGTCACTTCCGTGACGGGCGGCAGCTCCGTGAGCACGTCGGTCTTGAGCCGGCGCAGCAGGCAGGGCTTGAGGCGGGCGCGCAGCTGATCGAGCAGCTCAGGCTCCAGTTCGCCCGCCTTCTCCACGCCGTAGCGCCGCAAGAACCTGGCGCGGGTGCCAAAGAACCCGGGCATCAGGAAGGAGAATTGGCTCCACAGCTCCATCAGGTTGTTTTCAAGCGGCGTGCCGGTCAGGGTCAAGCGGTGGCGCGCCTGCAGGCCCCGGGCGGCTTGGGCGGTCTGCGAGCTGGCGTTCTTGATCGCCTGGGCTTCGTCGAGGATGCAGTAGTGCAGCGGCAGCGGCGTGAGCAGCTCTACGTCCAGGCGCAGCAGCGCGTAGGAGGTAATCACCAGGTGGGCGCTGGACATTTGGCGGATCTTTTCCATCCGCTCTTCGCGCAAGCCACCGCGCAGCACCACGACTTTGAGGGTCGGGGCAAAGCGCGCGGCCTCATCGGCCCAGTTCTGCACCACGCTGGTCGGCGCCACCACCAGGGACGGGTGCTCGGCGCGGCCGGTCTCCACCTCGCTGAGCAAAAGCGCCAGGGTTTGAACGGTCTTGCCAAGGCCCATGTCGTCGGCTAGACAACCGTGGAGCCCCAGGTCGCGCAGCGCGCACAGCCAGTCGTAGCCGCGCTGTTGGTAAGGTCGCAGCGAGCCCTGGAAGGCCTGGGGCAGCGGCTGTTCCGCGACGCCGGTAAAGCTGCCGAGTTGATGGGCAAAACTGTGCCACGCCTCGTCGCCTGCGCTGTGGTCCGCGGCAAACTCCAGCAGAGCCGGGGCCAAGAAGCGATCGACGCGGCGCTCATCCGTCTCTGCATCGATGACCGGGGCGAGCTCTTGGATATCGGTCAGCACGGCCGCGTGCTTGCGCAGCCAACCCACGGGCAAGCGGGCCATTTCGCCATCGGCCATGCGCATATAGCGCGCGCCACTGCGCCAGGCCTTGATGACTTCGCCGATGTCTAGCCGGGTCGTGCCCGCGCGCAGATCGACGCGCACGCCAAACCAGTCGATCCCGCTGCGGATCTTGACCTGAGCCAGCACGGAATGGCGGCTGGGCCGCAAGCGCACCAGGGTCTCATGCCCTTCGATCTCAGCGCCGTCGCGCTCCAAAGCGGGCACGTGATCCACTAGAAAATCAAGGGCTTCATCGACAGGCAGGCTGGCCGGCAGTGTGGCCCCCGCCGCACGGGCTACGCGGGTCGCCCAGCGCTGCTCCGTAATGTGGTCGCGCTGCCAAAGCAGCGGTTCGCCGCCGTGGTGACCGCGGGCAAACACCTTGGGCCCCTTGCCCGCGACGAATTCCAGAGTCTCTGCACCGTGTTCGGCACTGCGGCGCACCCCCGGCTCGCCTTCGCCGCCGCGGTAGTGAAAGACCACGGAGACGACCAACTGCTCGTCAATCTCCGCCAGACGCACCACGGGCACGGCCACGGCGACGCGGGCCTGCGGCAGCGCGGTGGTCCTCTCTATCAGCGTGACTTCCGAGCGGAGCATCGGCAGCGCGTCGCGGATAAAATCGGGAATTTCAGAAGGCGACACGTAGACATTGCCGGCGCGCAACAGCGCGAGCACGGGCTTGGCGCCAGTGTCCGGCCGGGCAAAACAGTGCTCCGCGCGCAGATACAGCCACGGCACGGGCCCCGGCAGCAAGACGTGGTCTTCTCCGCTGCTGCCCGGCGCATTGCTGTGGACTTGAGCGCGCAGCTCGATGCCGCCGCCCGCCGTGTCCTGAATCAGCACGGTGACGGGGCGCAATTCGCCATCCACCGTCGCGTCATCGCCATCGACCCGCAGGGCCATGGGCTCGGCGTTGACGAACAGCCGCAGGAACGTATCGATGAAACCCGCTTGAATCGTCCGCACCCGCAGATCGTGGCGGTTGACCAGGCACAGCACCGGGATCAAGTCGTCGCGGTTCTCTGCCGGGTCGTCTTTGGTGCGGTAGCCAAAATGGCCAACGGCGGTGGGTGTCCAGCCGGCGACCGTGCCCGTAGTGCGCTTGCCGCGATCGCTGAGGGCCCGCTTGCGCCGCACCACGCCGACGTTGACCTCGCCAGCCGCGGACTGCAATAGGCTGAGATCGTAGCAGATCCACGTTGACCTCTCCGTCGCCGGGCTGAGGTCGGTGGCGCGGCCGACCAGCGACCGCCAGCTGCCCTTGCCGCCGGAGCGAGCGTCTGCGCGGCCTTGGGTCTCCAAGTTGTGCTGCAGGGCCAGGGCGCCGGCCATGGCGTGCAGGCAACAGGTGTCGCCCTCCGCACAGCTGCAGTCCCAGCTGTCGAGCACGGCGCCTTCACTGCCGACATCGACCACCAAAGTGACGGTGTCCGCGCGGTCGCGGTCCTCTCCAACGAGGATTTGATAGTGGTGCTGTTCGGCGTCAATGCGCGAGATTCGCTGCACTTTGCCGGCACGCCAAGCTTCGGCGCCCGCCAACCGCTCGCGGTTGCCGATGCTGCCTTCAAGCAAACTGAGGTTCAACCACATGAATTTCGCTAAGGCGCGGAGTGCGCGGCCGGTGCTGGAGGGGCACCGTGAATTTCGTGAAGATCGTCATGGCCATCCACGCCGGGGGCGGGACCAACCAATTCGTGAATCAAGCCCGTGGCAAACGCACCGGACGGCAGCTCAAAAGTGACCACCAAGGCGTCGTCCAGCTGGGCCACGGCCAGGTGCTGCGGATGCACGAGCAGCGGCCGCCGCGTGCCCTCTGCCAGCGCACCCATCTTGGCAAAAACCTCTTCGCCCAAGCCGCTCTCTGCGAGCACTTGCGCTTCCAGCTCTGCAGCGTTTGCCTGCGGGCGCGGCATCTTGGGGCCCCACATGGGCCCGGTGATCTCGATCGCCCCGGCTTGCAGGCGCAGCAGCTCGCGCTCGACATCCTCTACGCAGAATTGCCCGCCGGTATCGGTCTTTCGGCACAGATCGCCCAGCAACAGCTCGGGCACCTGCTGGGCGGGAGCGTCCGCCACACCGCCCTGCATGCGCCGGACCAGCGTGCGGTTGAACAGCTCCGACTGCAGCGCAGAAGCCGCCAAGCGCCGGTGCGGCCGGTCGCGCAGGTCCAGGGTGTGCACCGTCTCATCCTGCAAACGCACGCGCACCACGCCGTCTAGGCCCTGCCCCAGCGCCCAACCCGCCGCCAAAGTCGCGCCGCCGTGGCCCATGCGCTGGCTGCCGTAGAAATTGGCCATGCCGACCTGCAGCAGCCGCTCAACCTTGGCCTGGGCCAGGGCCAGAAAGCCGGGCTGGACGCCGCGCACGACGATGCGGAAGCGGTTGCCCGCCAGGTGCCCGGTGCGCAATTTGTTCTTGTGGGCGCTGGCTTCCAACACGCGGATCCGCGAAGTCTCCAGCCGCGGCACCAGCGCTTCTGCCTTGCGCGGCACGCTGATCCACTGGCGGGTCACGGCGCGGCGGTCCTTGAGCCCGGCCATGCCGATTTCGCCAGCCGGCACGTTGAGGGCGCGGGCGATGTGGCGGCGCAGGTTCTCCGCAGCGGTGTCGATCTTCTCAATGCGCAGGTACAGGTGCTCGCCTTCGCCACAGGGCAGATAAAGGGGCAGCTCCTCAACCTCAAAATCCTCAATTAAAGCGCGGATATATCCCCCTGTTCCCGGCAAATCGGCGGTGAGCCGCGGCAGGGGCGAGGTGGGGGCAAGCGGACAATGGTGGAGTTGGGTCGACGACATCGCCGAGTACGATGCACGTTGCGCCCCCGAGGTGCAAGCCTGTGAATCTTCAAGCCCGTGAAGCCCTTGCGCTTCGCTGCCGCAGCGACGATAATGCAGGATTCGCCGGCACGCCGCCCTGAGACAGACGTCTCAAAGCCACGCCGCTCAACCACGCTGGCTCCATGCAAGATCCGCTGATCGACCGCCATGAACCCGGGCCGGAGCCGATCGCCTCTCTGGGCCCTGGACTGCGCTCTGTGCTCGACGGAGTGGGTGATCTGATCGCTTTTTGGGGCTTTCAGCGCTCGCATGGGCGGGTGTGGGCCCTGCTGTACTTTAGCGAGCGGCCACTGCATGCCGCAGAGATCAGTGATATCTTAGACCTTTCTGCCGGGCAAGTCTCCACCAGCGTCCGCGAACTGGAGCATTGGGGGGTGGTCCACGCCCACCGGCCCAGCGGCGCCCGGCGCACCAGCTACGCGGCAGAGTCCAATCTTTTCAGGATGGTGTCGCGGGTGTTCCAGGAGCGCGAGCTCGATCAGGTCAAGCGGTTGCTCAGGACTCTGCTGGCGGCCAAAGAAGAGCTGGAGCGCGAAAGGAATTCGCCCAGTGCCCCGGTGATTTCCTTGCGCCTCAACCGCTTGCGCAGCTTGGTCGCCGCGGCAGAGCTTGGCCGCACGCTGATTGAGCGCTTGGTCGCGCGCAAGTTGCTGCCGGAGTGGGTGTATCAGGCGCTGGACCGGCCGATCGACTCGTAGGCACAGCCCTTCAAATATCAAAGTAATCGCGATACAGGTGCAGGTGGCGGGCCGCGTCGCCCAGCTGCAGCCGCACCAGCGGGCCCTTGGGATCTTCCACCAGCACCGCGCCGCACATCGCTTCTAGCGTCGCCGCCACGCCGTCTTCCAGGCCCGGAATGCTGTAACCGCCCTCTAGCACGCCCACCAGTTTGCCGCGGCACAGCAGGTCCGCTGTATTGCACAAATGCCCGACAATCCTGAGGAATCCATCATAGGTCACGCTCATCCCGGCCAGCGGATCGGTGGCGGCGATGTCATAACCGCACGACACCAGGATGACGTCCGGGCGAAACTGCTCCAGCAAGCGGGCGATGAGCCCGCCGTAGATCGCGTCGTATTCGGCGTCGCCGTGCTCTGCGGCCAGCGGGATGTTGATCGTGCGACCGCGCCCTGCCCCATCGCCGACTTCCGTGGCCGCGCCCGTGCCCGGATAGAGCGGCGCCTGGTGGGTGGAGATGTAGAGCACGGTGGGGTCGGTCCAAAAGGCCGCTTGGGTGCCGTTGCCGTGGTGGGCGTCAAAATCGACGATCGCCACGCGCTGGGCCCCCAGCACCGCGCGGGCGTGCTGCGCGGCGATCGCCACGTTGTTGAGCAGGCAAAATCCCATGGCGCGATCGGGCTCTGCGTGATGCCCCGGCGGCCGCACCAGCACCATCGCCCGGCGCACCTGGCCCTTATAGACCGCTTCCAGCGCCGCGAGGGTCGAGCCGGCAGCGTGCAGCGCCACGTCATAACTATCTGGACTCGTATGGGTATCGGGATCCAGGCGCACATTGAGCCCGCGGGTGACACGCAGGCGGTTCAAGTACGCTTCTGAGTGAACCCGCAGAATCTCCTGCTCCGTCGCCAGCCGGCCGTTGAGCAGCTGCAGCGGCAGATGGCGCAGGCGCTGGCCCTGCAACAGCCGCACTAGGGCGAGCAGCCGCGCGGGCGACTCGTGGTGGCCCAGACCGGGCTCGTGGCGCAGACATTCCGGGTCCGCGTAGACCGCCACAGGTTGGATTCGCGAGGTCATCGGCGTCTCTCCGCACCGGTACAGCGGGATTGGCCTGCCGACCGCGTGGTGCCTTTGCCCCAGACCATGCCTCAGGCCCACCAGGTTGTCCAGCCTCTAGGCGCGGTTCGGGCGCGGCTGCGATTCGGGGGGATGCCTCTTGACCAAAGCCCTATCTCCACGCAGTCTTGGGGGCTCCACCCCCGCAGGAGCCCCATGAACTCGACCCGCCGCAAGCTCGCCATCGCCACCTGGGGCGCGCCGGATGAGGGCAATATCTACGGCAAGCTGACCGTGGATGCCACAGAATTGATCAAGTTTATTGAGCATGTGCGCCAGAAGACCGGTGAGAAGGTCACGGTGACGCACCTGGTGGGCAAGGCCGTGGCCCTGGGGCTGGCCAAGGCGCCGGGGTTGAACGGTCGCATCGCTTGGGGCACGTACTACCCCCACGCAACTGTGGATATTGCCTATCTTGTGGCCCTGGACGACGGCGCGGATCTGGCCAAAGTCAAGATCGCCCAGATGGACCAGAAGCCGGTCAGCGCCGTGGCCGCAGAGCTCCGCCAGCGCGCTGAGAAGCTGCGCCAGGGCAAGGACAGCGAGTTTGAAAAAAGCAAAGGGATGCTGCGGGCTTTGCCCAGCTGGCTTATCCGGCCGATCCTCAAGCTGACGGGCTGGCTGACCGGATCCCTGGGGATTTCTATGCCCGCGCTGGGGCTAGAAGCGCATCCGTTTGGCTCGTGCATCGTGACCAGCGTGGGAATGCTGGGGATTGACGAAGCTTTTGCTCCGCACACCCCTTTTGCCCAGGTGCCGGTGCTGGTGCTGGTGGGCGCCGTGCGAGAGGCGGCGGTGGTCCAGGACGGTGCGATTGTCGCCCGCGCCCAGCTGACCATTACCGCGACGATCGATCACCGCTATGTGGACGGCTTTCAGCTCGCGACCGTGGCCAAGACCATCCGCGCGACGCTAGAAAACCCTTGGGATTTGACGCCGTGAATTGGTCTAGACCAGCTGCGCCTCAATGTCCGTAATGCCCAGCAGGTAGAGGATCGCGTCAAGATTGTGCTGGTTGATCGCGTAGTTGGCCTGCTCGCGCACCACCTGCTTGGCGTTAAAGGCGATGCCCAGACCGGCGCGCTTGAGCATGTCCAGGTCATTGGCGCCGTCGCCGATGGCGATCACCTGGTCCAGCGCCACCCGCTCGGCTTGGGCGATCGACTCCAGCAGGTCGGCCTTGCGCTGGCGGTTGACGATGGGCCCGCGCACCTTGCCCGTGAGCTTGCCCTTCTCAATGTCCAGCTGGTTGGCAAAGGCGTAGTCCAGGCCCAGGCGCTGGCGGATCGGCTCGGCCAGCTCAATGAAACCGCCTGAAATCAAAGCAAGACGGTAGCCCAGCTTCTTGAGCACGCGGATCAGCTCTTCTGCGCCCGGGGTCAGCTCAATGGCGTCCAGCACTTCTTGCACGATGCTCTCCGGCGCACCGGCCAGCAGCGCCACGCGTTCGCGCAGGGCCTCGTCAAAGCTGAGCTCGCCGTTCATGGCCCGGTGGGTGATCTCCGACACCTTGTCATAAACCCCGTAACGCCTAGCCAATTCGTCGATCACCTCTTGCTGGATGAGCGTCGAGTCCATGTCCATGACCACGAGGCGCTTGGAGCGGCGCATCAGGCCTTCTCGCTGCAGGGCCACGTCGCAGCCGTGGGTGGTCTGCAGGGTCAACAGGTCTTGCTTGAGGCCCTGGGTGTCCGCGGCGCGCTCAGACGACAGCGTGAGCTCGATCGAGCTGATCGCCGTGGCGGAGAGGCGGCCGATCTTGTCGATGTTGAAACCGCGCACCGCAGCCGCGTTGGCCGCATCCGCTAGCATGGCCGCGCTGATCTGCGGGGCCAACAGCGTCACCGCCCACGACTGCCGTCCGGTGGTGCGATTGGGCCGGGCGCCGAGCTGAAAATCGATGTGCAGGCCCATCTCGCGGGCTTTCCACAGCAAATCCTTGAGGATTGGCTTCTCTTCGAGCTTGCCTTCGGCGTTCTCAACCACAAACGTCAGGCTCAGAATGCCCTGTACCACCACCTGTTCGACGTCGAGCAGCACCATTTCGCCCGTGGCGAGCAGGCTGGCGATCTCCGCGGTGATGCCGGGGCGATCCGGGCCGGTCAAAGTGATCAGCAAGGCGTCCTGGGCGCCCCAACTGCCGGCCGCTGACATGTCCTTAGAACGCTTGGCCAATGCCGGGTGGCGACCACTCGCCGCCGCCGCGACAGCGCTGGGGCCGCCAAACGGCGCGGGGGCAAGCAATGGGGTCCGGGTAGCTCCGCTCATTACATCTCCTTGAAATTCTGAAGTTCACTCCGGCAAACCCTGCGCTGCCTCGGCGAACTCGGGCAAGGTAGCACGCTGGGCTTGGCGCGCTACTGGGCTGCACAACGGCGGGCGCCACGGCCAAAGCCTCTGGACCCTGCCCCGCTACGCAACCCAGCGCTGCGTCACGGCGGTGGCATAGGCGGTAATGGCGGACAGCGGCCCGACGCCAATGGCCGACGGAAAGGCCGCAGAATCGCCCAGCACCAGCCCGCGCACCCCG
>JBIKTV010000230.1:0-8841 GCA_044347905.1 Myxococcota bacterium
CAGGGTACGGGGAGGCCTCCGCATGGTCAACTGGCCGCTCAATCCGGATGGGCTGGCGGTACTTGCTTGGACAGCGGAGGGTCTAGCCCTTCTTGACCGAGTTCTTGACGCCCAAGTTGTTGACACTGGGCTTCTTCTGGCCTTCCGCGCGCTTCCAAACCACCTTGTTCTGGTTGCCCATGACGGAAATCAGCGACACGCTCTCAATGGTCACGCTGTTTTGGTTGCCCATCACGCTGAGCTCGCGGCAGCTGCCGGTCACGGTGATTTTGTTGTCGTTGCCGTTGACCGACACTTTGCCGCCGGCGCAGTCGATGGTCTTGGTCAAGGCGTTGTCGTTCACGTCTTCCGCCCATGCCGACGTGGCGACCAATAGGCCCAAGGAAACGAGGAGCGAGGCGCAGATCCGTGCAGACATGGGGTTCCTTTGCCGCGACTTTAGGTGGCGCGCGGGGGCAAATTGTCTGGCGTCTGCCCAGATTCGTCAAGGGCTCGCCGGCTTGACCTCGGGGCCAAGACCGGCCCATGCTCCAGGTCATTCGCCTGTGGCGTTGGAGGCCCTTTCCATGGCCAAGCACCTCGACCAGACCCTGGGCGTGCTGACCGGCGCGGTCGGCGACTACTTGGCGCGCACCGGCAATGCCCTGGCCACGCCGATGACCTGGGCCCACGCCGGCGAATTGCTGCCCGCCGATCCCGCGGCGCTGCGCCGGGCGTTTCCCCAGGCGTCGAGCCGCATTGCCGTGCTGATCCACGGGCTCATGGCTACCGAGCTGGCCTTTGCCTTTCGCGGTGCCGGCGAACCGCGCGACTACGGCACAGAGCTCGAGGCCCGCGGCTGGTCGTCGCTGCGGGTCCGCTACAACACCGGCCTGTCGCTCAAGAGAAATGCCGGCGACCTTGCCGATTTGCTTGAAGCGTCGGTGAAGGCCTGGCCGGTGCCCGTAAGCGAAATCGCTTTGATTGGCCACAGCTTGGGCGGCCTGCTGCTCCGGGAAGCCGCGGCCCTGGCCACGCAGCGCGGCATGAGCTGGCCGGGTCTGGTGCGGCACGTCGCCTGTTTGGCCACGCCGCACCACGGGGCGCCGCTGGAGCGGATGGGCCGCTGGGTGAGCGACTCGCTGCGGCGCACGGCTGACCCGCTGGGCCAATTGATCAGCCAGTGGGCGGACCTGCGCAGCGTGGGCATCCAGCAGTTGGGTGCCGTGGCGACGGATTTCTGGCTGCCCCACGCCCGCCACCTGCTGGTTGCCAGCTCTCTGGCCGGCCATTCGCCGCTCTCTGCCGCGGTGGGCGACGGCATGGTGTCGCTGCAGAGCGCCTTGGCCCAAGCGCCCGGCAGCGGCGAGGTGCCGCAGGTGCAGCGGCATATCCTCAGCGGCCTGCACCACGCGACTTTGGCATTTTCTACGCAAGTCAATGATTTGCTGTTGGCGTGGCTGCCGGCTTATTCCCAGCCCCAGCCCCTGTCGACCCCTTCCATGGCCGAGGCCGAGCCCACGCCCATGGCCCGCCGCCACCTGTTTGGCGCCGTCCTGCTGGCTCGCGACGCCGTCCGCCATGGCCACCGCAGCATAGAGCGCCTTCAGCTCGACCGCGCCGATCAGCTGCTTGAGGTGGTGACCGCCGTGCTGCCCGCCGCTGCCGACGCCGCCCGCGGTGTTCACGCCGTGCACGAGGGCTTGGTGGTGCTGCACCACGGGGCGATCGAGGCCGGGCTGGTCGTGGTGGAAGGGGTGGTCGCGGTGGTCGAGTTTCCGCGCCGGCCCTGAGCGACACTGGCCCTGAGCGACACTGGCCTTGAGTGACACGGGCCCTGAATTTCACGGGCCGCGAGGTCCACTGGCCTTGCGTATCACATCGGACAAGATCCTCCCTTCTGTCCGGCGCCGGTCTGGCCGGGTTCCACGGGCTACAGCGCGGCGAATTCCAGGCGCACGCGAATCTCCACCGGCGCGGCGTCATGGGGCAGCCCGGTGCGCCCGGCCCAGCGCTTTTTGAGGCATTGGCCGATGCGCGGGTCGGCGTGGTCTACGGCGCGCAGCTCAGCGGTGGCCTCGGGCAGCAGCAGCCAGGTGGCATTGACCTCGCCCAGCATCTCGTCTGGCAGCAGGGCCAAGTGGCGGTCGTAGCAGGCGTGGATGTCGTCCAAGAGCCCGGCTTGCTCGACCTCCTTTTGCAGCGTCTCTGCGATCGGCGTCAGAAACGCCTTGGCGCGCATTCTCGACAGGGGGTGATCGCGCGGCAGATAGCGGTTCAGCTCGCGTTTGGCGGCGCTGCGCCACTCGCCGCTCAGGTTGCGCCGATCGATTTCCGCCCAGGCCGCCTGGATGAGCGCGGTGGCCTCTGCGGTCAGTTCCCCAGCCAGCTTGCGGTTTTCTTGAAGCGCCGCCTGTGCTTGTTCAGCCGGCACGCCAGCGGGGGCCTGCGAGTCTTCCAGCTGCGTGGCCACATGGCCGACCAGCCGCGTCTGCAGCACCGCCGCCGCAACTGCCCACGTCGGCGAGCGAAATTCAGCGACCGCCTGCAGCTCGCCCGCCAGCCCGCCTTCGCGCCCGGGGAGTCGCTCGCTGTCGCCCGCCTTGCCCGTCCCGGCGAGACTGCGGCTCCAGGTTTGCACCGCCGTCTGCCAGGTTGCCCCGGCCTTGGGGTCGGGCTTCTTGGCGGGTTTGCCCGGAGCCGGTTGCGACAGCATCGCCGCGGTAGCCCGCTCATCCAATAGATTAAACAGCGCTTCCGCGGCCCAAGTCGCCTCGGTGCCGCCATTCTTGACCAGCTTGGCCTTGGCAAACAGCTCGCCGACCTTCTTCCAGTGTTCCAGGGCCTTCTTGGGCCAATTGGCCTGCTTGCACAGGCGACCCAGGCGGCCGTGCACGCCGATCAGATCCGCGACCGGCGTGGCCTTGTCCTTTTCCAGGCCGCGCAGCTCTACTTCGGCGGCGTTGACCTCGTCTTTGAGTTCCTGGCTGATGTCGGCCTGGGCAAGCGCCGGGGCGAAGCTCGCCGCCATCACCGCCGCACACAGCCAGCCGGTCAGCCGATGGGGAGGGCGCGCGCCCGCTTGGCGGGTCCGGGTCAGCGCGGCCAAGAGGTGTGGGTTCCGCATAAACAGCCCTTTGGCGATGTTGGGCTCGCCGGCTTGGCGCCCAGACCCGGGGGACAGATCTGCAGCGCTTGACTCACCTTGATGCGCTATCTGAGCAAAAAGTCAAGAAAACGGCAATTATTCTGGGCTCTCAAGGGCCCATAGCGCCGCCCCCCAAGCAGCACCCAGGGCCGTGTGCTGGCCGGCAACCACCCGCCCAAGCCGCGGCTGCAACTGGCGGAGGCGCGCCTCTAGCTGGCGCTGCAGTCGCTGCGGTGGATCGCTCAGGGGCCACTGCACCGCCACGTCGCCCGCGGAAAAGGCCGAGGCCAGCAGCGCAGTCGCCCGGGCCAGCATATCTAGGGGGAAGGCCAACAACTGCGCGGTGGCCAGATCGCCCAGCTCGGCGCCCTCAAGCAGCGCGGTCTGCACCGGCGGTTGGTGCAGCTGCAAGCGGTGTTGACCCACCTGCAAGCGCGCCGCCGCCGCCCGGTGTAGCCACGCCGCCTCGCCCAGCCAAGTCTGCAGGCAACCTCTTGCGCCGCAAAGGCAAATCTCGCCACCCGCCTCAACAGGCAGGTGTGCCAGCGCCGGCTCCAGCGGCTCCTGACCCGGCGAATTCTGGCCGAGTGGCTGGCCCGCGCGCAGCACGCCGGCCTGCAGCGTCCAGCCGATGTGGACGACCAGGGCGTCACTGGCGCCTCGCAGCGCGCCCTTGCGGACCTCGGCCAGCGCCCGCGCGGTGCCTGGACCCAAAAAACGACCCCCCAAGGCTTTGGTAAGTCCGCTCCAGGGTTCATGATTTTCAGCGCACAGGCCCAGCCCGCGCACCGGTCGGCTCCAGCGCGCCGCCAGCACCTGGCACGCCGCCGCGACGCTCTCTGGGGTCGGCGTCTGCAGCACCCGGCGGGTGTCGACGACTTCGCCGCGCTGGTCGACCGCCACCACCAGAGCCATCGGCGCGGCAATTTCGACCCCCAGCCACAACCCCTGGTGGTCCACGGCTCAGCTCCGCGGCGGCTGGCGCTGCAGCCAGGTCATCAGCCCCAGCAGGGCCCACAGCGGTTTGCGGTGGTCTGCGCGCCGCGCCAAGTGGTCGGCGATGAGCTTTTGTGTACCCAGGGCATTGATTAGTCCGCTCTCTGCCAGAGCTTTTTCTGAGAGCATGTCCGTCATCCACCCTTTGAGCGGCCCGCGCAGCCACTCCGAGAGCGGCACGCCAAACCCCTTCTTGGGCCGCGCGGTGATCTCTGCCGGCAGCTTGTCTTGGGCCAGCTGGCGCAGCGCCCACTTGGTGGTGCGGCCGCGCAGCTTGCTCCGGCTCGGCAGGGCCCGCGCCAGCGCCACCACCTCGGGGTCCAGCAGCGGCGCCCGAGCCTCTAGGCTGTGGAGCATCGACGCCCGGTCGACCTTCTGCAACACCCCATCCGCCAAATAGAAACGCGCGTACAGCGGCGCTAGGGCGTCCAGGTCGTCGCGGCCAAACTGCCGCCACTGCCGCCAAGTCTCGCGGATGACTTCTGCCGGCTCAGGGCGCCGCGGCCCGGGGGACAGATCCTCTTGCAGCAAGGCCTGTTGTAGGTCTGGGTGCAGCAGTTGGCTGGCCTGAGCCGCGGGCAGGCCGCCGATCCAGGCAAAGTGGCGCTGGGCCACCGGTTCCGCCAGCCCGGCGACAAAGCGCTTGGCCTGCTGCTCCAGAGACCAGTTGCCAGAAGAAACCGGCAGCATCCCTACAGTTTTTGCCGCGAGCGGCTGGAGCAGCCCCAGGCCCAGGCGGTCCCACAGCGCCGCGAGCTTGTGGGCGCCAAAGGTCGGGTAGCCCAGGAACCACTCGTCGCCGCCATCGCCGCCCAGGGCCACGGTCACGCGCTCGCGGGCAAACTGGCACAGAAAAGCAGTTGGGATAATCGAGGGATCGGCAAGGGGCTGGTCCAAGCGCTCCAGCACCCAGGGCACCAGGGCCAGGGCCTGTTCGGCGCTCAGCACCCGCTCGTGGTGGCGCGTGCCCAAGTGGCGGGCGACAGTGCGCGCATGGCTCGATTCGTCAAAGCTTTTATCGTCAAAGCCGATGGCAAAAGTGTCCAGATCGCCGGCCGGGCGCAGCTGCGCGGCGTACCAAGCCACCAGCGAACTGTCGATGCCGCCCGACAGAAAGATCCCCAGCG
The DNA here is from genome assembly GCA_044347905.1 of Myxococcota bacterium. Taxonomy (GTDB): domain Bacteria; phylum Myxococcota_A; class UBA9042; order UBA9042; family UBA9042; genus SXRM01. The sequence goes on from JBIKTV010000230.1 coordinate 5,251, forward strand.
GCACATCGGCCATCAGGCGCCTTTCGGTGGCCTTGAGCAGGCGGCGGTCCAGCTCCGCCAGCGCCTCTTTCTCTGGCAGCGCGGCTAGTTGCGCATCGACCGGCGCGGGCGCGTACCACTGCCCCTGGGTCAGCACCGCTTGGCCATGGCCCTGGGGCGCCTGCCACAGCCAGAAGCTCCCCGGCTCTAAGGTATGAACTTGATTTAGGATGCTTCGCGGCGAGGCGATGTAGTCCAGGGTCAGCAGGCTCCACAAGCCGCGCGGATCGACGGCGCCGTCCACCGCCGGATGGGCGCGCACCGCCTGCAATTCGGTGGCAAAAACCAGGGTTTTACCGCCATCGGCCACGGCGACAAACAGCGGCTTCTTGCCAAAGCGATCGCGGGCCAGCAGCAGGCTGCGCTTGCGTCCATCCCAAATCGCCAGGTCAAACATGCCGTTCAGCCGCGGCAGCAGCGCCGTGCCCCACTCTTCCCAGCCGTGGACCAGCACCTCCGTGTCGGCGTGGCTGGCAAAGCTGTGGCCGGCGCGCTGAAGTTCTGCTCGGAGTTCCAGATGGTTGTAGATCTCGCCGTTGAACACGACCTGGACCTGGCCGTCCTCATTGCCCATCGGCTGGTGGCCGCCGCCCAGGTCGACGATCGACAGCCGGCGAAACGCCAGCACGCAGCCGCCCAGCTGGTCGCTGTGGTCCGGCACGTCGCGGAAAATCCCGCTGTCATCTGGGCCGCGGTGGCGCATTTGCAGGGCCATCTGCTCGGCCAGCGGGCCCACGTCGCCGTGCAGGCGCTCTGGAACGGTCGAGACCCAACCGGCGATGCCGCACATCGGTTACAGCCGCTCAGGGGAGGCAAAAGACGGCCGGGCCGGCGCCGCGACGTTGAGCCGCTCGCGCACAAAGTAGGTCGGCTTGCCCTGGGATTCGTAGTACGTGCGCATATTTAGCTCGGCCAGCAGGCCAAAAAGCAGCAGGTGCAGGCCAGACAGCAAAAAGAAGATGCCCACCAAGAACAGCGGCTGATCCTTGACAAAAATCCCCATGGCGAACTTGTTGACCAGGGTCCACAGCAGCGACGCGCTGCCCAGGCCAAAGCAGCCAAAGGCAAAGCGGCCAAAGAAGTAGGTCGGCTTGGTGGCGTAGGCCAGCAGAAAGCGCACGGTGATGAGGTCCAGAATCACGCGAAAAGTCTTGGAAAGATTGTACTTGCTCTGGCCCCAGCGCCGCGCGTGGTGTTGCACGGGCATCTGGGTGATGCGCGCCCCGGCCATGGCGGCAAACGCGGCGATAAAGCGGTGGGCCTCGCCGTACAGCCGCACATCGCGCAGCACATCCGCGCGGAAGGCTTTGAGAGTACAGCCATTATCCCGCAGCGCCACCCCGGTGACCCGGGCGATGATCTTGTTGGCGATGCGCGACGGAATCACCACGGTCAGCGCTTTGTCCTGGCGCTTTTCGCGGATGCCGGCCACCAGATCAAAGCCTTCGTCCAACTTGGCCACCAGCTTGGGGATATCCGTCGGGTCGTTCTGCAGATCGGCGTCGATCGGGCAGATCACCTCGCCGCGGGCGTGCTCAAAGCCGGCCGCCATCGCCGCGGTCTGGCCAAAGTTGCGGCGGAAGCGCACTGCCAAAAAGCGAGGATCGGCGCATAGTTCGCGCAGCACCTCAAAGGAACCGTCGCGGCTGCCATCGTCGACGTAAATCACCTCAAACGGCTTGCCCCATGGCTCCAGCGCCGCCAGCAGGGCCTGGTGCATCGGCCGCAGCGACTCCTCTTCGTTGTACACGGGCACCACCACCGACAAGAACGGCGCGGTCTGGCTTGCAGCGCTCATCGGCGGTCCTCCCGGCGGCAGGTTGCGGAAACTCGGCTACTTCTTGCGGTTTTTCTTGCGCGCTGTGGCCGCCTGCTTGTTCTTTTTCTTGCGGTCGTCGCGGTCGATCTCGCGCTTGGGCGGCAGCTTGCCCTGGCCCGGCATACCACCCATGCCGCCAAAATCCAGGCCGGCAAAGGGGTTATCCATGTCCGAGCCAAAGTTGGGCATCCCCGGCATGCCGCCCATTCCCGGCATCCCAGGCATCCCAGGCATTCCTGGCATTCCCGGCATTCCGGGCATCCCCTTGCCGCGCGCCAGCCCCGGCGCCATGCCCGCCTGACCAGCGGAGAGGTTGTTCTGGGCCATTTTCTCTAGCTGGTCAAAGAACGGATCGACGCCGCCCTTCATCTTGGCGAGCTGACCCATCTGGCCAAACCCCGGCAAACGGCTGAGCAATCCCGGCGCCTGGCCGATGCGCGCCATCATCTGCCGCATCACCTCATAGCGCTGCACCAGCTCCAGCACGTCCTGCGGCTTGCGCCCTGAGCCGCGGGCGATGCGCTGGATGCGCCGGGCGTTGAGGATTTGCGGCTTCTTGCGCTCTTCGGGCGTCATCGAGTGAATGATCGCCTCAATGCGCACCAGCTCCTTGTCGTCGAACTTGGCGCCGTCGGCCAGCGCGTCAGAGAAGAAGGGCAGCTTCTCCATCACATCGCGCAGGGACCCCATCTTCTTGAGCATTTTGATCTGGTCGAGGAAGTCGCCCAGGGTGAACTTGCCGCTCAGCAGCTTCTTGGCGTCTTGCTCGGCCTTCTTTTCGTCAATCAACTTGCTGAAATCGTTCATCAAGCTGACGACATCGCCCATGCCCAGGATGCGGCTGGCCATACCTTCAGCGCGGAACGCCTCCAGCTTGTCTAGCCCTTCGCCCAGACCGACGAACTTGACCGGCGCCCCCGTCACCATCTTGACCGACAGCGCCGCGCCGCCGCGGGCATCGCCGTCGAGCTTGGTCAGCACCACGCCGTCAATGCCGACTTTCTCATTGAAATGCTTGGCGGTCGTCACCGCGTCCTGGCCGATCATCGCGTCGATGACCAGCAGCACGTGGTCCGGCGGAGTCTGCTTGCGGATCGTCGCCAGCTCGTCCATCAGCTGTTGGTCGATGCTCAAGCGGCCGGCGGTGTCAAAAATCACCACGTCGGCGCCGATTTTCTTGGCTTCTTCAAAGCCCGTGCGGCACAGCTCCGGCGGCATCATCCCGGCGATCGAGTGCACCGGCACATCTAGGCGCTGGCCCAGCACTTTGAGCTGATCGATCGCCGCAGGGCGGTAGACGTCGGCGGCCACCAGCAGCACCGACTTGCCGTCTTTCTTAAACAGATTCGCGAGCTTACCCGCAGAAGTCGTCTTGCCGGAGCCCTGCAGGCCGACCATCATGATCGCCGTGGGCCCCTTGGCCTTGAGGGCAATGCCGGGCTCGCCCGGGTCCATCAGCGCCAGCAGCTCGTCGTGGCAGATCTTGACGAAGTGGTCCTGCGGCGACACTTTGCGGGTCTGGCCGGCGTCGTCAGTAGCGCGCAATTGCACGACTTCGCCCAGGGCCTTGGCCTTGACCTCGGCCAAAAAGCGCTTGACCACGCCAAATTCTACGTCGGCCTCCAGCAGGCTGCTGCGGATGTCGGCCAGCACTTCTTCTAGGGTGTCTTCGTCGAGCTCGCGGTAGCCCTGCAGGCGGTGACGGGCGGAGCGGAAGCCTTTGGTAATCGTCT
>JBIKTV010000231.1:0-8792 GCA_044347905.1 Myxococcota bacterium
CGAATCCTCTGTAAAGTCAACGATCAGACAGTTGCCTGGTACCTGTCCGACCCTAGCCAAATCGCGAGAGGGCCCAGGCGGCAAAGCGGCGCAAGTCCTGCACGCCAGACATCGCTACTTGGGCAACGATTTCAGGATCTAGCTCGTCATAGCTGTGCACCGCGATGTTGCGAAAGCCCACCATCGCCCGCATCGCCGACGCCAAGCTCCGCTCCAGGCCCGCCCCCCGCTCCAGCAGCGCAAACGCCTCGCCCATGGTCGATACCACGCCCAACTCCAGGCCGGCGACAAGATGGTGAGCGAGGTCGATCGCGCATTGGCACGCCCGCTGCAAGTTCAAGGTCACGGCATCGGCCACCGTCAGGTCTTCCAACCGCTGTGGATCGCCGCCCAACAACTCTTCGACCCGCTTGATCGCCCGATCCATCTGGGCGCACTTGGCCAAGAGCACGTCGTTATCAACGCCCATGGGCCAACCTCCGGCACAGCGCTGCTTCACCGCTTCTCCGGAGCAGTTTCAGGTCCAAATAGTCGGTCATCGCCCGCATCACGTACTCATGCCGGCGCCTTGGCTGGCGATCCACCAAGAGAATCCCGTACGTGAGCACCTGGTGGGCCAGGATAGTCGTGGCCTCGCCCAGCTGCACAAACTGGACGCGGCGCTCCGCCAGGGTCTCCAACTCGACGGCTTTCGCCGCCAGTTCCAGGGCAGGAACGGGGCGCTCCAGGAGCAAGGCGATATCCAGATCGCTTGATGTGCGCAATCGCCCTTGGGCGCCCGAGCCAAACAGCCACGCCGCGGCAACGGGCCAGTCGAGCGCCTGAACGACTGCCTGCGCCAGTTCCGTCGCGGCTTTGCGGTTGCTGGCTTGATCCGCGGTGGACAATTCCTCAAAGCTCATCGCAATCCTCAGATGTACCGGACCGAGGTCCGCCCAGCCGGCCATGGCCAGCCTACGCTGGCCGATCCTCAGCGTCAACGACGGCTTTCGTCCGTCTCGGCAGCGCGTCGGCGGCGCTTGGCCTGTGCACACCGGGCTCGCGCAGGGCAGGGTGGTCGCCTGCGCTAGGTGGGGAGCCGCGCACACGGGCTTGAGACCGGCCCGTCAGGCCTTGGTCGCCTGCCCGCCAGACGAATCCTCTGTAAAGTCAATGATCAGACAGTTGCCTGGCACCTGTCCGACCCACTCGCGCGGACGGGAGATCAGCAGCGCAAAACTAGGGTCATTTCGCCAACGCGGTCGATAAAAGACAAATGTATCGAACTCTTGACTAACCAGTTGCGACGTCGCAACTGCCTCCCCCTCTCTCCAGCTCCCTAAAACCCAGCCAACCACGCGTCCAGGACCGCCCGCGCCGACTCCAGGTCCTTGCGCAGCTGGGCGCGCGCTTTGACGTCCAGGTCCTTGAAGTCCGGCTTCTTGCCCTAGGTCTTGGCCTCTCACCAGCTCCTCCAAGAAAACGCGAATCGAATCAAAGGAATTTCACGCCCCGGCGGCGATTGACAGGCCTCTGGGCGCTTGTCTCCTCGCCGCGGGCGCTAAGCCCTCGGGCTCGCTCGGTCGGCGTCAAGGGCACCAGGGTCGTGTCGCTTGCCGCGCGTTGCGCCGTCGACGTTTCTTCGTTTCTAGGACTTCAACGATGGCGAATCGGCCGCCTTGGGCTCGGCATGGCCCGAGCGACCGTGCAAGCGCAATTCCGACAAAGCTCTCCGTGAACTCACCGCTCCAAATTCCCCGCCCCGCCAGCCTTGCGCAGCTTCTCCTGCAGCACCGCCCGCAGCTTGACCGGCGGATTTGCCGCCAGCGCCTTCTGCCAATGGCCCAGCGCTTCCTCTTTGCGCCCCTGAAGCCACTGGGCATTGCCCACCGCGTCGAGCAGTTCAGGGCTATTCGGCTCCAGCGCCAGCGCCGCCTGATAGTTCGCCAAGGCCTCGCCCGCGCGCTTCTGCCGCAGCAGCAGGTTGCCCAAGCGGGTCAGCGCCGCGCTATCCTGGGGCCGCTTGTTCAGCAATTGCTGCAGTGCCGCTTCGGCCTCCGGCAAGCGACCCGCCAGCTCCAAGGCGATGGTCAGGTTGGCTAGGAGCCCCAGGTCCGCCGGATCGCCCGCATACGCCACTTTGTAGAAATTCGCCGCGTTTGCCGACTGACCGGCGGCCATCGCCAAATTGCCCAGCTTGTTATTGACCCGAGATTCCAGGGGATTGGCCTGGTACGCCAGCTGGTAGTGGGCCCAGGCCGCATGACTCTCGCCGCGCCGCTCCAAGGCCATGCCCAGGTCAAATAGCGCGATCGCGTTGGCCTCGGTCACCGCCACGGCCCGGCGCATCAGCGATTCCGTGTCGCGCCATGCAGGGAGAATCGCCAGGGCCACCGCCGCTTGGGCCGCCACGCTCGCCACGGCCGCCGCCCTTTGCACCGCCAGCTTGGCCCCCAGCCGCTCAAGCAGCGCATGACCCGCGGAAAACACAGCCAGCGTCAGGGGAATCAGCGGCACGTAGCAGAAGCGATCGGCCCGCGCCGCAGACCCCAGCTGCACCACCCCCGCCACTGGCGCCACCAGCAGCAGATAGCCAAACCAGCCGAGTGCGACCTCGGGCAGATTCCGCCGCAACCGCCACGCAAGCACCGACACCGCAAGCAGCACAGCCGCGCACAGCGCCACCCACCACACCTCGAGCTTGAGCCCAGGGTGCGGATAGTGCACGGCGAGCCCGCTGGGCCAAAGAGTCTTGGCCGCAAAGGTCGCCACGCTGACGATGGCGTTGCCCAGGCGAAATCGCAGCGGCAGGTCCTGGTCGGTCACCAGCGCCCCGAGCTGGGCCTGGGCCTCGGCCGTGACAAACGCAGCCAGACCAGACAGCAGCAGAAACGGCACTTTCTCCAGCAGCAGCCCGGTGTTCTGCCGCCACGCCAACGCGCCCCCGCGCCAGCGCTGCAGCGGCCACGCGTCCAGCAGCAGCCACAGCAGCGGCAGGGTCACCAGGGCCGACTTGCTCAGCAGGCTCGCGGCAAAAGCCAGCCCCGCCAGCCCCAGGTCCAAAGGCTTGCGGCCAATTGCCCAGCGCCCATAGGCGATCGTTGCCAGCAGCCCCCACAGCGCCGCCAGCAGGTCCTTTCTGTCGCTGACCCACGCCACCGATTCCACGTGTTGCGGATGCACGGCCAGCGCCGCCGCCACCAACCATGCGATTCCCAGCCGCAACCGCCGCCCGGCGATCCAGAACAGCAGCGCGACATTCGCCAGATGCAGCAGCAGGTTGTGCAAGTGATGCCCCGCAGGCGCTAGGCCAAACAGGCTGACATCCGCCAGGTGCGACATCCACGTCAACGGGTTGTAGTTGCCGTAGTTAGGCCCCGACCAGGCCCAGCGCAGCGTCTCCGCCCCCAAGCCCTGCGTAACCTTGGGGTTCTTGTAGACATAGATGTCGTCGTCGTAGTGCACAAAATCAAAGCCCGCGCTCTGATAAAACACCGCGATCACCAGCACGGCCAGCACCGCCAAACCGATCGCCATCGCCGGCCGGTCTTGCTGATCCGCCAGTTCCGCCACGGGCTTTGCAGTTGGGTCGCGGGCTTGGGCCATCCTCTAGCGTTCCGTCCAGCTCAGTTGGCGCAGCACATGACGCCCAGGATCCAGGTCTGCGTGTTCAGCGAACTGCGCACGCAGGTCTGGTCGGCCGCGTCGATGCGGTAGTTGGCGCTGATGCAGCTGTTGCCGTAGTTGGTGATCTTGCCCTTGCAGTCCTTGCCCAAGCCCGCCATGTCATTGGTATTGGGCGTGTTTGTGCACGGCTGGCATGTGCCCAAGTCGTTGGCGGCGTTAATGGCCCAGCAGCCGGTCTGGAACGCGTCGGGCTGGGTAATGCTCTTGAGCAACACTTGATCGCCGGCGCTGGAGTTGCACACGTGGAACTTGACGCCGCACAGCTTATTGGGCGCGTTGTTGCCCGACGTGGAGCCGATCGATCCCACCCACGGGCCGTTGCACTGGGCGACCTTGGGATAGCGCACTTTGTCCATCAGGCCCTCGCGGGTGCCGTCGGCGCAGGCGGTGTCCTCTTCCTTGCAGATCGCCGAGCAACCGTCGCCGCTCGCGGTGTTGCCGTCGTCGCACTGCTCGCCCAGCAGGGTCATCAGCACGGTGTCGCCGCACTTGCCCGCCGTACAGGTGCCAGAGAAGCAGATGCTCGTGGGGCCGCAGCTGGTCTTGTCCAGCACGTTGAGGTGGGCGCAGCCGCTCTGCGGGTTGCAGGAATCGATGGTGCACGGGTTGTTGTCGTCGCAAGACAGCGGCGGAGGCGCGCACACGCCGCCCGAGCAAACGTCCGGCCCGCTGCAGGCGTTGCCGTCATTGCACGGCGCGTTGTTGGCCGTGTGCTGGCAGCCCTTGACCGGATCGCACGAGTCGCTAGTGCACAACTGCCCGTCATCACAAGCGAGCTTGGGTCCCGCCACGCAGTTGCCGCTCTGGCAGCTGTCGCCCGCCGTGCACAGGGATGCGTCGGCGTCGCAGCTCGAGCCGTTCATCGCCCCGCCGTTGAACACGCAATCTCCCGTGGTGGTGTTGCAGCTGTCCGCGGTGCACAAGTTGCCGTCATTGCAGGTCTTCCCCGTGCCGCTGACGCACGCGCCGCTCGCGCACTTGTCGCCCTGGGTGCAGGCGTTGCCATCGCTGCAATTGACCGTATTGGCAACGTATTTGCAGCCCAAGGTCGGGTCGCAGCTGTCGTCGGTGCAGGCATTGTTGTCGTTGCACACCACGTTGGCGCCGACCTGGCAGCTGGTGCCCACGCACTTGTCTCCGCTGGTGCACACGGAACCGTCCGCATCACACGGCGCGCCACTATTCTGCGCGACATAGCTGCAGGTGCCGTTGGCGGTATTGCACGTGTTCTTGCGGCAGAAGGTGTCCCCGCTGCTTGAGCACGTAACTACGGTCGCCGGATTGACCTTGCACTGGTAGGGCAGGGTGCCCTTGTCGCAGAACAGCGTGCCGTTGCAGGCGTTGCCGTCCTCCTGGCCCGCACAGTCGCTGTTTTGACTGCAGGCGCAGGTGTTGGTGCCGGCCTTGCAGCTGCCCGCGGCGCACGTGTCGCTCTGGGTGCACGGGTTGCCGTCGTCGCAGTTGGCGGTGTTGTTGGCGTGGACGCAGCCGGCACTCTTGTCGCAGCTGTCCGTGGTGCACGGGTTGCCGTCGTCGCAGAAGCTGCTCGCCACCGCGCTGCCCTTGCACACGCCGCTGGTGCACTGGTCGCCGGTGGTGCAGGCGTTGCCGTCGCTGCACTGCAAGGTGTTGTTCTGATAGACACAGCCCGTGCCCGGATTGCAGCTGTCGGTGGTGCAAGCGTTGCCGTCGTCGCAGGTCAGGCCGCTGCCGATGCAGTTGCCCGCGCTACAGGTGTCGCCGTTGGTACACGCGTTGCCGTCGCTGCAGCTCGCGGTATTGTTGGTGTTTTTGCAGCCGGTCTTGCTGTCGCACGCGTCGGTCGTGCAAGGGTTGCCGTCGTCGCAGTACGCCGTGGGCACCACCGGGTTGCCGGTGCACGAGCCGCTGCCGCACTTGTCGCCCGTGGTGCACGCGTTGCCGTCCGAGCAGGGCAGGGTGTTGGCCCCGTAGGTGCAGCCCGTCTTGCTGTCGCACGCGTCATTGGTACACAAATTGCCGTCATCACAGCCAATAGCCGATCCCACACAGCTGCCGCTGCCGCACTTGTCGCCGCTGGTGCAGGCGTTGCCGTCGTCGCACAGCGCGCTGTTGGCGGTATTGGCGCAGCTGCCGTTGCTGGTGTTGCACGCATCGTCCGTGCAGGCATTGCTGTCGTTGCAGTCCTTGGCCGCCCCCGCGGTGCACGCGCCGGTCTTGCACACATCGCCCACGGTACACGCGTTGCCATCCGTGCAAGGCGCTGTATTGGCGACATATTTGCAGCCGCTCTGCGGGTCACAGCTGTCGTCGGTGCACGGGTTCTTGTCGTCGCAGGTGATGGCCGCGCCGGGCAAGCACACGCCGGCCGTGCACTTGTCGCCCACAGAACACACGGAATTATCGGCGTTGCACGGCGCGTTCTCGTTCTGCGCGGCGTAGTCGCACTGGCCCGTCTTGGAGTCGCAAGTGTTCTTGGCGCAGGTGTTGTCGCCGGCCGCGTCGCAGCTCACCACGGTCTTGGGGTTGACCACGCACTTGTAAGGCAGCGTATTCTTGTCGCAATACAGCGTGCCGTTGCACAGGTTGCCGTCTTCGTCCCCGGCGCAATCCAGGTCTTCCGTGCACGCGCAGGTGTTGGTGCCGCTCTTGCAGCTGCCGCTCCCGCACACGTCGCCGCTGGTGCAGCCGTTGCCGTCGTCACAGCTCGCCGTGTTGTTGACATGGGTACAGCCCACTTGCGCGCTGCAACCGTCGTTAGTGCAAGGGTTATTGTCGTCGCAGAAGCTCGCCACGTCGACGCCCGTGCCCTTGCACGTCCCGCCGCTGCACGTGTCGCCCGTGGTGCACTTGTTGCCATCGCTGCACGGCAAAGTGTTGGCGCTGTACACGCAACCGCTCTTGGGGTCGCAAGAATCGCTGGTGCACGGGTTGCCGTCGTCGCACGTCACGCTGCTGCCCGCGCAGAAGCCGCCCGAACACTTGTCGCCCTGGCTACAAGCGTTGCCGTCGTCGCACCCCAAGGTGTTGTTCTGGAACGCGCAATTGCCGGTCGTCGTGTTGCAGCTATCCGTTGTGCAAGGGTTATTGTCGTTGCAGTTGCTCGCCACACCAGCTTTGCACGCTGAAGCGGCGCACGCGTCGCCCACGGTACAGGCGTTGCCGTCGCTGCACGGCGCGGTGTTGGCGGCAAACTTGCAGCCCGCCTTGGCTTCGCAGCTGTCGTCGGTGCACGGATTGCCGTCGTTGCAGCTCAGAATTGCCCCGGCCTTGCACACGCCGCCCGCACACGCATCGCCCACGGTGCACACGGATCCGTCGGCGTCGCAGCTCGTGCCGTTGCTGGTGGCCACCAAGCCGCAGCTGCCGCTGCCGGTGTTGCACACGTTGCTCGCGCAGGTGGTGTTGACGGAAGTGTCGCACGTCACCACCGTCTTGGGGTTGACCACGCACTTGTACGGCAAGGCGCTCTTGTTGCAGAACAACGTGCCATTGCACAGGTTTCCGTCTTCCTGGCCGGCGCAGTCGCTGTCCTGGGCGCAGGCGCAGGTGTTGGTGCCGCTCTTGCAGGTGCCGCTGCCGCACACGTCGCCGCTGGTGCAGCCGTTGCCGTCGTCGCAGCTCGCGGTGTTGTTGCTGTGGGCACAACCGCTTGATGGAACGCAGCTTTCCGTTGTGCAGGGGTTGCCGTCGTCGCAGAGCGTAGCGGCATTGACCAAGGTGCCGGCGCAGGCCTTGCTGGCGCAAATGTCATTGGCGGTGCAGGCGTTGCCGTCATTGCAGGCCACGCTGTTGGCGCCGTTGACGCAGCCGCTCTTGGGGTCACAGCTGTCATTGGTGCAGACGTTGTTGTCATTGCACGACACCGCCGCGCCCTTGCACGACCCGCCGCTGCACGCATCGTTCTGGCTGCAGGCGTTGCCGTCGTCGCAGGGCAGGGTGTTGGCCTGGTAAACGCAGGCGCCGCTTGTGGTATTGCAGCTGTCGCTGGTGCACGGGTTGTTGTCGTTGCACACCGTCGCGCCGCCCGGCTTGCACGCCGAATTGGCGCAGACATCGCCCACGCTGCAGGCATTGCCGTCGTTGCACGGCTGGGTGTTGGGGGTGCTGGCGCAGCCGCTCTTGGGGTTGCAGCTGTCGTCGGTGCAGGGGTTCTTGTCGTCGCAGCTCAGGCTGTTGCCCGCGGTACATACGCCGGCCTTACAGGCGTCGCCCACGCTGCACACCGAGCCGTCCGCGTCGCAGCCCCCGCCCTCATTTTGCGCCACATACCCGCACTTGCCCGCCTTGGGGTCGCAGCTGTTCTTGCTGCAAAGCGTGTCGCCGCCGGCGTCGCAGCTCACCACCGTCTTGGGATTGACCTTGCACTGGTAGGGCAGGGCGACCTTGTCGCAGTACAGCGTGCCGTTGCACAGGTTGCCGTCTTCCTGGCCGGCGCAGTCGCTGTCCTGGCTGCAACCGCATGTATTAGTGCCGCTCTTGCACGTGCCGCTGCCGCAGGTGTCGCCGCTCGTGCACGGGTTGCCGTCATCGCAGCTCGCCTGGTTGTTGCTCTTGGTGCAGCCGGTCTTTGGGTCGCAACCCTCTGTGGTGCAGGGGTTTCCGTCGTCGCACAGCTGCGCCGGGCTCACCGCTTTGCCGCTGCAGCTGCCGCCGCTACAGGTGTCGCCGCTGGTGCACAGGTTGCCGTCGTCGCAGCTGACGCTGTTGGCCGCATTGACGCAGCCCTTGGTCGGGTCGCAGCTGTCATTGGTGCACAGGTTGTTGTCATTGCAGTTCAGCGCCGCGCCCTTGCACGATCCGCCGCTGCACGCGTCGTTTTGGCTGCAAGCGTTGCCGTCGTCACACGCCAGGCTGTTCGCCGCATTGACACAGCTGCCCGTCGCCTTGTCGCAGCTGTCGCTCGTGCAATTGTTGTCGTCGCCGCAGTTCTTGCTGGCGCCCGGCACGCACGCCGCGCTCTGGCACACGTCGCCCACGCTGCAAGCATTGCCGTCGCTGCAGGGCACGGTGTTGTTCTTGTACACGCAGCCCAATTTCGCGTCGCAGCTGTCGTCGGTGCAGGGGTTGCCGTCATTGCAGTTCTGGGCGCTGCCGGCTGCGCAGCTGCCGTTGTTGCACGCGTCGCCCGCGGTACACGCAGAGCC
>JBIKTV010000232.1:0-8791 GCA_044347905.1 Myxococcota bacterium
GAAAGACAGAAAGACAGAACCCCCCCTTACGTCAAATCGGCATGCACGCAAGGATTTTTGACGAACCGGCGGCCTTTCCGGTGGCGAGAGCCCCGCCGCCGCCCCACCCAAGCTCAGGGACCGCACGGCCCCGCGAGGCCACCCCCGAGCAGCGCGTACTTTGGCAGCTTCACCTGGCGCACAGAGCCGCCAAGGCGCAGTTGCCGCCCCAGACGCAAGCGGGACCTCCCATGATCCTTGAGGAATTCCGCCAACTCCTCCTCGTACTTGGCCCGCACGGCATCGCTGCTGGCCAGAATCAGCGGCATTTTCCGGCGCCCCTTCTGGCCAGGCTTGGGCGGCGGCGGCCCGCGGCGCTGGGGCAGGCCGGTCTCTGGGTCCAGGGGGTCGGGCAGTTCGAGCTTTTCTGGGAGCTCAACTGCCGCCAATTCCCCAGTTTCACTCTGCAGATCATCAGCTTGACGTAAGGGGGGGTCCTGTTGTTTCTGCTGTTTCTCCTGGTCCTTGTGACCCGCGCGCTTGAGGTCGACCGACGCCACCTTGGCCGGCATCGCCAGCGCATGTAGCTCGGCCAGCGACAGCCCGGCCAGATCGTCGGCGATCTGCATAAAGCGCGGGTGAAGCTCAGCCCACGTCTGCGTCTCAAAGCACGGCAGCTTGGAGATCACCACTTCGCGCTCCTGGTCACTCGCGGTCGGCGCTTTGGGCGGATTCTTCAGGTTTTCCGCGCGGTATTTCGCGGTGCGGTCGTCGTAGATGCCCAAGATGCGCTTGCCGCCGATCAGCCAATCCACCGACGAAGGCCCGGGAAACTGCGCCGGATGCCGCACCAATTCGGCCCGGACACCCTGGCCCATGATGTAAGCCACCCGGCGCAAGAGGGTTTTCTCGTCCAACGCCACCGGCAGCACGTGCGGCTTGCCGCCCCAGACCACGCCCGGCTCCTTTTGGTCGCGGTTGATCAACCGGGCGATACCGGCATGGACAAAGCCCAGAAATCTCTCAAGCTTCTGCGGTGTTGGCGCGCCAAACAAGCCGTGGTAGTGGTTGCTCATCAGGTGAAATGCAAAAATCGGCACTTGGTAGCGCCGTTGCGCCTCGCCAAACACCCCGATGATCTCTCGCATCCTTTCGACATTGTTCAGGTCGATCAGCAACTCCCCTCGGTTGGTGCGCTGGCAAACTTCGTACAACTCGCTTGGGCGGTACAGGCGCGGCATCGGCGGCTCCGCGGGGCCGTTCTGCCCCGTACCTTAGTCATCGGCGGCTGGCGGAAAAAACCGCGGGGCGGGCTCAAAAAAAATGCAGGATCGGCAAAAATCCTTGCGCGGCCTGGGCTGCTAACCGATCGCATATTCGCGAGTTTCGCTTTCTGATCAGCGATTTGACGTAAGGGGGGGATACGTCTTTTGCTGCCCGCGGCGGTGATCGGCGGTGATCACAGCGGCAGAATCGCGATGATCGCCCTCTGCAGCGCCTCGACGACAGCCGCGACCCGCGCCACAATCCGCCCGCCGTTTGCTGCACGGGGGAATTCCATGGCCGGCTCAAGCCTACTCGCGCTGATCGACGACATCGCCACCGTCCTGGATGACGTCGCACTGCTGACCAAAATTGCGTCCAAGAAGACCGCGGGCGTTTTGGGCGACGATCTCGCGCTAAATGCCCAGCAAGTCGCCGGAGTGAACGCCGACCGCGAACTGCCGGTTGTCTGGGCCGTGGCCAAAGGTTCGTTCCGCAACAAGGCGATTTTGGTGCCCGCGGCCCTGGCGATCAGCGTGGTCGCGCCGTGGCTAGTGACGCCGCTGTTGATGGTGGGCGGCGCCTTTTTGTGCTTTGAAGGGGCTGAGAAGATCCTGCACCAGCTGCTTCACCCCAAGCATATCTCTGATGTTTCAGAGGAATTGGCCGCTGAAGAGGCGATCGCCGCGCTAGCTGGAGCCGATCTCGCCGCCCTGGAGAAAGACAAGATCCGCGGGGCCGTGCGCACCGACTTCATCCTTTCGGCAGAGATCATCGCGATTACCCTCGGCACGGTCTCCGACTCCGACATCGTCACGCGCATCTTGGTGCTCACGGGCATCGCGATCATCATGACGGTCGGTGTCTACGGGCTCGTCGCGGGCATCGTGAAACTCGACGACGCCGGGCTGTATCTCCTTCAACGCCAAGGCAATTCCTCGTCAGCTCGCAGTCAGCGCGCGCTGGGCCGGGCGATTCTGGTCGCGGCGCCGGGGCTGATGAAATTCCTGTCGGTGGCGGGGACGGCGGCGATGTTCTTGGTCGGTGGCGGCATCCTGGTCCACGGCATTCCCGGCGGCGAGGCGCAGATTGCCCGGCTAGAGGCGTTCGTGCGCACAGGTTCGGCCGCGGTGAGTTGGCTGGCCGGCGCGGTGCCCACCTTGGCCAGCGGCGCGATCGGCCTCGTGGCGGGCTTGGCAGTGGTCGCAGCGGTGAACGGCATCGCCCGCCTGCGCGGAAAAAAGGCGTAACCCCCCCTTACGTTATCTCCGCTCCAGCGCTGATGATTTTGGCAAAACCGCCACCAATCATTGCCAGCCCCCGTTCACTCCGCCAGAAGCACCGCGCCTATCGCGAGGGCCAGCGCCGAGGCCCATCCTCGCCGGCTCATCGGCTCGCCCGTGCGCCACGCCCACAGCGCGGCAAAGAGCACGCTCAGGTTGCGCAGCCCCGTGATGCGCCCCGCGCCGGTTGCGCGCAGGGCAAACAGGAACAGCAGAAAACTCGCCGCGCACAGGGCCGCCCCGGCCAAAATCCTCAGGCGGTGGGCGCTCCAACTGCGGCTCAAGCGCTCGCGGCGCCCCGACCCCAGCCCCGCGATCTGCAGCGGCAGCGCCAGGGCCAGAGACAGGCCAAACAGCGCAAACGGCGCCACCCCTGCCAGCAGCGCGCGCTTGTACGCCAGGGGATACAGGGCAATCGACGCCGCGCAGCCCAGGGCGTAGGCCAGCCCAAGCCTCGACGGTACCTGAGTAATTAGCGCCAGCAGCCCCAGGCTCAGCACCCCCGCGCCCACCGCGCTGCGCAGGTCCAGCCCCTCGCCAAACCAGATGACCGAGGCCGGCCAAAGCAGCAGCAGCCCCAGACCGCGGCTGATACCGTACGCCGATCCCAGCGGCAGCCGCTGCAGCGCCCTGCCAAGGGTGACAAAATACAGCGCTTCGATGAGTCCCGTGGTCGCCACAAGCGGCCAAGCGGCCTGCGGCACTTCCAGCTGCCCCGCAGCCACACCGCTGATCAGCGACAGGGCCGCCGCCCCCAGCACCAGCAGCGCGCCCGCCGCCTCCGGGTCGCGACAACCCTTGAGCAGACCGTTCCACGCCGCGTGAAGGGCGGCCGACAGCAGGATCGCCAGCAGGATCGCCAAAGTCATTGGATCCTACAAATCTGCAACGATCCCGCCGATCTGACGTAAGGGGGGGTCACGTTATTTTGGCGGGAGGTCGCGCCTTTTCGCCGCCCTCGGAGCCAGGCTTTAGCCGCCGATCGCCGCTTCCACCGCCTTGAGCTCGATGATCCACCGCACCAGCTGCCGCGGCAAGAGCTCGGCCCGCAGCTCGCCCGGCGGCAGCTTGCCGGCCAGCACGGACTGCGCCAGCTTGCCCAGCGCCTGCTTGACGCGGATGCGCTCGCCCAGCCCCCACTCGGGAGCCTCACAGCGCCCGGGGCTCAGCAGGCTGGCGGCGGCGCGGCGCACCTCTAGCGGATAGGCAAACTTGGGCAGAATCAAGGCCTTGGGTGCCGGAGCGGGGGTGGGCGCCCCCAGCACGCCGCCGTCCTTGCCGGCCACGCCCACGCCGGGTTTGGGCGTCATCGGCACGGTAGGAATGCCGCCCAAGGCCCCAGAAATTCCTTGGATCTTGGGCATTTCCGCGCCCCCACCGCCATCGACAAAGCTCTCCGAGAAGAACTTGGCCGCCGGCCCCTCCAGGGGCACCACCACGTCCTGGCCGGGCAGCGTGGTCGTCAAGATCGCGATGGCCCGCTGTTCCAGCACCGCCGCCAGATCGCGCGACAGGTCGTGGTCGGGCAGCCTGGCCTTGCCTCCGGCGATCGCCCCTGCGAAAATCAGCACGTCCTCAATCACCAGCGATTGCTTGACCTTGCCAAACAGCTTGCCGCCAAAGGCCTGCAGCTGGACAATCTCCGCGTCTGAATAGGCCCAAGCCGAGCCGTCTTTGCGCTTGCCCGAGGTAAAGCGCTTGTCGGCCAGCAGGGCGTTCCAGTGGGCCAGCAGCTTGTCGGCATACTCGGGCGGCAGCGGCTCAAACACCTTGGCCACCCCACCGGCGCGCTCGATTTCCTTTTGCAGCCAAGCCAGTTCGCTCTCCTTGGCCTCTTCATCGGTCAGCGGCCCCTCAAAGGCCAGGCCGCGGCGCACCCCCAGGAGCTGGGCTTTGTCGGTCAGGGCCAGGAACAGCAGGTGGCGCTCGCCTAGCACAAATCGTGCCAACTGCTGGGGATCAAAGGACAGACGCTCGATCGGCAGCGGCTGTTGCCCGCGCGGCGGCGTCTTGGTCAGCGCCACGGCCAGCTCCAGCACCGCATGGGCCACCTGCTCCGACTTGAGCACCACCGACGCCGTACGCGCCTCGACGATCGACCGACCCGAATCAAACCTCTGGCAATCCAGATACTTACCCGCGGACGAGTCGGTACAGAACAGCGGCATCTCGCCCACCGGCGTGTCCTTGCCCTGGTAGAGCGCGCCCATGGCCTTTTTGTCATAGTCCAGCGCCAGTTGCCCGCGGCCGATCAGATCGCCCAGCAGGATCATCTCGCGATTCTCCAGGTAATCCATGACGGTGCTCGACGGCAGCTTGCTCGTCGGCTTGCCCTGCAGGTAGCCGGCAAAGGCCTTCTCCACGTCGTCGCGGCTCATGGTGCTCGCCAACGATCCCGCGAAGTTGTGGCGCAGCCCCAGGGTATGGCCGACCTCATGGGCCACCACCGCGCGAATCGTGTCCTGGCTGGCCTTTTGCAGTTTGCTATCGGGTACATCGGCGCGAAGCAGCGCGTCCATCCCGGCGATCGAGTGGGCGCTCATCTCGCCCAGGTCCATGTTGCACAGATCGCCCGTGCCGTGGCCGTGCATTCGCAGGTTCCTGGCGCTGGCCTTGGGCGCCGCACCGACCGTCGCCGCCTGGGCCCGCAGCATCGCCGACCGCACCATGTCCTTGCCGTGAATCGCAAAACTGCTGGGCAGGTAGATCTGCGCGTGCAGCACTTCGCCCGTGCGCGGGTCCATCTGGGCGTCCGCATAAGCCGCGCCCGACTGTTCGTAGCCCACCCACTGAATGATGTTCAAGTTGAAGTCCGGCGGCACGATTCCCGCTGGCGCATCCACCACTTGCAGTCGATTCTCCCCCAGCACCTTGTTCCAATACAGCACGCCGTCTTTGATGGCCTGGCGATACTCAGCGGGCGTATTGGCCGACACCGCAAAGACAATCGGCTTGTTCTGGTTAAAGTGCGCGGCGTAAATCACCTGGCCGCCCTGCTGAATCATCTGGGGGGCAACCTCAAAAAACCCCATCGTCCTAAAGCCTTTGGACACGGTCGGCTTAAAGGTCGCGTCCGGCTGATAGGCGGTGAGGTAGTATTTGACCTCGACCGTGGGCGCCACCCCCAGCATCTTCTCGCCCGGCAGATCCAACTGGGCGATCTGGCGGATGATGATCTGGTTGTCGCTGGTCACCTGCGCCGAATCGACAAAGGCAAAGCGGATGTTCAGCGTCTTGAGCGCCGGCGGTCCGGCCTCAGGCCCGGCAATGTCAGACGCCTGCATGTCCTCCGTCAGGAACACGTTTTTCATGCCCGCGCCCCAGTCGATCTCGATCCACCCGCCGCTCTCCTCCAGGATCGGAAATTCGGCGAGCAACAGCGTGGTCGGCATGTCGGTCGAGGCGGTGTTGCCGGCCGATGCCTCGATCATGTACAGCTTGCCGCGGTGCTTCTTGAAGGTGACGATGCGCGACTTGAGCCCATGAAATTTAGGCGTTTCCTCAAACTCCGTGTACGCGGCCTGCAGCATGAACTCGCGGTCCAGGGCGTCCAGAGACAGGCGGATCGCCACTTTGTCGGCCTCCGGCTTGACCTCAGACAGCGCGCTGCCGTTCATCCTCAGCGCCCCAGACAGCAGCGACGGCACCGCGGGGCCGGTCTGATTGGCGTTGAACAGCGGCTTGTTCGCGGCGGGCGGCGCAGCACTGGCCCCCGGCACTGGCCCCAGAATCGCGGCGGACAACAGCGCCGCCAGCGCGGCGTGCAGAGCGGTTTTCTTCAGTGGCTTCATGTTCTTCCTCGTGGTAGAGCGGGGCCCATGCGGCAATTGCGGCGGCGCGTTCGGCACACCAGGCGGTGGACGCGCAGCTTGGACGTGCCGTGGACCCGGGCGATCTAAGCAGAATCGACCCCGCGGCGGCAAGGGCACGGGCGAACATCGCCTTTGGCAAATTTGCCCCAGGTGTTTGGCGCCGTTCGCAAGGAGCGCTACCATCCACCGCTCACCCCGCCCTTCGCGGCCGCTCCGCGACGCCAGGAGACCATGACCAACCCGCCCGCCAATCGCCCGCAGCACCGCGTCCAGCTGGGCGTCAATGTCGATCACGTCGCCACCCTGCGCCAGGCCCGCGACACGCGCTACCCCGATCCGGTGCTGGCCGCCTCGCTGTGCGAACTCGCCGGTGCGGACCAAATTACCGTTCATTTGCGCGAAGATCGCCGGCACATCCAGGAGCGCGACGTCGAAATTTTGCGGCGCACCGTGCAAGTGCCGCTGAATCTGGAGATGGCCGCGACCCCGGCGATGCTGGCACTGGCCCTGAAATACAAGCCCGATACGGTGACGCTGGTGCCAGAAAAGCGCGAAGAGCGCACCACAGAAGGCGGGCTCGACGTGGCGGGGCACCTGGCCGAGCTTCGGCCGATCGTGGCGGCGCTCAAAGATGCGGGGATCGTGGTGTCGATGTTTGTCGATCCGCACCCGGACCAACTGCGCGCGTCGGCGGAACTGCGCGCCCAGACTGTGGAATTGCACACCGGCGACTACTGCGGGGCGCAGGGCCACCTGGCGGCGGAAGAAGAGCTGACCAAGCTGCGGGCCGCGGCGATCCTGGGGCACGATCTGGGCCTGAGGGTCGCGGCGGGGCATGGGCTCGACTACCGCAATGTCGGTGCGGTGGCGCGGCTGCCGTGGATGGAAGAGCTCAACATCGGTCACGCGCTGGTGTCGCGGGCGGTGCTGGTGGGCTTGGAGCGCGCGGTCAAAGAGATGATCGCCGCGATTCATCTGCCGGCCAGTCTGGGCGAGTAGCCTATTTTTCAAAGCAAAACCAAGAGGTATCTGATGCGGATCCTGGCCCCTGAAGCGGTGCGGCGCCTCGATCTCCGCGCGATTAGCGAACTGGGTTTGCCCGCGGCGCTGCTGATGGATACCGCGGGGCGGGCCATTGCCGACGCGATCGAGCAACGCGTGGGCCCTGGACACGGCCGCTGGGCGGTGGTGCTGGCCGGCGCGGGCAACAACGGCGGCGACGGCTGGGTGGTGGCGCGGGTGCTGGCGGGGCGCGGTTGGCGGGTCGAGGTGTATTTCGCCGGCGATCCCCACAAAATGACGGCCGAGACCCACCTGCACTTTCACGCGGCCCAGCGCTGCGGTGGCATCGACATCCACGCGGTTCATCATGCGCCGCGAGGCATAGAGCTGCAACATCTGCGACATTCACTGCAACGCGCCGCGGCGATCGTCGACGCTTTGGCGGGGATCGGCTTGCAGGGGGAGCTGCGCGAGCCGCTCTTGACCCTGGCTGCCCAGCTCAACGGCCAACCCGGGGGGCTGACCTCGGGCGCGATCGTGGTGGCGGCGGACATCCCCTCCGGACTTTGTTCGACGACGGGGCAGGTGCTGGGCTCTGCGGCGGTTCACTGCGACCTGGTGGTGGCGATGGGCGCGCTCAAGCCCGGGCTGCTGCTCAATCAAGGCCCTGATCTCTATCGCGAATTGCTGGTGGCAGACATCGGCATTCCCCCCGCGTGGCTGGCTGCGGAGACCCCGGCGGGCCATCTCCTGGACGCTGCGGAGGCAAGGGGGTGGCTCCCCGATCGGCCGGACAGCGGCCACAAGGGCTCTTTTGGCCATCTATTGGCGATCGCTGGCTCGCCGGGCAAGGTCGGCGCGGCCCTGCTGAGCGCGGAGGCGGCGCTGCGGGTTGGCGCGGGGCTCCTGACCCTGGGGACCTGGGCATCTTCGCGGCCGCAGCTAGAGGGGCGCCTGGCCGACGCGATGGTCGAGACCCTGCACCGCCAACCCGGCGACACCGCGGCGATCGACGAGCTGCTGCTGAGGAAAACTGCACTGCTGATCGGTCCCGGCCTGGGGATTGGCCATGGGGAAAGTGAGCTTGTGCGCCGGCTCTGCGCCCTGAGCCGGGTGGCGGTGCTGCTAGACGCCGATGCCCTGAGCGCGCTGGCTGCCCAACCGGAGCTGGCTGCTTCCGCCGCGGGTCGGTTGATTCTGACCCCCCATCCAGGCGAAATGGCTCGCCTTCTAAATGCCTCTGTAGACGCAGTTGAGGCTGATCGCCTGGGGGCCGCCCGCCAAGCCGCGGCGCGCTGGAACGCCATCGTGGTGCTCAAAGGCCACCGGAGCCTCATCGCCGCCCCGGACGGCCGCTGGGCCCTATGCAACCAGCCCAACGCGGCCCTGGCCCGCGGCGGCAGCGGCGACGTCTTGGCCGGGACCATCGGCGGCCTGCTCGCCCAGGGCGTG
>JBIKTV010000233.1:0-8773 GCA_044347905.1 Myxococcota bacterium
CTCCGCGACGGTTCGCTGCACGCCGCGGCCATCACCCTGCCGGCGTGGATGCTGTTGGGGACACTGCCGCTTTCACTGAGGGACTAAACGCTCGTTCGTTAGGACATTTTCAATAGACCCAACACACAGACGCTGTCGAAAAGGACGGACGCCTGCGATCGGGTATTTTTCGGCGCACGCGATCCTCGGAGTTTTCGACTGGCGTTGGACTCGTCTGCCCAGGCCAGGGTGCGATCGACGTGGAGCTTGCCGGTGGCTGACACGGCCATCGACGGAATTCTCGCCAACAGCAGCGCTCAAGGCCGCGCAGTATCACGTCCGACAGTAGCCTGGCGACTGCTAAGTGGATGAACGCGACAAACCCGCAGGCCCCGGCGCAAACGTCTCGACCGGCTCTTTGCGCCCCTTGACAACCACCGGCTCGCACGGGCTCCAGGCGTTGCCTTCTCCCACTGCGTCGCGTGTCGCCCGGGACACCAGAATCGGCTGGCCCAGCACCTTGGTCAGCCCCTCAATGCGCGAGGCCAGGTTGACCGGCGCGCCGATGACCGTGTACTCCAGACGCCGCGAGCGCGACCCCACGTCACCGACCACCACCCTCCCCGTGTGAATGCCAATGCCGATGCGCAGCCGCGGGTAGCCGGCCTTTTCGCGCTCAGCGTTGAGGATTTTGAGCTGGTCCAGCATCTCTAGCGCACACGCCACCGCGTGGGCCGCGTGGTCTGGGTCGTCTTCTGGGGCGCCAAAGTAGGCCATCAGCCCGTCGCCTATGAACTTGTCGAGCGTCCCTCGGTGACGAAACACCACTTCGACCATGCGCTCCAGGTAGCCGTTGAGCAGCGCCACCACTTGTTCGGGCGGCAGGCTCTCGCTCAGCGCGGTAAAGTCGCGGATGTCAGAGAATAGGATGGTGACCTCGCGCCCGCCGACCGCCGCCGTGCCGTCCTGGGCCTCCAGTCGCAGCGCCACATCGCGCGAAAAATAGCGGCCGAGCCGGGCCCGCTTGAGCTCGCCCTGGCTCACGGCACCGATCAGCGCCGCCACCCGCCCCACCACCATCGCCAGGCTCGCCGCCGCCGCGGCAAACAGCAGCGCTGCCAGCACCTGCGCCCCAGGGTCAATGCCCACGATGCGCTGCAGCGCAATGCCCAACACGCCCCCCAGCACCGCGGCTCCCACCAGCAGGCTGCGGTCGAGCACTAGCGAGGAGATCGCCATGAGCGCCAAGTAAACCGCAATGGTAAAGCCCGCAACGCCGCCGGGCTCGGGCGAGACCTCCAGCGATCGCCACTGCATGAGAAACACAAACGGAAAATCAATGATCACGGCAAGCCAGCCAAAAAACCGCGGGCGATCGCGGAGCTTGAGCGCCAGCAGCGAAGTCGCCACCACCCCCAGCCACCACGCGGCAAACAGCGGCCTCATCTCGGCCCACGCGGCGGCTGCCGGATCGTTGCCCCGGCCCAGCCACAGCGTCACGCCAAAGGCCAGCGACACCCCCGTGGCGCGAATCGCGTTGATCCGCGGCACGATGCGCGTTCGCTCTGCGGCCACCGCGCGTTCAAGGAGCGAAGTCTGCGCCATAGGCTATCGCTCCAACGTGCCGGCGCGCACCGCGGCCTCAATCACTTCTGCCATCAGCGGCGAGCGACAGCTGCCCTCGCCAGCATCAGGGTGCCCCGTGTAGAGCTGTCCGTCAAAGCAGCGCCGATCGCCCTGGCTCAGCGACCAGAAACCGCTCCCTCCCCGCGCCAAATAGTCAATCGTGGCAACGCGATAGCGCGCATTGGGGTCAATGGGTTGGCCCCCCAGCAGGGCCCCTTGCAGGCGTTGACCGCGCTCCAGCAGCGCCACCGGCTTGCCGTCCTGCAGCTGATACTTAGGGGTCGGCTTGCTGCGATCGCAACTGCCCTGCAGGGCGTAATTCACGATGCCCTGGCCGTGACCATCGCTGCCCGGCGCGCAGCCGTGCTCCAGGGTGTCCAGCAGCTGCTGGCCGCTCAGCTCGACCACCACCGCGCGATTGGCAAAGGGATGGATCGCCGCGATGTCCAGGTTGGTCACGGGCCCCGGCGGATATTCCGTGTGGCTGCGAAAACCGCCGGCGTTGAGCAGCCCAGCCACCACCGGCAGTTTGGGCCCCGGCCAGCTCTTGGCCGCCTCATTCGCCGCCTCCACAAGCGCCCGCGTCGCCAGTTGGCTGTACTCTCCGCGCGGATTGCTCAAGTCCCACATGAGCTTGCGCTGACCGATCACCACCTCTGGCACCAACCCCTGGCGCAGCCCCGCGATCTGGGCCTCGATCTGTGGGTCCTGGGGCAGGGACGCGTCGATGGGCCGCAGGTGCCAAGCGCTTTGCTGTAGGTCCAGCCCTTCGCCGTCGCCGTCCAGCACCATCTCCAGCTCGCCCAGATTGGCAAAACGCGCGCCAGTCTGGGTAATTAGCGTGCTCCCCTGGCGCTTTTCTTGGCGCAGCGGCGTGTGACTGTGGCCGCCGACCACCACGTCGATCCCCGTCACATCGCGGGCCAGCGCCACGTCTTCCCCGACACCAAGGTGGCTGAGAGCAATAACTACCTGCGCTCCATGACTTCGCAATTGCCCCACCGCCCAGCGAGCAGGTCCATTGATCGGCTCCGCAGGCATCTTCACGTCGCCCATCTGGCTTATCGTGCGGGCCGAGGGCGTCAACAGGCCAAACAGGCCCACGCGGATACCGCCGCAGTCTACCAGCGCCGTTGCGCCAAAAAGCCCTTGGGGCCTGCCAGCTTCTTGGGGCTCCAGCGCCGTACCCTGGGCCAGAAGGTTCGCCGACAGCAGCCGATAGCGACTCAGGCCCTGCAGCGCCACCCGCAGTGGTTTGGGTCCGCCGTCAAACTCGTGGTTGCCCAGGGCGCCAAAGTCGTAGCCGGCGCGATCGTAGACTTGCCACGCCTCGCGCATGGCCCGGGGGCGATCGCCGTCGGCCCGCGCCATGAAGCGGCCCTGTAGCACGTCGCCCCCTTCCAACAGCAGCACCGCACCGGCTTTCTCTCTGAGTTTTTCGCGCTTATAGGCGGCCACCCGCGAGATCGTCCCCTGGTAGTGGCCATCGGCCAGGCGCGGACCGTCAAAGTTGGCTTCACTGTCATTGGTGGTGAGGATCAGGCAACGCTTGGAACCACTTGATTTTGCAACAGACACTTCCGGCGCCGCCGCAAGAGTCGCGGCAGGGCCCCCGCAGCCGCCCATTGCCAATGCAATCGCCAACCCTGCCGGGCCGGCTAGGTGGCCCATGTGCCGGAGGCCCAGTACGCCACTGAGCGCCACTCCAAGCCCTTGTCTGCGCAAATTATCCATGGATCCACCCTGCTTGGCCGCGCAACTTTGCCCGCCTTGGCCAGCGCTGCGCTGCAGGATACGGGACAGGCGCGCGCCGCGGCAACCGCGCTTGACGCCGGGCCGGCTGGCCGCGACCATGCAGACCCAGTCCTCGCGGCGGTACCCCCATGTCCACCCCTTACGCGGATGCCGATGCGTCCACAGAATCGCAGCAGGTCGCCGAACTGGTGCAGCAATTGGCGGCCGCGCTGCGGATGGCGCGTTGGTCGGGCGTGGAGGCCGTGCCGCGCAAGGCGCCACCCCATGCGGCAGCTGCCCCGCGGCCGACCGCCGCAGCCCACCCAACCTTGGACGCCCCGCCCTTGGCCAGCGTCACCCGACCCGCTGGTCGACCGGAATCGCTGCAGCGCCCCCCTGCCTCCGGACCCGGCCCAGCTGCCGCCGTGGCGACCAGACCCGCCTCCCTAGCGGGTTCTGCGCCGCGCCCGTCGTCGCTCCCCAGCGCAACCGCGCCAAATGCTGCACCGCACAATCGACCGAGCGTGCCCAACACCCGCGTGACCGGTCCCATCCCGGTCGCCCCGGCCGCAGCCCGCGTGACCGCGCCCATTCCCCCGGCCGCCCCCAGCTCTTTGGCCCGCGACGCAGGTCAGAGCGCCGCCCGCCTCGACGCGCTGTGGCCCAAAGTCGACGCCTGCGCCCGCTGCACCCGCTGCGCTGGCCGCCAGCGGCCGATCCACGGCGAGGGATCGCCCCATGCCCGCCTGCTCATTCTACTGGACTATCCAACCCTTGCAGATGAATCGGCCGGCCGGCCCGCCCAAGGTGCCGGCGGCCAACTGCTCGAACGGATGATCACCGCGATGGGCCTGAGCCGCGGCGACGTCTGGCTGACCTCGCTCATCCTCTGCCGCGACCCCGGCGATCTGCGCCCAAGCGCTGAAGAGGCCCGCACCTGCAGCGCCTGGCTCAAGGCCCAGTGGGATGTCATTCAGCCAGAGATTCTCCTCTCCTTTGGCGAAGTTCCTGCACAGCTGCTGGCCCAGCGCACCGCCCCCCTGGGCGAACTGCGCGGCCGCTGGATGACCGCCCGCCAGGTCCCGGCGATCGCCACATGGGGCCTGCAAGAGGTCCTAGAGGATGCCTCCAAGAAGCGCGAGGTCTGGGCCGACCTGCAATTGGTCATGGAACGCATGGGGTTGCGCCGCTAGCCGGGCCCCCAGAACGCATCCGCAAGATTTTTCTTGTGCAGCGCACAAAGAACTCTTGACAGCTCTCCGCCGCAGATTTATCTTGTCGTTGTTGCCGATGGCGAGGGCGCCTACGGCAGCGGGGCCGGAAATGGCCCTCCTGTCGCCCTCGATCGCCCGTCAGCGGGCCACCTGATTGAGCCCCGACTGAGCACACCCGTGAGCAACCGCAACAAGAAATCGCCAACCGCGCGAATCACCCTGGAGGATCCCATGTCCGAGAAGACCACGACCGCGACCGAGACCAAGACCGCCGAAGTCAAGAGCCCCATCGAGCAGATGATGGGCGCGTGGGCCATGCCCAAGATGGGCGAGATGCCGGGCGCTGAGGCTTTCCAGGCCGCCACCAAGCAGCAGGTCGATCAGCTTGAGAAGATGCTGGACGAGTACACCAAGCACGAGACCAAGGCCATGGAGCAGGCTCGCAACTGGATGACGGAAATGACGCGCCTCAACCAGGCCAGCATGGAGTACGCGCTCTCGCTTCAGGCCGAGTCGCGCAAGCTCTGGCGCCAGCAGCTGCACCAGGTGGCCTCGCAGGTCGGCACCGTCAAGAACTGAGCGATCGAGCTCGATTTTAGGCAAATCTCCAGCCCCGGCTGCGGACCTCAGATGCGGGGCCGCAGACCGGGGCTGGGTTTTTCTGCGCCGGCACGAACTGAGCCATCGCTCACGACAAGCTACAAGCTCTCGGTCTTTAAAGCAGATTCGCCGACAAGGCTCGAAATTCCTGGACTGACAAGTCTCTCGGCGTCTCGCGCCCGCGACCGGGCTGCGCTTTGGTCGCAGCAGGCATCTGGAATTTGTCGTTGTCCGCGGGGTGAAGGGGTTGAGGGTAAAGGAGGAAGGGGTGCAGGGGAAGGAAACTTTAGGGCGAAGGGGCTTTGCCCCTCGGTCCTCTGGTTCCTTCCCTTGCAACTCTGCAATGGAAAGCGAAAATCCCCCTCGCGCGGAGCGCGTCAAATCCATTGACCAGACAGCCGCCGCAGGCAATTCAGCCCGGAATTAGCACGGCTGCGCCGTCCTCAAGCCAATCGAGCTGCATCTGCAAGAGCGCCAAGGCGTCCAACGCCGGCCCGTAGCCGTTGGGCGCCCGCACATCGCGCTGCAAACCCGCCTCGGCAAGGGCAAACCCGTAGGCAATCCGCGTTCCCGCGAGGAGGGCGCGCAGCCCTTCTGCCCCTACCGGTCGCGGCGCGCCAGAAGCAAAGTAACCTTCGATCAGTGCTTTGGCCAGCTCTGGCCTCGGCGCTGGATCGCGGTGATGGGTCAATCGCTTCCAATCCGCTGCGGTGCGGCCCACCGCCTGGGCCAGATCTGCGAGCGGCACATCCCACGCGGCATAGTCAAAGTCGACGAGCCCCGCGACGGCCAGCCCCTCGCCCTGGCCCACCCAAGTGGCGTTGTGCCAGCCAAAATCGCCATGGATGACACCCATCTCCAGACCGTCGACCGCCTCGGCCAGCGCCGGCAGCCACCGCTCCAGATGGGCCTGCAAGGCATCGCCCAGGGCCTCGCCCTCGCCGTAAAGGCCCAACCGGGCTCGCGCGGCCGGCCAAGCCCTGGCATCGTCGAGCCATTGCAGCAGCGGCAGCACCGCAGACGTCAACCCCGCGGGCGGCCGGCGCCACGGGCGACCGTCATCCGCGGTGTTGTGCACCCGCAAAAAAGCGTCGTGCAACTGGGCCAAGGACCGCCCAAGCTCGCCAGCCTGCCCGGGCGCCAAACCTTGGCGCGGCTGAGCCAGCGTGCGGCGCAGCGATACGCCGTCGATCGCCCGCGACACCGCGGCCACGCCGCCGGCGCAGGGATGGGCGCGGCGACCTTGGCCGTCGCGCAGAGGGGCAGGCACGGCCAAGCGAGCCGCCAACCGCCCGTCGGCCGCCAACACCTCCTCCAAGCGCGCCGTGGCCTCCACATGGGCCTCACTGCGCCGGCCAGGCAAGCAGGCCTTGGCATACAAAGTCGCGCCGTTGGCTTGTTCTAGCTGGCAGAGCAAGGCGTTATGGCCCATGCGCAGCCGGACCACCTGCCAACCGCTGCCCGCCTCCAGGCGCTGCAGCAGCCCCGGGAGCTCGGCCAAGACGCCGCGCAGCACTTGGCTCGACCGGCCGGCCTCCTGGTCGACCCTGGCATCTAGGGCCATGGCCTGGCGAATCGCCGCCTCCGCCTCCGCCTCGCGCCCCAAATCAGCGTATATCCTAGAGAGTTCAATCAGCACTCCCGCGTGTCCGGGCGCCGCTTGCGCTGTCCTTTCGACCACGGGCAGCGCCGCCTCCACGCGACCCAGCCGGCGCAAAGCGTCCGCCAGAGCCAGCGCGGCGTGGTCAGCCAGAAGGCCATCGGCCGCAAGCGGTTCCAAGACGTCCGCCCCCGCCTCCGTTTGGCCGTCCAGCAGCAGGCACTCCCCCAGCAACCGCCGCGCCTCAGGGTCTTGAGGGGCCGCTTCGACGGCGAGGCGCGCATGGTGCACCGCAACATCGGGCTGACGCAGCGCAACATGGCGCAGGGCCCGCCACTGGGCGGCATCTGCAGCGGGCAGCCCCTGCTGCTCCAACCTGTCCAAGGCCGTGTCGAGCGACAGATCTGCCACCGGCGCCGCCAGCAGCGCGCGCACCGCATCCGCCAAGGGGCCCGGATCTCCATGCAGATCAAGAATTTTTTGCAGAGACTCCAGACCGTCCTGCCATTTGGCCCGCTGGGCAGACAACACGGCGATGCGCGCCAGGGCCTCGGGAGCTCGGCGCAAATCCTGAGCCGCCCGCTGCCACCAGCGCACAGCCTCGTCGATTTGCCCCGCCTCTTCGGCGTCGGTCGCCAGCTGCGCCGCCGCTTCGCCACTGCCGCGGGGATGATGGGCCGCCCGCGAGAGCAGCTGCTTGCGCCTAGCCGCCCGCTCGACCAGCCCGGCCAGCATCACCCACGCCGCCGGATCGTCCACCCCGCGGTCGACCGCCGCCTCCAAGTGGGCGCGCGCCTGATCGGTGTCGCCCAGCTGGATCGACAATTTCCCAATTAAGGCGTGCAATTGTCCGCGATCCACTTCTGGGCTCGCCAGCGCCGCCAGCGCCAAGGTCCTGGCGTGGGCCAGTTGCCCTGCCCTCAGGGCCGCCACAATCGACTCGGCGCTGCTCACGATGCCCTCCGCGCCGCGCTCAGCTGTTCGCGCACCCCGCCGACCAGTCCGCTCAGCCGCCCACCCAAGCCAGCGTCGAGTTGAGCCGCGCGATTCAACAGGTTTTCCGCTTCCTGCAGATCGCCGTCCTGCTCTAACGCCCGGCGCGCCAGCACAAGCAGCACCGCTGGAGCCAGGCCGGGCGGATCCACCTGATCGGCGCTGTCCAAGGGGTGCAGGGGCCGCCAGGCCAGAGCGTCGCGCACCGGCGCCGGGTCCAGCAGCGCCCCCAGCAAGGCCGCGCGCACCGCAGCCGCCGTCGCCCCCACTTGCGCCGCGTGCTGAGCTGCGCGATCCAATTCCGCCACCGCCTCTGCCACCAACTCCAGTCGCGCCAGGGCTTGAGCCACCAGCGTCCGCGCCGCCACATGGTGCAGCGGCAGGTGCAACGCCTCAGCCACTTCCGCCGCACGGCGCGCATCTTGGCGACTCGCTTCGTGATCGCCCAGCTCACCCAGCAGGGGCGCGCGCTGCAGCCGGGCCCTCAGCTCCAGCCAACCATCGCCACCGGCCACACCGCGATCGACCAATTCGTCCAGTCGCTGCAGCGCCGCCATCGACTCGCCCTGCATCCGCAGCGCCTGGGCCAGCAGCAGCCCCACCGCCCAATCGCCGGGACTTCGCTGCGCCAGCCCTCTCAGCTGCGCCAGCGCCTCCGCTCCTTGCCCTTGCTGCAAGGCCAGTTGCGCCAGAACCGCCGGCCGGTCGGCCTCAGCCAGCTCCGGCAGCGCCGCCACCTCGGTCAGCTCGCCGCGGGAAATCCGCCCCAGCAGACTCGCTCTCTGGGCCCGCCGCGCCACCGCGGTGTCACTGCTGTGGGCCAACACCTCAAGCTCCGCGCGGGCTTGCTGCGGCTCCAGCCCCA
Organism: Myxococcota bacterium; assembly: GCA_044347905.1. Lineage (GTDB taxonomy): Bacteria > Myxococcota_A > UBA9042 > UBA9042 > UBA9042 > SXRM01. The sequence goes on from JBIKTV010000233.1 coordinate 8,612, forward strand.
AACCCGCCGCCGCCAGAGCCCTTTCAAGCCGCACGGCGTCGTCTGGCGGCTGCAGGTCCGCCAGGGCCAGCTCCAGCGCCTCCACGGCCTCCAGCAAATGCCCTTGCTGCCTGGCCCACCGGCCGCGCTCCGCCGCAGACCGCCCACGCAACTGACTGTACT
>JBIKTV010000234.1:0-8760 GCA_044347905.1 Myxococcota bacterium
GCGTCAGAGGTTGCCAGGGGCCCGCACGCCGCACACGCCACACACGCCGCGCCCACCGCCACCCAGACTACCGCCCACCCCGCGGTGGTCAGGGAGTGTAGCGTCCTGGCCATGGCGGGTACCTCGCATTGGGGGCGATCGCAGCGCCTACCGGCCCAGCCGCGGCCACTCCGCGCTGTGCAAGCGGACTGTGCTGCGCCGATTCCGCCAAGTCAACGGGGCCTTCTCGCCGGGGCGCGGTTCCAATTCAGGGGTCAAGAAAGTGACCCCTGAAAACCTAGCCCCGCGCCCCTGCCCCCCAAGTCTTAACTGAATGGGTGGGCCGCAACCCCGCGACAATTGCGCCACGTCGCCGAACCCTTTGCAGTTGCCCGGGCTCCGATCCCCTTGGTCCCTGGGACGCCCCGTGGTCGGCGCGGCAAACCGCGCAAATTCTCAAGCAGTCCGCCTATGCGCGGCGGGCAAGGAGCCGAGCTATGCGTGTCGTCGTCTTGGGAGCCGGGGTCTCTGGCCACACCGCTGCGCTGATCCTGCGGCGCAAGTTGCCAAAAGAGCACGAGGTTGTCGTCGTCACCCCCAACCGCCAGTGGAACTGGATCCCCTCCAACATCTGGGTCGGCGTCGGCGTCATGCCCCCAGAGGCGGTGACGTTTGAGCTGGCGCCGGTGTACGCCAAGCTCGGCATTCGCTACGTGCAGGCCAAGGCCACCGTGCTGCATCCCGAGGCCTCGGCGAGTCATGCAAAGCCCTATGTGGTAGTCGAGTCGACGGCCGAGGCCAACCGCGGCCAAACAGAAGACCTCGAATACGATTACCTGATCAACGCCACCGGACCCAAGCTGAATTTTGCGGCGACGCCCGGCCTGGGGCCCGAGGCCAACACCGTGTCGGTCTGCACTTTTGGCCACGCCGCGGCGGCTTCGCAGGCCCTCAACGCGGTGATCGACAAGCTCAAGCGCGGCGAACGCCAGACCCTGGTCGTCGGCACCGGGCACGGCACGTGCACCTGCCAGGGCGCGGCCTTTGAGTACGTCTTTAACGTCGAGTTTGAGCTGCGGCGCCACGGCGTGCGCGAATTGGCCCGGGTCATTTACCTGACCAACGAAGCAGAATTGGGCGATTTTGGCGTCGGCGGCATGCACTTAGAGGCCGGTGGCTACATTACCCAAAGCCGGACTTTTGCCGAGAGCCTGTTCAACGAGCGCGGGGTCGAGTGGATCACCGGCGCCCACACGCAAAAGGTCGAGGCCCATCGGCTCAGCTACGAGACCCTAGACGGCGAACAGCACGAGCTGGATTTTGACTTTGCCATGCTGATTCCGCCCTTTAGCGGCGTGGGCTTGCAGGCTTTTGACCGCGCGGGCGGCGATATCACCAGTGCGCTGTTTGCCCCCAACGGCTTTATGCGCGTCGACGCCGACTATGCGCAAAAGCCTTTTGATCAGTGGAAGGCCAGCGACTGGCCCGAGACCTACCAGACCAAATACCCCAATGTCTTCGCCGTGGGCATTGCCTTTGCCCCGCCGCACCAGATCTCGCAGCCGCGCAAGAGCAAGAACGGCACCGTCATCGCGCCAGCGCCACCGCGCACCGGCATGCCGTCGGCGATTATGGGTCGGGCCGTCGCCTCTACCATCGCCGACATGATCCTCAAGGGCGCTAAGCAACCGACCCACGGCGCTTCAATGGCGCGGATTGGCGCGGCGTGTGTGGCGTCGGCCGGGGCGAGTCACTTGAGCGGCAGTGCAGTGTCGATGACGATGTATCCCGTCGTCCCCGATTTTGACAAATACCCCGAAGGCGGCCGCGACCTGACCCACACCACCGGCGAAATTGGCTTGGCCGGCCACTGGATTAAGCAGCTGCTGCACTACGCGTTTCTGTACAAGGCCAAGGCCAAGCCGCTGTGGTGGATCATTCCAGAATAGCGCCCGGCCCTGCAAAAACGGCCCTTGCGGCAGCCAGCTCTGGCCCAGGCGCTCTGTTCAGCCTGCTCGCAGCCCCCCATCGGAGGATCCCATGGCTAACCCCCTGTACGGTCAAGCCCACTATGCGGCCAAGCCCACGCCGCGCACCTTGTTCTTTCGCACGTTTTTTCTCTGGCAGCTGTTGCGCTTTGTGGTCATCAACCTGCGCATGACGGTGATGATCCTCAAGTCGCACGACAGCCGCGTGCAGCGCTTGCATCCACCTGGATAGACCGATCAGACACTGCCCTGGGTACTGTCCGACCGGCTACTGTCCGACCCTACAAATCGCAGCTCTGGCTGCCGGTGCACTCCCATTTGCCGCTGACGGGGCAGCAGGTCAAACCGGGCTTTTCGCCGCAGCCGGTGTCCTGGCAGGTGGCGCAGTCTTGGGCGCAGCTGGCCTTGTCTTCCTTGCTAGAGCAGTAGTTGTCGCCGCACTGGTCGGGCTCAAAGCAGTCTTCGGGGCAGTTTTCCTCGGTTTCGCCGGCGGCGCACTTGTGATCCCCGCAGCCGGCAGCCGCTTCCGGCGCGCAGCCGTGGCCGAACACGCACTGTCCCAAGGTCATGTAGTCCCAATAGGCCAGCAACGCCGTGGCCCCCGTGCATGCCTGAGAACAACTCTTGAAGTTTGCTGCCGTTTCGCATTTCTCTACGCAGCTCCACGCGGTCGCGCAGCCTGGAACAGCCAGGCAATTCGCCAGGGGCTGGGCGCACAACGCGCTGGCGCACTCGCCGATGGAGGCGGTCGCCTTGCAGTCCTTGGCGCAGGAATTGGCGGTTTCCTTGGCTTGGCAGATACCGTCGCCGCAGCTGCCGCTGGGTACGCAGTCGGCGGGGCACTTTGAGTCGCAGTCTCCGTCTCCGCAAGGCTGTTCCAGACCCGGATTGCACGTCTTGCCGCCGCAACCCAAGAAGACGTAGAGCGGGCTTTGCGGGTCGTAGGTCCCCAGACAATTGGCCATGCAGCCGTCGTCTTCGATAGCGCATTGCTGCACGCAGGCGATGTCTGCGACGCACTTGGCATCTTTGGAGCAGGCGGCCCATTCGGCCGGGCACAGCGCCTTCTGGCAACCGATGACGTCCAGGCGGCCGCAGTCGCCGTTGCACGGCAGGTAAGGGTTTTCGCCCACTTCGCACAAGCCATTGCCCGCGGTGGCCAGCTTGCAGTCGGCAGGGCAGTTGCCGGTGGTCTCCATGGGCTCGCAGGTGCCGTTGCCGCAGCCCTTGCCGCAGCCCAGCTTGGCCGAGCACGCCGCCAGGGGCTGCCACACTGGGCCCACGCCCACGGCGCCCATGGCTTTTTCGCAGCTGGCCGCACAAACGGCCGTTCCACCGCAATCCTGCAGGCAGCTGGCGAGCTTTTGGCAGCCGGGCTTGAACTGGCAGGCCTTCCACTCGGCGGCGCAGGGCTGCTCCAGGCAGGTTTGGGAGACGGTGGCGCAGTCGGTGCAGGTTGGCGGAGACCCGGATTCGCCACGGCCGATGCAGGTTTTGGGCACGTCGCCTTGGGGCGACCGGGCTCGGATTTTTTGGCCGTCCCCGCCGCCCCAGTGGGGCGCCGGTGGACCCGGCCAAAAAACAGCGTCGGACGCTGCCGCTTCGCGGTCTCGATCCCTCGTGCGGCGGGCGCGGGCGGGCGGGCCGGTCGCCCGGCCGCCCCTCGCCCGGGTTGGGGCGGGTCTCTGGCCCGACCGGTTCCCGACGCTTCGGCGAGCCAGGCTAGGTGTGTGTTTTCAGGGGTGTGGCGCAAGAGCGTGGGGCGAGGCGGCTAAAGCCGCACGCAACATCTACAAAGCCCTCCGGGCTGCGACAGCGTCCGATTTCGAGATCCTGAGCCCCAAAAGGGGCTTCCCAGATGTTGCCACAGGGGCCCCCGCGCAGTCCGGCCAATTGGCCGGAATTCGAAAGAGCCCTGCGAGCTCTTTCGGTGGGGACTTTAGCCGCCTGGCACCCCCGCCAGCCAATTCCCCAGGGATGATCAGAACAAGCGACCGGTCGATCCGAGTTCCTGCCTAGCCAAAGTCCGCGAGAGCTCAATCCCAGAGGCCCGACCTTCGGTGCCGGTTCATCCACCTGCAGCACAGTCTCCAGAGCATGTTTTTGGGCACGTCGCCTGCGGCGACCAGGCTCGGATTTTTTGGCCGTCCGCGCCGCCCCAGTGGGGCGCCGGCGAACCCGGCCAAAAAACAGCGTCGGACGCTGCCGCTTCGCGGTCTCGATCCTTCGCGCTTTGGGCTCTGGACGGGGCTCCGGACAGGTACATGGCGATTGTCTGGACGAAACGCCCGACTCTCCACAAAGCCGCTCCACACAAACGGCACGCTCACCGCGCGCCGCACTTCGGCCCACTCCAACGCCGCTTGCTGGCATTGCGCAGCTTGCCGAGCCAAAACACGCGCTCGCCGGGCCGCTGCTGCTCGGGCACAAATACTAGGGTCAGCTCGAGGGGCGAGGGCGCGATCACTGGTTTGGCCGGCGGCGCAGCGGCAGCCGGGGTGGACAGGAGCAGCAGGGCCATCCGCACGGGATCCGGGCGCAAGTTGCGGTGGGCAAGGCGAGTCGAGGGTGCGATTGGCGGTCCTCGCCGAGTGGAGCAACACTGGAATCTGGACTACAAACCGATGTCTATCCAAGGGCTTGACAAATAGCACGCTACAGCGCGTAAAATAGCACGCCATGGAGAGCAAAATGACAACGCCGCGCAACCCCAAGCTGATCACCCGGTCCTACGCCGCCACACTGGCCCATCGCCTGGCCGAGCCGCGGCGGTTCATCCATGTCGTCGCCGGACCTCGCCAGGTCGGCAAGACAACGCTGATTCGACAGGTATTGGCCGGCCTGGAGCGGCCGACGCTCTACGTCTCGGCCGACGACGCGCTCCTGGCAGACGCCGCTTGGATCGGCCAACAGTGGCGACTGGCGCGCGATCGCGTGGGTACCCAGGGTGCAGTGCTGGCGATCGACGAAATTCAGCGCGTCAGCGGCTGGCCGACTGCGGTCAAAGCTCTGTGGGACGAAGACTCTCGCCAGGGAACCGCCTTGCAGGTGGTGCTGTCGGGCTCGGCACCGCTGGTGGTCCAGCGCGGCCTGGGCGAGAGTCTGGCCGGCCGGTTTGAGCGCATCCACGTGCCGCACTGGTCCTTGGCAGAGACGCAAGAGGCCTTTGGGTACACGCTGGATGAGTTCATTGCCTACGGTGGCTATCCCGGTCCGGCACTGTTGATTGACGACGCCGAGCGGTGGACCCACTACCTGCGAGACGCCCTCATCGAAGCGACGATTTCGCGCGACGTGTTGCAGTTGGAGCGGGTCGAGCGTCCGGCGCTGCTGCGGCGCTTGTTCGACTTGGCCTGCGCGTATGCTTGCCAGGAGTTGTCGTACACCAAGATGCTCGGCCAGCTCCAGGACCCCGGCAACGCGACGACGGTGGCCTGGTACTTGGAACTGCTCCACGCTGCCGGCATGGCCTGTGGGCTGCCCAAGTACGCCGGACAGGTGGCGCGGCAGCGAGCAAGCAGCCCTAAACTCTGCCTCTTTGCTCAGGGTTTGCGGACTGCGGTGCTGGGTCAGCGCCTGGAGACGTTGCGCGCCGACCCGGTCCAATGGGGCCGCCAAGTCGAAACAACGGTGGGCGCACACTTGCTCAACAGTTCGCGGGGCACGCTGACCGAGGTGATGTGGTGGCGCGAAAGGGATGCGGAGGTCGATTTCGTGCTGCGCCGCGGCGGGCAGCTGCTGGCGATAGAGGTCAAGTCTTTCGCCCGATCGACGAGCCAACTGGGGTTGCGGGCCTTCGTCCGGCAGTTTCCCGGCGCCCGGACCCTCGAAGTCGGCGGCGGCGGCGTTGAGCTTGCCGCGTTCTTGGCCAAGCCGGCGGAGCATTGGCTGCAATGGGCGGGTTAGGGCCTGTGTAAAGATGACCTGACAAGACCTCTCGCGGAGCGGTGCGACGAACTCGATAAGGGGCGCGCAATTGCGAACCACCCAGCAGGCAAATGGGACCGGGGAAAATCGACTAGATTTTTCACGGGCCCTTTGGGGCGGTTGGGCGGGATGGCAGCCAGGATTTAGGCGCCTAAATCATTGCGGCTCTGGCCCCGGGGCTTGGCGCAGAGCTCCCAGCGGCCGATAAACCGCCCCTGTTGGAGAGACCAACAGTCCCAGTTTCTCCCGAGCCTGCACCGTAACCACATGTTATCGAAGCACGACTCGCCGCACCTCGCCTTCGGCCAACACGGCTTGGATTCTCCAGCGCCAATGCAGGTTTTGGGCGCGTCGCCTTGGGGCGACCAGGCTCGGATCTTTTGGCCGTCCTCGCCGCCCCGCTGGGGCGCCGGCGGACCTGGCCAAAAGACGGCATCGGATGCCGCCGCTCCGCGGTCTCGATCCTTCGCGCTTTGGGCCGTGGACGGTGCGTCCGGCGATTCACGGAACAGGGAACTTACCCTGTATCTACAAGTACTTATCGAAAACGCAGCAGGGGATGGAAGGTAAAGGAGGAGGAGTGCAGAGGGGAACCATTAGGACCGAAGGGGGCGGCAGCCCCCCGTCCCCACCGGAAGAGCCCGCAGGGCTCTTCCGAGCCCCGGCCCTTGGCCGAGGCACGCGGGGGCCCCTCTATTGGTTCCACCTTTGCAAAACTCTATTATGATTAGCAATTCGCCCCTCGGCCGGAGGCCGGAAAACCCTCTGCCGGCAATTCTGCCCAGCGCGAGCTGAACCCCTGATTATTTCGCCAAAAACCTCAACACCCCGCCCTGGGTCACCAGGGCATGCGGCAGCCAGCGCCCCACGTGCCCGCCCTGCGGCGGCGGCGACGTCAGCGGTTGCCCCTGCCACGTCGCCGTTGCCTGGCGCGCCTGCCCCGCATGAACCCCCGGCGCCTCGATGACCACGCTCTTGCCGCCGAGCTGCAGGGTCACCCGGTCAAACCGCGGCGCCACCAGGTCCCAGCCCGGCGCACCGGGGCGCGGATACAGGCCTATGCCCGCCAGCACTGCCCAGGCAGACAGGGTGCCGGCGTCGTCATTGCCCACCAGGCCGTCGGGCGCGGTGGTGTAGCTTTGGTCATACACCCAGCGGGTCCATTGATCCGCCAGGTCGGCGCGCTGGGCGGCGAGGAACAGACCGGAGGCCAGCATGTCGGGCTCGTTGCCGTGGTAGTAATACGACCCGGGCAGGCCAAAGTTGAAGTCTTCCGCGCTCTTGGCAAAGAATTCCTGGAGCTTGTCGACAAAATCCTGGGCACTCGGGTACAGGGCCACCAGCCCCTGGGGGTCCAGCGGCGCAAACCAATTCCACTGCCAGGCCGTGCCTTCTACATAGTAATCGTTGTTGAAATCCCAGGAGAGCGTGTCAAACGGCCCCTGCCAGCTGCCGTCGGCGTGGCGCGGGCGAAAGAAGCGCGTGGCCGGATCCCACAGGTTCTGATAGCTCTTGGCGCGGGCCTGCAGCAGCGACACGTCCTCGGCCAGGCCCAGGTGCTGGGCAAGCCCGGCCAAGCACGCGTAGTTGTAAGCATATTCTAGGGTGAGCGACACCGAGCCCTCGCCATCCTCTACCGCCGTCCAGCCGCGCTGGTTCAGGCCCTGCACGCCCTCGGTGCCGCTGCATGCCGGCAAAGTGGCCGGGGCCGTCAGCTGCTGCTTGCCCACCGCGTAGATCTTCTGGATATCAAAGTCCGTTATCCCCTTGGCCACGGCGTCGGCAGCGGCCGACAGGGCGTGCTGGCCGATCATGCTGCCGGTGTCGCCCGCGCCCATGGCCCACTGCGGCAGGCAGCCCTTCTGCGCCGTCATCGCGGCGATCGAGCGCATCACGTCGCGGGCAAACTCGGGCCACAGCAGGGCAAACAGCGGGTGGGCGGTGCGAAAAGTGTCCCACAGAGACAGGTCGGTGTAGTAGTTCCAGCCCTTGGCCTCGTGGACTTGCCCGTCAAAACCGCGATAGCGGCCGTCCGTGTCGCTCCAGAGGGTCGGCATGCTCATGGCGCGGTACAGGGCGCTGTAGAACACCGTGCGCTCGGCGGCGGTGGCCCCTTCAATGTCGACACGGGCCAGCTGGCTTTCCCAGGTCAACCACGCGGATTTGCGCACGTCGTCAAAGGATTTTCCGGCGACCTCGGCGGCAAAGTTCTGATCCGCCCCCTTGGCGTCCACGTAGGACAGGCACACCTGCAGCTCCACCGGCGGCTGGTCGGCCGCGGCGAATTCGGCGTACATCCCCAGGTTGACGCGGTCTTTGCCCTCGGGCGGCTGTAGCTGCTGGGCCTGGAGCACGCCGGGAGCCAGCGCAGTGCCGTTCCAGGTGCCCGCCTGCTGCCACGGCCGCGAGAAGCGCGCGACAAAGAACACCTCAAAACCGCCGTAGCGCCCAGAGAAATCGCCCACATTGCGCAGGCGACCGCGGGCCGTGTGGCTGGCCGCGTCCAGCTGTACCTCCGCCGAGGTGACCTTGCCGCCGGCGATGGTCTCGCTCAGGTCGATCAGCAGGCCGCCGCTGGCCTGGCCTTTGGCAAACACCGTGCGGTGCACGCCGCAGTGGGCGCTGGCGGTCAGCTCGTGGCGGGCGGCGGGGCCAGCCAAATCCACTGCGTAATAGCCAGCTTGGGCCACCTCTGTGGCGTGGCTGTAGGTCGATCGCCGGCCCTTGCGGCTGGTCAGGTGGTCGCCGGCCTGGGCAAAGGGCAGCACCGCCACATTGCCGTAATCCGGGGCGCCGGTGCCCTGCAGGTGGTTGTGCGAAAAGGCGTGGAGATACGGGTCCAAGCGCTGGTAACCGGCGCAGTGCA
>JBIKTV010000235.1:0-8740 GCA_044347905.1 Myxococcota bacterium
GGTGGGGCCCAAAGCGCGCGCGCACGATGTCGATGACGGCTTGGCTCTGGCGCACGCGCAGGTCGCGGGTCCGCGATCGAGCCCCGTCGCCCTCATCGTCACGCATAGACTTGAAATGGTTAATGAACAGCGTCAGCACACCCTTGCCCGGCACCTGCACGTCGACTTCAAGGCAATCGCGCGAAAACAGCGGTTGCTGGCCGACTTCGTCCCACAAGTGCTGCCACGAGCGGCAGTGTACAATGGCAAACCGCGACAGAATCGCCACTTCTATGCCGCGCGAGTCGTTGCCCTCCAGCGCCAGCACATGCGGATACGCGTCGCGCCCGCCCAAGTACAGGTCGCGAAAGCGCTTGAGGGTGGCCATCCCCTCGACCTCTTGCAGGGCGATCACATCGGCGCTCATCAGGTTGATCAGCTGCGCGGTCAGGTGTTTGTCCTCCGGATCAGAGATGCGGTGGCGCAGGTGTTCGCTGGTAAAACCGTGCTCGGCCGCCATTTGCGGGTCCACGCCGCGGGCAAAACGGAAGCGAGAGAACAAGTTCTCCACATTGAATGTAGCGAGGCGAACCACGGCAGCTCCGGGCCAGCTCGGCCCAGCGCCATCCTACCTTGCGGCGCGCCTCTCTGGAATGGCGGGCCGTCCCCTGCTACAGTCCCGGCCGATTCGGTGGGAGGTCTGCAGACATGGCGAAGCTTTTTGGAACAGACGGGGTGCGGGGCCAGGCAAACGCGGGGGTCATGACCGCTGAAAATGCCATGCAAATTGGCCGCGCCGTGGGTCTGCTGATGCGCGGCCAAAGCCGCCACGAGCGGGTGCGCGTGCTGATCGGCAAAGACACCCGCCGCTCGGGCTACATGCTAGAGAGCGCCATGATGGCCGGCCTGTGCTCCGTCGGCGCGGATCCTTACGTGGTGGGACCCCTGCCAACCCCCGGTATCGCCTTTATGACCATCGGCATGCGCGCGGACGCCGGCATCGTCATCTCGGCCTCGCACAATCCCTATGGCGACAACGGCATCAAGATCTTTGGCCGCGATGGCTTTAAGCTGCCAGACGAGATGGAAGCGCGCATCGAGGCGCTGCTGGATGACCCCGAGCCGCTGTACGCCGGCCTGGCCCACGGCGCAGACATCGGCCGCGCCTACCGCGTAGACGACGCCTGGGGTCGCTACACCGTCAAGCTCAAACACTCTTTCCCCAACGACTTGACCTTGGACGGCCTCAAGATCGCCGTCGATGCCGCCAACGGCGCCGCTTACAAGCTCGCGCCGATGGTCTTTGAGGAATTAGGCGCCGAAGTGATCATGCTAGACGGCAAACCGACGGGCATCAACATCAATGAAGGCTGCGGCGCCCTGCACCCCCAGACCTTGGCGAAAGCCGTGGTCGAAAACGGCTGCCACGTTGGCGTGGCCCTGGACGGCGACGCAGACCGCCTCGTGCTGGTCGACGAGCGCGGCAACGTCATCGACGGCGACCCGATCATGGCCCTGTGCGCCACCCGCGGCCACGCCCAGGGCTGGCTCAAAGGCGGCGCCGTCGTCTCCACCGTCATGTCCAACTTTGGCCTGGAAATTGCCCTGCAACAGGCCGGCATCAAGCTCATCCGCACCGATGTAGGCGACCGCCTAGTAGTCGAAGCCATGCGCAAAGGCGGCTACAACCTCGGCGGCGAGCAGTCCGGCCACCTGGTCTTCCTAGACCACGCCACCACCGGCGACGGCGTATTGGCCGCCCTTCAAGTCCTGGCCATCGCCGTGCGCGAACAAAAGCCCATCAGCGAGCTCCTCCAGGTCATGCAGACCGTCCCGCAGATCCTGATCAACCTGCCCGTCCGCGAAAAACCGCCGATCACCAGCCTGCCCGGCGTGGTCGCCACCATCGCCGAGGCCGAAAAAGACCTCGCCGCCAACGGCCGCGTCCTGGTCCGCTACAGCGGCACCGAGCGAAAATGCCGCGTCATGGTCGAAGGCCGCGACGGCGAACAGGTGCGCCGCCACGCCGACCGCATCGCCGACGCCGTTCGCAGCGCCATTGGCGTCTGATCGCCGTGCATCAACCTAAGCACCCAATTCGACTGGATTAGAGACTTGCGGCGGCAAACACTACCAGCACTGGAGGTGACCGGTCTTGTTCGGCGCTCGCGGGCACTTGAGCCCAGGCCGCGAATCTGCGGAGGTCTTGAATAGCCAATCCTTCCGCGGCACACGGGAACGTCGTCTCGACCAAACGGTCCGCAAGCTGCACAGAGACCCGCAATTGGTGCGCTGGGAAGCGGATGTCGCAGCTGGACCACTCGACTAGAGTCACGGGAACGAGGACTTCTGCGCTAAGCTGACGTTCGACAGCGGCCAAACGGGAATCTCTGCCGTCGCGGCGGTGCGGTAGCCTCGCAGGGGGCCGAGGTTGGGTCCAGACCGCGGGTCTTGCGCGAAATGCTCTATTCATCTAGGCCTCTGCTTCGGGCGAGTCGTCGGCCTCGGCCTCGGCCGCTACCAGCCAGTGGGCGAATGGATCCTCGTCTGCCACCCACTCACCGCGACAGAAGACGGCCCACTCGCCGTCATCAAGCAGGCATTTGTCGAGAGCAGCTTCGACCGAGGAACGGTCTAAATCCTTGCCAATAAACACGATTTCTTGACGCCGGTCGCCCAACTCGGTGACCGTGCCGTCGGCAGAGCGCAGCGACTCCCCCTGCGATGCCCAGGACCGGGCAATCCTCTCGCGCTCCGAGGGATCCTCGGGCCAGTCCTCGGCCGGGACGGCGACCCAGAACAGACTCGCAGGCCGAATCTGAACGCTGCTGCCTGCAATCTGCAGGAGAGCAAACTCATCAGGCTGGGTAGCCAACCAGAAATATCCTTTCGCCCGAATAACTTGCCCAAGAGCCCCATCGTCGTTGAGCAGCTGCCAGAAGCGCTGGGGATCTAGGGGTCGCTGCCGTCGCCAGACAAAGCTCGTAATTCCATATGTTTCTGTTTCTGGCTGGTGAGTTCCCCTCGCTTCGGCCAACCAAGCCGGGTTCAGCTCAGCCTGCTGCCTTGAGAAACGGCCCGTATCCAGGACGCGCTCCAGCGGTACGCGCCCTCGCTCCGCCTCAACCACATCCGCCGACGGATTAAGATTCCGCAGAATTTCTCGTAGGGTGCCAAGCTCGACAGCATCGCAGAGGTCGGTCTTGTTGAGCACCAGAACATCGGCAAACTCAACCTGGTCGGCAAGCAAGTCAGCGATATTGCGCTCGTCGTCGGCTGATAAGCCAACACCCCGCTCGGCAAGGGTCCGCGCGTCCTGCCAGTCGTCGAGGAACGCCCGCGCGTCGACCACGGTGACCATCGTATCTAACCTAGCAAGATCACCTAGACTTGTGCCATCCTCGGCCTCAAACGTAAATGTCTCCGCCACTGGTAGGGGCTCAGAAATGCCGGTCGATTCGATCAGGAGGTAGTCAAACCGGCCTTGACGGGCCAAATTGCCCACCTCGATCAACAGATCCTCGCGCAACGTGCAGCAAATGCAGCCATTCTGCATCTCAACCAACCGCTCTGTGGTCCGGTCAAGTTGGGCCGTGCCGGCCGTTACGAGGCGAGCGTCGATATTGAGCTCACTCATATCATTCACGATAACCGCGACCCGACGGCCCTCGCGGTTGTCGAGGATGTGTTGCAGCAGAGACGTCTTGCCAGCGCCCAGAAAGCCCGACAGCACAGTCACCGGTAGCGGTGCGCGAACCTCAGAGGGCGGCGTTGCCGCCGAGAGCGTGTCCTTCATCACCATAGACCCATCACCGCAACGGCGGCATACATGCAATTCTAGTGCAGGTGCAATTCATTTGCAACTAGACGGCAGATGACTCGCCTCGTTCGGGGAGTCCCTCCGTGGGCGCGCGCCGGCCTTCAGACGCCAAGAGCACGGGTGCGGCCCTGGAACCGGCAGCGACACCAACCTGCCGCTGCTCGGAGCGAGTTGCCGCAAACCCTGCGAGAGCCCCGACGGAGCGGCACCCTACGGGCCGAGACAAACCGCGGCCGCTCCGGCCCTTGTTTGCAGACAACTTCTTGTTCGTTTTGCCAATCTTCAGGGTATTGTTCGCGAACTCACAGCTAGATCGTGCAAACTCACCACAACCACGGCGTAGCATGAACCTTCAACTAGCCGCGCCAAGCGACGGCCCAAGAGGTTGCCGAAACCTTAGCCTGCCCCTACACTACCGGCCCTTGTGGGCACGCGCCCCGGTGGCCAGCTTTGACCCTCCCCTCGACCATCGCGTTCGCCCGCCTTCGCCTCCGCCGCGCGCCTGGCCCAGTGGCCGCTGCGGCCATCGCTTGGGCCCTGGCCGCGACCGCCGCTGCAGCCGACGAACTGCCCGCCGCCCCTCAAGAATCTGCCGCCCCTTCGCGCCCGCCTGTGCTGCTGCCCGCCGCCCCGCCGCTGCGCACGGACCCGCTCGTTCACTTTGACTGGCGCGGCCAACTGCGCACCCGCGCTGATCTTCTGGGCGGAGTGCGCATCGATCGAGACAACGCCGCCCTGACCCCGCACCTGGGCCTGCGCCACGGCAATGCCGACCAGCCGGGCCTTCAGAGCGACGGCCAGATGCCTTCCGCCGATCTGCGCCTGCGCCTGGAGCCGGCGATCGAAATCGGCGATTGGACTGATATCCATACGCAAATCGACGCCTGGGGCCTGCTGGGCGGCGACCCGGCGGTCTCCAACGCGGCGGAGCGCTGGACCAGCGGCGACTGGGGGCAAGGCCCGTGGCGCTCTGGTCTCGCCGTGCGGCGCGCCTGGCTGCATGCCAAACTTTTTGGCCTATTGCACGTCGAGATCGGCCGCATGCCGGACCATTTTGGCATGGGCGTGCTGCGCAACCGCGGCGACGGCTTGACCTCTGACGCCCAGTCCGATGTCGACAAGGTGCTGCTCAGCATCGACCTATTTGGCATCCGCCTCAGCGCTGCCCGCGCCACCTTGGCCACGTGGCCCGTCACCGGTCACAGTTGGAGCCGCGGCAGCGACGCCTACAGCGCGATCTTGGGCAGCGACCGGACCGACGCCTCGGTGGGCCTGCAAGACAGCGCGGACGTGGTCCGCTGGGACTTTGAGGCCAAGGGCGGCAAGTTCGTCCGCGGCCAAGGCCTGGAGTGGTCCGGCGCGCTCTTGTGGCAGACCCAGGATCGCTCGCTGCAGCTAGAAAGCTCGCGCGACAGCTCGCCCGCCGCCAAGATGGCCAATGCCGATTGCGGCCCAGAGTGCACCCTGCTGACCGAGCGCACGCTGCGGTTGTACTGGTTCCAGGGCGCCCTGGACTGGCGCACCTCTCTGCGCGGCCGGCCGCTGCGCCTAGAAGCCGAGGGCGTGGCCCATTACGGCACCGCCGCCCGCACAGACATCACCGACTACGCCGACGCCAAGACCTGGGTTTCCGGCGGCCTGGCCACGCGCCTGACCTGGGAGCTGCCGGGCTACGAATTGCGCCTGGACGCCGGCGGCGCCACTGCGGAGACCGACGGCGGATTTGGCGTGCAGGACACCACCAACTTCAAACTCGGCGGCCTGCCCGACGGCGATCCGCGCTCGCTGATGACGGGTTTTCGCTTCCACCGGGCTTTTCAGGTCGACGGCCTGCTGTTCCGCGAGTTGATCGGCGCGGTGGCCAACGCCGCCTATGTGCGCCCGGCGCTGCGCTGGCACTTTGTCCAAGAGCGCGATCGCACCGTTTCGCTGGAGACCGGCGTGCTGGGGGCCATCGCGCCTTCCGCCAACGCCACCCCCGGCAAGGCCCATTTCCTTGGCCTAGAGCCCGACCTAGCCCTGCACTGGCGCAAGGCCGATCGCGTTCACGGCATGCTTCGCGGCACTTTGCTGCTACCTGGCGCCGCTTGGGACAACCTGGGTGGAGTCGCCGCCGATCCGGGCTGGCGCCTAGAAGCGGTACTGCGCCTGGGTTTCTGATCCCCCTGAACCCGACAATTTGCCGGCTCGCGGCCTCGCGGCTCCAGGGGGCGCTTGGAGCGCGCCGACAATTGCGCCATACTTGGGGGCTTCAGACCCGCGCGAGGACGACCCGCCGTGCATCACTATGATTTGACAGCCCAACCGAAGACTGGCCGCGCCGCGGCCTCGCGTTTGGGTGCGCCTAGCCTTCTGAGATCCGCCTTGGCGCTGGCTGCAGCGATCTGCTGCCTTGCCGCGGTGCCGGCCGAGGCTGCGGGTGGGCTATCCGCCGCCAAGGCCTTGATCGAAGACGAAAAATACTACGACGCCTTCACCAAGCTGCAGGAATGGCTCGACGCCGCCGGTCCAGAGGACCCGCAACGCGCTGAAGCCAACGTCGAACTCGGCAAGGTCCTGCATGCCTTGGGTTTACACCAATCCTCGCTCCGCAGCTTTGACAGCGCCCTGGTGCCGCAGGATTCGCCGCTCTACAAAGAAAAGGTCAAGCATTTTCTGCTTATCCAGCGCGCCGTCCCCGGCGATCTGGCGACCTTGGAGCGCTTGGCCGACGCCCCGGAGACCCTGCACGACAAGAAGGACATCGACGAAGTCCGCTTTCTGGTGGGCCGCTACTTCTACGGCGTGGGCGAGCTCGACAAGGCCGTGCAGAAGCTCCAACCGATCAAGAACACCGCGGGCGAGAATTACCTCAAGGCGCGCCACCTCATGGGCGTCATCCACGTGGTGCAGCAGCGCTACGATCTGGCGATTGAGGCGTTCCGCGACATCCTGCGCTTTGAAGAACTGGTTGGATCGCCTGGCTATTATCCGCAGTACCGCGATCTGGCCAACATGTCGATGGGCCGGCTTTTCTACTCCGCGCGCCAATATGAGACCGCGGGCCGCTACTACGATCGCGTTGCAGAGGGCACGTCGGCGTGGCTGGATTCGCTGTTTGAGCTCGGCTGGACTTATTTTCAGCTCGGCCGCATCGACCGCGTGCTCGGCCAGTTGCACACGCTGAACTCGCCGTTCTTTGAAGATCGCTACTACCCGGAAGCTCGCGTTCTGGAATCGCTCATTCTTTTCCGCACTTGCCGCTTTGGCGAGACGCTAGTGACGGTGCAGAAATTCCTTCGCGACTACAAGCCGCTGAAAAAAGAGCTCGACGCCCAGCTCGCCGGCGCCCGCACCGACGCCGAATTCTACGACTACCTATTTGAGCTGAGCAAAGACAAAGCCAAGCTCACCCCGCAGTTGCGCCGCATCTTTAACGTCGCGCTGTCTGACAAGCGCCTGCAGCGGGCCTTTGGCGCGGTGGTGCAGGCCAATGACGAGGTCGCCGGGCTGGAGAAGCTGGAGCGCAACACCTCAGCGACCAAGGCCGCGGGGCAGCTCAAGGCAGACATGGGTCGGGTCCGCGCGGTGATGATCGCCGAAGCCGGTGGCCTTGCCCGCCGCCGCCTCAGCCGCGTTCGCGAGGATCTCACCGAAATTATTCGTCAAGGTCTGCGCATCAAGTATGAATCGCTCAAAGCCCGCCGCGGATCGATCAGCGAGCAGGTGCGCTCTGACATGGCCGAGACCGCCAAGGCCGTCAGCGAGCCGCGCAAAGAAGACCCTGAGCACATTATCTGGCCGTTTGACGGATCCTATTGGCGAGACGAGCTGGGCGGCTATACCTACGACACCCGCTCGCGCTGCACGACCAAAGAGCTCGGCCGCAACGCCGCTGGGGCCGACGCGCCTAAGGTGGGCGGCAAGGTCGGCGCCAAGCTCGACAAGGCCGGCGCCGCGGGCGCAGATCAGGGCGAAGCCAGCAAGCAGGGCGAAGCCGGCAAGACGGGCGAAGGTGGCAAATGAGGGCAACCATGCAACAGCACCGTAGCGCTGAACGGCTGCCCCTGCTGCCGCGGCTCCGTTCTGCCGGGGCGTCGATCGCCACTTTGGTGGTGGCCAGCCTCGCCATCGGCATGACGCCGCAGGTGGCCTTGGCCCAGCCCAAGCCCGCCAAGGAGTCTAAGGACGCCAAAGACGCCAAGAAAGACGCGGCCATCGCCGCCGATGAGGCGATCTCTCTCAAGCGGGCCAAAGACACCAAGGACGCCAAAGACGCCAAGGATGCCAAGGACGCCAAGAAAGACGGCAAGAAGGACAAAGCCTCGACCGGCCCTGGTGGCCCGGAGCAGCGCCGCAGCCGCGAGCGTTCCAGCGTAGAAGACATCGACGACGAGCTGAGCATCCTTAGGGAATTGCTCGACATCGAGCGCGGTTCGGAGACCGAGGCCGACACCCTGCTGGAGATCAGCTACGTGCTGTGGGACCGCGCGCTGGCCTACGAGATCGAGGCCTACGACGTCAAGCTCGAGGTGTGCATCAACTCCTCAGAAGACGCCGACGAGAAGCGCCGCTGCCAGCAAGCCCAGCAGAGCCTGCTCGAGCAGGGCCGCGCCGCCAAGCTCGACGTGATCAACCACCTCAAGCGCATTGAGCGGGCCTTCCCCAAATTCGCCAAGCTTGATGAAGTGTTGTACTCGCTGGGCTACCACCTGGGCGAGCTTGAGCGGCCCGGCGAAGCGGTCGACGCCTACATGCGCTTGGTGCGCAAGACCCCCAAGTCCAACTACGTGCCCGACGCCTTCTTGGGCATTGGCAACTACTACTTCAGCAAGAACAACGGCGGCGAGGCGCTCAAGTGGTACACCCGCGTGCTCGACTTCCCCGATTCGGCGGTGTTTGGCTGGGGCCTGTATTACATCGCCTGGGTTCACTACAACACCCAGCACTGGGATGAGGCGG
>JBIKTV010000236.1:0-8717 GCA_044347905.1 Myxococcota bacterium
CACTTCGCCAGCGTCTCCTTGACCTTGTTGTCGGCACTGATATCCGCGGCGCCGTAGAGCTGTGTGGCGACGGCGCGGATCTTGTCCCACATCGGCGCCTCTTCTGGGTACAGAAAGCGAAACGCCGGGTTCGGCTGCTCCACGGCCTGGACCACCGCCTCGGCGAGCTCGGTCGCGCCCTTGCCGCCTTGGGCCCAGTGGCGACACACAATCGCCTTGGCGCCAAGTTCCGCGACTTTGGCTTGCACCAGCGCAACTTCCGCGGCTGTATCGGCCGTAAAGTGGTTGATCGCTACGATGCACGGCAGGCCAAAGCGCTCCTGGATGTTGCGCAAGTGGCGCTCCAAGTTGGGCAAGCCGGCCGCCAGGGCCTCCAGATTCTCCTTGCCGACCTCCTTGACCGCCACGCCGCCGTGGTACTTCAGCGCCTTGATGGTCGCGACCAGCACCACCGCGTCTGGCTGGAGGCCGGCCTTGCGGCATTTGATGTCGATGAACTTCTCTGCGCCCAGGTCCGCGCCAAAGCCCGCTTCCGTCACCACGTAGTCGGCCAGCCCCAGGGCGGCTTCCGTGGCGACCACGGTGTTGCAGCCGTGGGCGATGTTGGCAAACGGCCCGCCGTGGACAAAGGCTGGGTTATTCTCCAGTGTTTGCACCAGATTGGGCCGCAGGGCGTCCTTGAGCAGCGCGGTCATGGCGCCACTGGCCTTGAGGTCGCGGGCGAGCACCGGCTGGCCGCCGCGGGTCTGGCCGACCTGAATATTGCCCAGGCGGCGCTTCAGTTCGGCGATCGACCTCGACAGGCAGAGGATCGCCATGACCTCAGAGGCGGCGATGATGTCAAAGCCGTCCTGGCGGGCAAAGCCATTGGCCGTTCCGCCCAGACCGATGACCATCTCGCGCAGCGCCCGGTCGTTCATGTCCATGGTGCGGCGCCAGCTGACCTGGCGATTGTCGATGCCCAGCGAGTTCTCGTGGTGGATGTGGTTGTCGACCATGGCCGCGAGCAGGTTGTGCGCTGCGGAAATCGCATGGAAATCGCCGGTAAAGTGCAGGTTGATGTCTTCCATGGGCACGACCTGGGCATAGCCACCGCCCGCCGCGCCGCCCTTGACGCCAAAGCACGGCCCCAGCGCCGGTTCGCGCAGACAGATCATGGCTTTCTTGCCAATCAGCGCCATGGCGTCGCCCAGGCCCACGCTGGTGGTGGTCTTGCCTTCGCCGGCGGGCGTTGGGCTGATGGCCGTCACCAAAATCAGCTTGCCGCGCGGGCGGTTGGTCAGGCTCTGGAGGTACTCAAGCGAGACCTTGGCCTTGAAGTGGCCGTAGGGATCCAGATGCTCCGCGCCAATGCCGAGCTTTTGCTGGGCAACCTGCAGAATCGGCAGCATTTTGGCTTGTTGGGCGATGGAAATGTCAGACATCGGGGGCCTCCGCGGCAAAGTCGCTGGCCGTCGAGCATCGCCGCGAACTTGGGCCAGCGCAAGGCCCATGCCTGTTCAGCTATGCGGGATTGTCACGCCTTTGCGGCGGCGGGGGGGCCGGCCAGTGCGTCTGCGCCGCGCCATCGCGTTGACGCCCGCCGTCATCCGTCGTACGGTGTCGTCCCCCCACCCATCGGGTCCCGAAGGCCCAGGAGATTGCGCGTGACTTCAAGGCCGATCGCCGTGCGCCGTTTGCTGATCCTCGCCCTGGCCCTGCAGCCGCTGCTGCCTATGCGCGCCGCTTTGGCCGACGCCGACGCCACTTTTCGCGCGGGTCAGGCAGCTCTGCAAGAGGGCCGGCTGCAAGACGCGCTGCGCAAGGCGGACGACGGCTATGCGGAG
This sequence comes from Myxococcota bacterium, assembly GCA_044347905.1. Lineage (GTDB taxonomy): Bacteria > Myxococcota_A > UBA9042 > UBA9042 > UBA9042 > SXRM01. Next base: position 1,827 of record JBIKTV010000236.1, read on the forward strand.
AAGAAGCAGGCGCGGTTTGTGCTGCTCAAGGCCTTAGCCCTAGAGAAGCTGGGGCGAATTGCTGAGGCCTGGCAGCTCATTCAGCTGGTGCTGCCCAGAGACATCCCAACCGCGCTGCACGGCGAGTTTGCCGCGGCCTACGAACGCCTGGAGAGGGCCGCCGCTCAGGAGCAGAGCCAAAAAGCCGCGGCGGAGAAGGCCGATCAAGAACAGAAGGACGCCCTGGCCAAGCTCGCCGCCGCAGAAGCCAAGCGCCGCGAGGCGGATCAGCGCCGCAGCAGCGTGTTGTGGATCTCCGCGGGCTGTTTGGTCGGCGCGGGTGCTGCGGCCACCGGCTGGGGCTGGTTCACCGCAGACTCGGCGACGACCCTCAACCTCGTCGACCCGGCCACCCACGCCGACTACCGCAGCCGCATGAGCTTGGGGCGCACGCTCTACTGGTCTGGGGTGGGCGCGATGGGCGCCGGCCTCCTGGTGGGCGCTTGGGCCTATCTGGACGGGCGAAGCGAGCCGCCCAAAGACAGCGCCCGCGCCGACGCCTGGCAATTGCAGCCGACGCTGGGCCCGGGAGAAGCGGGCGTTCAGCTGACGGGGGGATTCTAATGCGCAATCAGCAAATTCTCCGCAGTGGATGGGCGCGCGCCTGGGCTTTGCTGGTCGGCCTCGCCAGCACCTCAGGCTGCCTGCCAGAAGAGTATTCAGACGCGCAACTGGCGGCCTACTGCAACACGGCCGACGACTGCGCCTCGCTAGATGCCTTTGCGTGTTGGGAATTCACCTGCGTGAACCACCAGTGCCAGACCAATAGCACGCCGCGCGCCGCCGGATCCTCTTGCTGGACCCCCAAATGCGCCGCGGACTGCTTCTGCACGCCCGCCGAGGCACCCGTGGGGGTCGGCAAGTGCATGCCGCCCAAGTAGGCCCCAAGCGGCCCCTGCCCGCCCATCCCGGCTGGCCCCAGGTGGCGCGACAATTGGCAGCCGATCTCCAGGCGATCCAAAGCGAATTGGCCGCGGGCCCGCTGGGACAGCCCTTTGCTGAGCTCTGCCGGCGCATTCAGCTGCCCGTGCCGGGCCAGGCCGCAGGCGATTTGCCGCCCCTGGCCCTGCCGGCGCTCACGCTCCCCCGCTGGACCGCGCAGCGCTTGCGCAGACAGGGCTTTGCCGTCGCCAGCTTAGCCGTGCGCCGGGCCGCTCTAGCCGCCGCGCTGGGCTATATGGCCGTGCGCTTGCACGACGACCGCCTAGACGAAGCCAAAGGCAGCGAGCAGGACGCCTTGCTGTTGGGCAGCGTGTTGCTGTTGCGCCATCAGCAGTTGCTCGTGCAGGTTGCCGGTGCCTCTCAGGCCTTGGCAGTGCTGGAGCTGAGCCAGGCCGCGTGGACCCGCTACGCCGAGGCCATGGCGCTAGAAGCCCATGTGCAAAGGACCGCCGCGGAATGGACGCCGCAGCTTTGGCAGGCCAGTCTCCAGCGCTTTGCCCCTTTGGCCCTGGCGCCGGCGGCGCTGCTGATCGCTGCGGGGCGATCGAGCGAAATCCCTTTGCTCCAAGCGGCGATCCTCGACCTAGCCGAAGCGCACCAGCTGATCGAGGACGGCCGCGACCTGCCAGAGGATCTCGCCGCGGGCAGGGTGAATTGGCCGGCCCAGCTGTTGGGGTTGGGGCTGGCTAGCCAAAGCCCCGCGGCGGCGCTCCTGGCCGGCGGCGCTGCCACGCTCGTTTCGGCCGCAGAGCCGGCGCTGCAGCGGGCGATGCAAGCGGCAGAGCGTATGGGGGATAGGGCCTTGGCCGGCCATCTGCGCGCCCGTCGCGCCGCGGGGTGTCAGTGGCTTGACGCGCTGGTGCAAGGGGTTTTGGCGCGGATCGGCCTGCGGGCGGAGGCGTTGTCAAGCGGATGACGCTGCGGCTATGATGATCCCGCGCACGCACCAACGACCGAGATTTTCGAGGCGAAAGGCGCATCAGGAGTGACCATGCCCAGTGAAACCCGTCATCAGCGCACTGTTCTGGAAGCCTTAGTGGGCCGCTATGTTCACGACCGCAGCTTTGCTGAGAGCCTGCATGTGGCGGTTCGCGACCAGCAGATTGGCCAATTTCTCTCTGAAAACGGCTATACGGACGTTCATGAAGACGTCATCCGCTACTTGAGCGACAAGCCGACGGGCGACGCCGTTCGCGACGACCTTGCCCGCCACATGAGCGGTGATCTGAACGCGCTGGTGTACTGAGCCCTTCGGGGGGATACCGCACCACAGGCTGGGCCCTAAAGGCCAAGGCCCATAAAGGCAGCGCTCATGGCCGCACGCGCAGCACCACTGGCCGCCGCCCCACCGGGCGAGGACCAGTACCGCCTAGCCGTCCGCATCGCCTACCACCGGGGCGAGCGCTGGATCAACCATATCCGCTTGGGCTTGGCCGTAGCAGGTCTTGTCGTGCTCGGTCTCGCGGGGGACGCCAACACCCTGCTGGCCAACGTAGTCCTCTTTGGCCAAGCGCTGGTCTGGATCCTTTGGGTTGGCGTCGTCCGCCATCAGCTGCGCCAATACCCCAATTCTACGCCGGTTTGGCTTGGTCCGGCCAGCCTCGCCGTCGACCACGCGGTGATCGCCGCGACCTACCTGGCGGCCCAACACAATGGAGGTGGGATCGCCGAGTACTGGCAGGGCGGGGTGCTCAACCTCTTTGTGGTCATTAACGTTCTTGGGGGCTTGCGTCTCTCCCCCGCCACCTGTGCCTTTGGCGGGGTGCTGACGCTGACCATCAATGGCGCACTGCTTGGCCATTCCGCGCTGGCCCACGCTGCGAACTTGGCCGCCCATTCCAGCTACGGCCACGCCGCCATTCACGTCCCCGACACGGCGGTCGCCATCCTCGTCGCCTCCCTCCCGGCCTTTGGCGTGGCCCTGGTCAGCAAGCTCAGCCGCCAGTTGCTCTTGCGCGCGGAAACCGAGTCCGCCAAGCGCCACGCCCTCAAGGACGAATACACCCGTCTGGCCAAATACTTGCCGCGCGAAGTGGTGGACGTGGTGATGCGCGATCCGCAGCGCCGCCAGCTGGACGGCCAGCGCCGGGCCGCGACGATCCTGTTTGTCGACATTCGCAATTTCACGGCCTTGGCCGAACGCATCCCGCCGGAAGAGACCGTGGCCCTGCTCAACGAGTTTTTTGCCGTGATGGTAGAAAAACTCTTTGATTACGAAGGTACCCTCGACAAGTTCCTGGGCGATGGCTTTATGGCGGTGTTTGGCGCACCCATTCAGGTCGAGCAGGCCGCCAGCCGATCGGTCATTTCGGCGATCGACATGATTCTGGCCTGTCAGGCCACCGCGTCGTTCTTGCCGGGCGGCGCTGGACTGACCATGGGGGTGGGCATCGCCACCGGTGAAGTGATCTCTGGCACCATCGGCTCGCCTGATCGCCTTGAATTCACTTGCATTGGCCCGGCCGTCAACCTCGCATCGCGCCTAGAGGGGCTCAACAAGCGCCTGGGCACCACCCTGCTCATCGACGAAACGACCGCGCGCCTGCTCGACCCCGCCATCGCCACGGTGGACCACGGGGACGTGCTCGTGCGCGGCCTGACCTCGACCGTGCGGGTGTTTTCCGTCGATGCCCTTGGCCAAGATCCAGCCAAGCTTCGCACCCTGCGCGACTCCTTGCGGGCAAATCTGGTCATCAGCGGGACCCACCGTGGCTGAGCTCAGCGCCGCCCAACAGCGCCATCTGGCCCAAGTGCAAGACCTTTACGACCGCTGGAGCCAGGTGTTCCTGCGCTGTGCCGGCCCGACCCACCAGACCGTGCTGCTGCCCGTGGGCGTGGGTCCGCGCGCGACCAACCTGGAGATGGCCCGGCGCCTGGGCGTGGTCGACGCCATGGTGCTCTTGGACGCCGGCTGCGGCGTGGGCGGTCCTGCGATCGATCTCGCCAGCGAATTCAAGCAGCTGCGCGTTGAAGGCCTGACGATTTCTCTCGCGCAGGTCGCCTTAGCGGCCGGAGAGATCGCCGCCGCAGGTCTGGGCGATCGCGTGCGCATTCAACAGGGCGACTACCACGCTTTACCCTTTGGCGACGCGACCTTTGACGCCGCGTGGCTCCTGGAAAGCAGCTGCTACTCGCCGTCGCCGCCGCGCTTGCTGGCCGAGCTTTTTCGGGTGTTGCGTCCGGGGGCTCAGGTCTATCTCAAGGATCTCTTTGCCGATCCCCTGGCCAAGGGCGCCGATGCCCAGCGCGACCGCCGCAAGCTCCGCCGGCTTTGGGCCTTGCCCCGGCTGTGGCCGCTGGCTACCTGGGCCGGCTGGGCCACCCGTCAGGGCTTTGAAGTGGTGCGCGCCCTTCCGCTGCAAGACGCGACCAACCACTGGTACACCGGGGCGATGTTTGAGCTGGGGCCCCACGGCTTTCGCCTCAACGAGTTTGGCCAGCAATTTGCCGTGGGCCTGCCCGCTGCGCCGATTGTCTGGGCGGAATTGCTGTTGCGCCGTCCGGCCTAACTGCCTTAAGGACAAATGTTCATGCCGCCAGGGGTGCCGCGGTCGCGGGCGCCGCACTTGGGCTGGCCCGCGGCGTTGTCGAGCTTCCACACCGTCTTGCCGCCGTCCACCGCGGAGCTGAGCGGCATGCACTGGTTGGGCGCGGCGCAGTCGCTGTTGGTCTTGCAGGTCAGCGGCGCGGCGTCGTAGCTCGACATGCCGATGAGCGTGCTGTAGCCACAGGTTTGCGCGGCGCCGACCCAGCACTTGGCCGCGTCGTCATTGCTGGTCGGGTCGAGCAGGCACTCCGGCTTGAGCATGGCCGACTGCCCCAGGCCCCACGGCAGCGAGCCATACGCCTGCTCGTCGACCACCTTGCCTTCCGGGTTGATCAGCTGCAACTGGGTGATCAGCGGAATATTCTGCAGCTGGAACGCCCCGGCCAGCGGCTGATCGACCCAGCCGTACAGCACCTGCAGGCCGTTGTTGAGCGCCACGTCCGCCGTCGCCGCCAGCACGCCGTAGGACTTGGGCGGCAAGAGCACCATGCCGCTCGCTGGGCTCAATACATGCTCGTAATTACCCAGCTTTATCTTCCAGCCGGCCAGGTTGATCGCCTCCGCAGTCGGGTTGTAGACCTCGAGCCAGTCGCCCTTGGAGTCGGTCACGGCGTCCGGATCCACCATGACTTCCGTCCAGATGACCGTGCCCTTGGGCTGGGGCGGCAGCTCCTTCTTGCACAGGCTCGAGCAACCGTCGTTGTCGGCGGTGTTGCCGTCGTCGCACTCTTCTTGCGGCCACCCCGGCACCACCAGCGGCACTTTGGCGCTGAGCGACCAGTTGAACGCGCCGTCATACACCGGCGATCCCGCCTGGGCCTGCGTGTCCTTGACCGTCAGCGACCAGCTCCCCTTGAGGCTCTTGCCCAGCCAGTCGCCGTTCAGGTTGCCGGCCACAAGCGGGCTGGTGTCGTTGAACTTGGCCTGCAGGGCCGTGCCGCTCTTGTCGCCGGTGTAGAGCACGTAGGGCTGCGCCGTCGCAGGCGCGTACAACTCAATGACTAGCTTGGACACGTCGGCGTTGGTCGCAGAGAAATCGACCCAGATCTGCTGGGCCAAGCCCGCGTCGGCAAAGCTCAGCGTGTCGGTCACGCCGGCGTTAAAGCCGTCCTTGATCTTGACGTCCGCCGTGCCCTTGACGGTGGCGACCGTGGTCTGGCTCGCGGCGTTCTGCACGATGCCGTCGCCGCACTTGGGCGCGGGCTTGCACTGCTGGCTCAGGCACACCAGGCCGGTGCCGCACGAGCTATTGTCGGCCTTGCCCTCGCACGGGTTGACGCACGGCGGGTTGGCCTGGCCCGGCGATCCCCAGTCGCCCAGGCCGTAGGGCTCTTTGCCGTTGCACCAGTTGGCGTACAGGTCGTTCTTGAGCGGGTCGTAGGCCGCCGGCTCCAGCTGCATCGACTTGCCCTCCACCACGGGGAAACCGACGCTGCTGGGGTTGCTGGTGCACGCCGCCGGCGGATTGGGCAAAGTGCACAGAAAGCCCTTGGGCGAAAATGCCAGCTGATCAATGACCTTGGCGTTCCACTCCAGCACGATGTCGTCCGCCACCACGTTGTTCAGGGTAAATGGAGACGGCGGGGCGATAAACCAGCCGAATTGCACATTGGCGCCGCCGTTCAAGCCCTTGTCCGTTGATCCGCCGACCACAAAATAGCCTTGCGGCGCAATGATCAGCGGCTTGTCCGCCGTCAGGGTCACCTTGTTGGCCCCCTGGTCGCGCAGCACCCAGCCGTTGACATCAATAGGCAATTCGCCGGGGTTGTGCAGTTCGACCCACTCGCCGGGCTCATCGTCCGCCGCCTTGGGATTGACCATCACTTCCGTAATGATCACCTGGCCCGGGCTAAACAGCTCCTTTTGGCAGTTCAGCGAGCAGCCGTCGCCGCCCGCCTTGTTGCCGTCGTCGCAGGTCTCGGCGCTGTCCACCGTGCCGTTGCCACACAGCGGCGAGTCGCAGGCGTCGCCAAAGCCGTCGGCGTCCAGGTCGGCCTGGGTGCTGTTGGCCGTGGCCACGCAGTTGTCGCAGAGGTCGCCAAAACCGTCGCCGTCCTGGTCAATCTGCTTGGGGTTGGCCACCTTGGTGCACACGTCGCAGGCGTCGCCCAGCTTGTCTCCGTCTTGGTCCTGCTGGTCCATGTTGCCGACAAACGGGCAGTTGTCGCTCTCGTTCATCACCAAATCGCCGTCCGCGTCCTTGCCCGGGGCCGCACAGCTGTTATTCGCGCTGCCCGGCGTGCCGTAGTTGCCCTGGCCCGACGGGATCGCCGTCTCCGCCACGCACCAGAACTGCTTCTTGTCATTTTGCGCGGTGGTCGCGTAGCTGGGATCGAGCTGCAGCGAATAGTTGGTCTTGACCG
>JBIKTV010000079.1:0-17082 GCA_044347905.1 Myxococcota bacterium
GCGGCGTCCTGTGATGACAAAAACCCTTGCACCATCGATACGTGCGTCAACACCAAGTGCGTGTTCACCATCTCGGCCGGCGCCACCTGCGACGACGGCGACCCGTGCAGCACCGCAAGCGCCTGCGACAGCGCGGGCAAGTGCGCGGCCAAGACCCTGGTCGATTGCAGCGGCGGCAAGGACCAGTGCAATGACGCGGTCTGCGCCAACAACAACGGCTTGCCCGTGTGCAAGAAAGTGCCGTACAAATCCGGCACGGTCTGCACCGACGGCCTGTTCTGCACCGTGGGCGAGAGCTGTGACGGCCTGGGCAAGTGCGGCGGCGGCAACCCGCCCCTGTGCGGCAAACCGGCGCAGTGCTACGCGTCGCTGTGCACAGAGGCCGCCAAGGGGTGCACCACCCAGCCGCTGGCCACCGGAACGGTCTGCAATGACAACAGCTTGTGCACGGACAAAGACGTGTGCAACGCGGGCAAATGCGCCGGTATCCTCAAGGCCAGCTGCACGCCGGTGCTGACGGGCTTTAACCCCGCGTCGCCGTCGACCAACACCGCCACGGCGGGCGTCGGCACGGGGGAGAACACCACGTTGGTCAGCCTGTACCCCAGCGCCAACTGCTCGGGCACCGCGCTGAACGCGACCGGCGTCGCCGTGGCCAACGCCTCGTTCTCTGTGGCCTTTACCGCCAAGAGCCAGACGTGCATGGCGGTTTCTGCCAAGGCGGTCGACAGCGCCGGCACCGCCTCGGGCTGCTCCAACAGCTTGGTATTTAACCACTACAGCTGCAGCCAGTGCCTGTGCCCGGCTAGCGACTTTGTGCGCCACTGGGGCACCGCCAAGAATGACAGCGCCGCCGACACCTCTGCCGACACCAGCGGCAACCTCTACGTCGCCGGCACCACGGAAGGCGCTTTTGCCGGAAAAGTCAGCGCGGGCGGCAATGACGCGGTGCTGGCCAAGCTCGATCCCAAGGGCGAACGCTTGTGGATTCAGCAGTTTGGCACGGCGCTCAGCGACACGGCCAACGCTGTCTACGTAGACGCTGCCGGCAGCATCTGGGTAGCGGGGACCAGCTACGGCGACATCGACGGCGCCGGCCCCGGACCTACGCCTCCGGCTAACACCAGCGACGTGTTTGTCGCCAAGTACGACAGCACGGGTAAGCAGGTGCAGATCAAGGTGTTTGGCAGTTCGGCCAAGGTCGAATTCGTCTCGGAGATGGAGTTTGACAAGGTCGGCAACCGCCTGCTGATCTTGGTGAGCAGCCAGAATCCAGGCGGCGGTGGCCTCTCGCCCGTGGTGTTGGGCGTGCCGCTGACCACCGGCATCCCCGCGCAGGTGTGGGCGTATTTGGACGACGGCCAGAACAAGAACCCCGCGGGCCTGACTGTGGACAGCTTGGGCGACTTCTACGTCCACGGCCGCTCGCAGTGGGCGATTCCGGGCGCGCTCAGCACCACCGGCGCGGACAATGGCGGCCTGTACCTCTACCGCGTGACCGGCGCCGGCAAGACCGTGTGGCTCCAGCACTGGGGCAGCCCGGGCTTTGACATCGCCGGCGGCGTGGCGGTCGACAACGTCGGCAATGTCTTTGTGACCGGCTACGTCCAGGGCATCGCCACGGGCACCCCGGTCGGCACCAAGTACCTGGGATCCAACGGTTCTAGCTGGGGCTTTGGCGGCGATGTGGTGGTCGCGTCGATCGCGGTCAGCACGGGCGCGGTCAAGTGGGTCAAGCAGTTTGGCAGCGCGGGCGGCGACACGGGCTACGGCATCCAGTACGTGCCCGGCAAGCTCGGCGGCAACGCCCTGTTTGTCTCGGGTTCGACCAGCGGCAATGTGGTCAACCAGACGGCCACGCCGCTGTACGGCAGCAATGACCTGTACGTGGCCAAGCTCGATCCGGCCAGCGGCGCCACCGTGGGCCTGTATCCCTACGGCACCCCGGGCGATGACGGCGGCGGCAAGATGTCGCGCGGCAGTGGGGTCGTCTACATTTCCGGAGCCTTTGGCGCGGCCTACGCGGGCCAGAGCGCCGACGGCTGCACCGCCACCGGCCTGCGCGACATGAAGGTGGCGCGGTTCTGCACCTCTTCGCTCGCGGTTCAGTAGCAGCGGCGTAACAGTAGCGGACGGCGCAGCAGGGCAGCAATTGGCGGACACTTAGCGGTCGCCATGCTACTGTCCGATGTGATACGCAAGGGCCGTCGACTGCGTGCCAGCCGCGAATTCCGCGCGACCCTTCGCCTGTGGGGCAAGACGCGTGTCGATTCGCCGGCCCTAGGCCTTCAGCAGCGCCTTGAGCGGATCCACGCGCAGATCATACGGATCGCCCTGCACGCCCAGCTGGCTCAGCAGCGCCATGTAGATGTGTTCGGGCTTGAGGATCTCGCCGCCCGGATCAACCTTGCCCGTCAGGAGGTTGACCGGCTGCGGCGCCATGGCCACGTCTGAGCTCGCGCCGACAATCCGCCCGCCCTGGATGCCCGCGCCCGCTAGCACGCAGACGTTGGTCAGGTGGTGGTCGCGGCCGGTGTTGGCGTTGAGGTTGGGCGAGCGGGTGAATTCGGAAAAGCACACCACGGTGGTGTGGTCGAGCCAAGAGGTGCCGGGCTTAGCCGCAAAGGGCCGCGCCGCTAGGTCGTCGATCATTTTGGCGACCAAGTCAAAACCTGCTTGCTGCCTTGGCCCTTGGGCGGTGGTCCAGTCTTCAAAGTGGGTGTCCAAGCTATCGGTCAGGGTGACGCTCACCACCCGCGAAAGTCCGCCCGTCAGCGCCGTGACCGCCATCGCGGCTTGGGCCGGCAGGCCCGCCAGAGCTACGTCGTTCGCCGGAATGCCGTAGAACCCGCGCAGTTGCTCCATCTCGGCGGTCTTGGCCTGAAACTCGAACAGCTTGTCGAGCCCTGCGGAGGCCATCTGCCGCGCCTTGAGCCGCGAGGCTTCGGCGGTCGACCAAGTTCCGCGCCCCGCAGCCGAGGGGCACGCCGCTTCTTGAGCCAAAAAAGCGTCGACCATCTGCAGATTCTTGGCGTTTAGACTCGACGCAGAGGCCTTGAGCGCGCGGGTCAGGTCGCCGACGCTCGAAACCTTCATGCCCGTGGCGAAGTTGGGCTGGTCGACATTGTAGGACTCGCAGCGCACCGCGAGGTTGGGCACCAGCTGTTCCGCGCCCAGCAGCGTCGACAGCCACGTGGCCCCAGAGGATCCGCGGGCCAAGAGCCCGGACGGCGGCTTGCCGGTCAGATAGCGGCGCCGGCCCACCTCATGGGTCACCGTGTCCATGGACATGCCGCGCACCAAGGCCACGCGGTTCTTCTTGAATTGGCCGATCATTTGCCCAAAGTAGGGGCCCAGCAGCGTTGTGCCGCCGTCACTGGTCGCCACCACCTGCGGCTGGTTCGACGCGGCCGTGCCGACCTTGAGCTTGTCATAGCCCGGCAGGATTTGGGTTTTGCTGGCGTTGCCCTCATTGAACTGTACGGGATCGCGCGGGTCGGTCGACAGCAGCATGTCCCAGCCGCCGGCAAAGTACACAAACAGAAAGTAGCGATCGCTCAGCGTCGCCGCGGGCGTGGCCGGCTGCAGGGCATGGCTCAGGCTGCTCCACAGCGCCGATCCGCCAAACGCCGCGGTGCCCAAGCCGGCAAAAAGCCCTTGGCGCAGCAGGTTTCTCCGCGTCATGGCTGCGACGGCCGGTGGCGCTTCCTGCAACTGCAGGGGGTCCAAGGCGCGGACCTGAGGGTCCGGCTGCTGGGGTTCGCGGGGGTTGGACACGCTGCCTCCTTGGCGCTGCGAACTCGGCCAAGCCTAGTAGGTGTAGAACGACGGGTGGGTCGCCAAGGCCACGCACACCGCTTGCCAGCCGGCCTGGGCCTGGGCCGCCGCGGGACCGCTTGCGGTCTTCTGGGCACCTGCCAACAGGAAACGCCAGTTCTCTAGCTGTGGCGCGCCTTTAGGCAACTGCCGGCCGTGCCAGCGCAGCAGCAGGTAGCGCAAGTTTTGCTCGACCGCCGCCGGATCCTTTGCAGGCGTCGCAGTGGGCAAAGCGTGGACAAAGAACACCTGTTCCGCGGGCTTGGCCTTGGCGTCTTTGGCGATCAGCGCCTCGCAGACGTTGAGCGCGGCATCCTGGAGGAATTTCTGAAAAATCGTCGATGGCGACAGGTCTTCCATCACCTGGTCGGCGTAGTCCGGCTTGCCCAGCGTGGCAGACAGGGCTTCGAACTGGTTCTTGCCGGCGACCATCCAGGTCAGACCGCCGCTGGCCTGGAGGAGCGCCGCGTCCAACTGGTCGATGTTCATGCGCTTGCGCTGGCGCGTGGGGTAGTCGGGGTCGGGCAGCAGCGCCACCGCCTTGCCGTCGCCCAGAGCCCCTGGATCGGCCGGCGCTTCGCCCACCAGGGGCTTGAGCAGGCGCCCCGCGGGCTGGCGGGTCACCAGCGGATGGTCCGGCGGCAGCTCGAGCCAAGCCTGAGCCGGCACCGCCACCGGCGCTTGACGCTGCGGTTGGCTAGGCGCGCGTTGGTGAATTTCGCTCGGCGTCTGCGCAAGCACCGGCGGTTGGGGCGGAGCGCCATCGCAGGCCGCGATCATCGCGCCGCAAATCGCCACCGCTACCCAAGCGGCGCAGCGCATCGACAGAGTCCGGGCGGGCAGGGTGGGCGAGCTCACGGTGCCCTCCGGTAGGCGTCAGACAGGACAACCTGCTGCACCAAAGCGCGGTAATCGTAGCCCCCATTGGCAAAATCGACCGACAGCTGATTGGCCCAGCCCTCTTCCTCCGCCTGCAGGTCGCGGCCCAGCAGCCACTCGGCGGTCGAGCGGGCCACGCAGCGCGGCAAGCGGTTGTCGGCCAGGGCGGTCATGGCCAGCAGCTTGGGGCCTTGCTCAATATTTTTCCAGTGTTGAGGCTGCTTGTAGTTGTACGGCCTCAGCCAGCCCAGCCAGGCCTTTTCCGGCGGCGCATAGGCCTTGGTCAAATAGAATTGCTTGCAGTCGGCACTGCAGTTGGCGCCGCTGAGCGCGCAAGTGGTGCAATCGCTGCGCTGGGCCGGATACTCGATGGCGCTGAGAAAGCCGGCGCCGTAGTTGGTCCAGCGCCCCCAATAGCCCGCGGCCGGTTCCAGCAAGACGTGGCAGTACTTGCAGCCCGTGCGCTTCTGCAGATCGGGCTCCAGCACCTCGCTGACCCCGGCGACTGGGATGCCGCCGTCCGGCGCCTGGAACGGCTGGCACAGAAACACGTTAAAGAAGCGCGTCGCCCGGGCGCGATCGGTCTGAAAGCGCAGCAGAAACGCGGGATGGGTGAGGATGCCGGCGGAGGAGGAGGGCAGGGCGATTTTGACCCAGGTGTCCTTTTCCGTGTACGCCAGGTCCGGCAGCTGCGTAAGGCCAAAAGGCAGAGGCGTCAGGCGCACTTGCCCCGGCATCTGCGCCTGGTGGCGGTAGTAGTGAACCATCGGGCCGTTCACCCACAGCGCCGACTCCGTGAATAGGTCGGTGTACGGGCGGCCCTCAGCGGCCCAGCTGGCGATCTGCTTTTCCAGCGACGCGCCAAAGGAATTGGCAATGACCGTCTGGGCCCCGCCGCCCATGCAGAAGCGCAAGTTGGGGCCGCAGCTGCAACTGTCGTCGATGTTGGCGCCGCTTGAGCCGCAGTAGGTTCCCGTGGCGCTGTAGACGTTGTCCTGGGCGTCCCATGCGCAGACTTTGATCGAGGTCGTCGGGGCCCAGTAGGGGCTCACCAGCACGTAGCCCTCGCGCTTGGTGCCGTCGGCTTGATCCTCAAAGACCAGGTCGCCGGCGCTGTCATAGCTGGCCGGTTTGTCCAAGCACGGCACTTTGAGGCCGCGCACCGCTGGGGCGACTTGGGTGCGGTAATACAGGCCGTTTTCGCCCCCCAGGTTCATCGCCGTGGGCATTAGCCGGCCCGCGCTGGCCGCGAGGTTGATCCACAACAGGTTGCGGTGGCGGCGCAGGGCCTGTTCGACCCACTGCGGCGAGCTGAGCCAGGCTTGGACCGTCGCCGCTGGCACCGCGGTCGCTGTGGGCGGTAGGGCCGCGTATTCGCTCATCTCTGGTGGGATGCCGCGCAAGTCCAGGCTCACGGCGCGCAGGTGGGCGGCGGCGTCCAAAAGCGGCGGATCGATGCTGCAGACTTCGTTGGGCGCCGGCGCGCTCTCGGCCACCGCAAAGGCAGGAGCGGCCCACGCCGCGCTCAGCAGGCCCCAGGCCACCAGCGACGGGCGCGCAAACCGGCCTAGCCCTGCGAGGGGCAGGAGAAGGTGCGGAAAATGATTAGGCGTTTTGTTGACGTTTCGCTGCGTTGTCCGCGGCATCTTCACCCCCACCCAGACGCAAAAGTGGTGGACTGCGCGGCCAAAGTCAAGGGCCATCACGGCTGGTAGCCGCCGGCGCCCCAGGCCTTGATCAGCGCCTTGTCAGCCGCGCTGAGCTTGGTGCCCACCAGCGGCATGGCGTCTGTCGCCAACTGCTTCTGGATCTTGCCAAACCACTGTTGCCAAAGCGCCGCAGTGTGCAGTTTTACCGTGACGGCGGAAGGCCCGTGGCAAGTGCCGCAGCGGGCGTTGTGCAGCGGGAGCACGTCTTCTGTCCAGGTCGGCGGTGGCGGCGGCGTCGGCTGGCCGGGGGTGACCCTGACCAAACCCTGCTTGCCGACAGCAATCATCTCGCCATTCGCGCTCAGGCCGCGCAACTGCAGCCCCGCGGTGCCCTGCACGGCAAAGAACACCCCCTGTTGTTGCAGCCAAAGACCCTGGGCCGTCTGCACCGCGCTAAAGGGCACGTCGCTGCGCCCCGCCATCTCCGCAACCGCCTCCGGAAGGGCCAGCCACTGCCAGTCGCCGCCCGGGTCGCGCTGGTGCAGGGTACCGTCGCTTGCGAGCCACCACAGCCGACCGCTGGCGTCGCTCGCCAAACGCTTGCCCGGCGGCAGGGGCTGATCGGGCCAGACGTTGGCCGATTTGCCGTTCGTCACCAAGGCGCGCAGCGACCCCGCGGCCACCAGCCACAGCGCGGGCTTGGGCTCGCCGCCGCTTTGGGGCTGGCCCGTAGCGCTCAGGCCAAGCGCCGGACCATCGCTCCAATGGGCGCCTTGGACCAGGGCCGTCGCCAGATCGAGCCCAGGTACGGCCACCGGCTGCAGAAGCTGGCCGTCGTGACGCCAAAGCGCCGCAACCTGGCCCACCGCCGGGGTTTGACCCAGCCACAGCCACGGCCCACCGGCGCCGCCCTGCAGCAAAAGCCACTGCGGCGGTGCGCCGATCAGCGCCTGGACGGGCGAGATTCCCCACTTTTTGCCCTGGAGGCCGTACAGCCCTTTGGCCGTCGCCAGCAGATATTGGGGCCCGGGCATCACCGCCATCGACCGCGCCGGGCCTGGATCCCCTTGCAGAAGCTGCGGCGGCAGGCCGGCGATGTCCAGCATCACCGTCTCCGTGCCCGCTTGGGCTATCACCACGCTGCCCTGGCCGGGCGCGGCAAAGCTGGGCTGCTGGCCCCAGAGCAGCTCGATTTGCGCCGGCACCGCAGGGCCAAGGATCGCAGGATCCGCTGAGGGCGCAGGCAGTTCAGGCTCGGCGTCTGCAGTGGAGGCGCTGTCCAAGCCCGGGTCGGCGTCGGCTGGTTCGGCATCGGCGAGGCCAGCGTCGGGCGCAGTCGAATCGGCTGGCGTCGCGTCGGGCGGGGCGGAGTCGGCCGGGGTCGCGTCAGGCGGCGCCGAGTCAGGGGGTGTCGAGTCGGCAAGGGCGTCGATCGCCTGCGCATCCGCGTCCAAAGCCCCTGCGCCATCCGCACCGCTATCGAGCGGTTTTGAGGCGTCTGCCAGGACAATTGCGTCCGCTGCGCCGCTTGGCTGGCCCGCTGCAGAGCTCGACTCCGCCGAACAGCCGCCGAACGACACCAGCGCCCATAGGCAGGCAGCGACGCCCAGCCGCGGCCAGCGCCTTGTCAGGGGCCGCAAAGCCGTGCCAGCATCGCCAAGGGGAACCGTCAGGACATCCAAAGGGGGAGTGAGCATGCAGCCCAACAGGTTGAGGCAAGAGCCGCGGTGTCGTCAACCGCTTGGGCCGGGCATGTTGCTGATCGCCCTTGTGGCGCTGATGGCCTGCGGTTCGCCAGCCCAGCCGGGAGCGAGCACGGCCGCCGATAGTGGCGTGGACCTTGGGCAATTGCAGGATGTGGCAGAACAGGCGCCCGATGCCGTCGCTGCGGACCTGGGGATTGCCGACGCCGATTTGGCCGCAGATGCACCGGCTGACGTGCCGAGCCTACCCGACAGCGCAGACGCTTTGGCGGATTCTGCCAGCGAAATTGCCGGCGACGCAGGGGCCGACGCGGCTGGGGATGGCGATGCTGCGGCCGCGGACGCGGTTGGCGCGGACGCATTCGACGCGGACGCAAGCGCTGATATGGCCGACACGTTCACCCCCACCGACGCGACTAGTCCCACCGACGCGACGAGCCCCGCGGATGCCGATGCGTTCGTCGATGTGGCGCCCCTGGACATCCAATTTGGCTGGGATATCGCCAAAGACAGCCAGGGGCTGGCCCCCTGCAGCCCGGCGCTCAAGCTCGGCCCGGCCGGGCCCAAGGTCTTGCCGCTGCAGCTGATCAACCTCAAAGCCAGCGGCGGCACGGGGCAATACCGCTTTGAGCTGGTCAAGAACCCTTCGGACGGCCTGGTCAACCTGTACACCGGCGCGTACTTGGCTGGAGACAAGGCGGGGACCGCGGACGTGGTCGAGCTGACCGACGTCGGCTGCAAAGGCAGCACCCAGTTGGCCATTCAAGTGCTCGAGCCGATGGCGATTCTGCCCAGCAAGGCCGAGCTGCCCCCGGGTGGCAAATTGGCCGTGCAGGCGAGCCTGGGCAGCGGGGCTTATGCCTTTAGCCTCAAGACCAACCAGAGCGGCGGCAGCATCACCGCAACCGGCTTGTACACCGCGGGCCCCAAGCCCGGCAGCGACGCGATTGTCGTGACCGACAGCGGCACAGGCGAATCCGTCGCCGTCGCAGTGGCGGTGGTCCCCGGATCGGCCCTGACGCCGGTGCCTCCGCGTCTCGCGATTCCGCTGGGCGCTTCGGCCAAGCTGGAGGTGCGCGGCGGCTCGGGCGTGCTGCAAACGACCGCCAAGGGCCCGCAACTGACCGCCCAAGGCGACGTGGTGACCGCCGTGGCCGTCGGGACCGTCAGCATCGCCGTGGTCGACAAGCTCACCGGTCAATCGACTACAGTGTCTGTGGAAGTCGTCGCCGCCAAGGTGCCGCCCATGCCCCGCTCGGGCGACTTTTTTGAGGTGGCCGCCGCTGCCTCAGCCGATCTGGACGGCGACGGCTGGAGCGACGCGCTGTTGGGCCTGCCCGAGTCGGACCAGACCCGCTACAACGATGGCGCTCTTTACTTGTATCGCGGCAGCGCCGTGGGGCTGTCGACGGAGCCCAGCCAGGTGCTGCACGGCTCGCTGGCGGAAGATCGCTTTGGCTACGCCGTCGACACCGGCGATGTCGCGGGATCGCCCCTGCCCGAGCTGGTCGTCGGCTCACCGCTGGCCGACGCAGGCGCCGCGGATGCCGGTCAGATCTCGATTTTTGCGTGGGATCCCGCCGCCGGCAAGCTCGCCGAAGCCCCCGTCCGCCAGCTGTTTGGGCCGTTTGCCGGTGACCAGTTTGGCACCGCCGTGGCGCTGTGCGATTTCAATGCCGATGGCGCGCTCGATCTGGCCGTGGGCACCCCAGCGGGGGAGAACCGCGACCTGAGCCCTATCGTCGCCGATCAGGGCGCAGTACACATTTTCCTGGGCCACGAAGAGGGCTTTCTGGACGCCGCCGAGCAGCGGGTCTACGGCGCTCTGCCGGGAGCGGACGGCACCTGGAAGGCCACGGCCAACTTGCGCCTGGGTCAAACGCTGGCGGCAGGCGATTTTGACGGCGACGGCGCCTGCGATCTGGCGGTCACGGCCCTGAACCACACCATGCCGGGTGGGGCGGCGGGCGACGGCGCGGTGTTCGTCTATCGCGGCGTGGCGGCCTCCAAGGCGACGATTGGCGGCCTGAGCCCGCTGCCGGTGCGCGCCATTCAGCCCGATGCCGCCTCGGGAATTCAGTCCGCGCTGGGCCGCTGGTTGGCCGCCGGCGATCTCAACGGCGATGGCAAGGCCGAGCTCGCGGTGACCCAGCGCAACCACGACGCGGCGGTGGGCACAACTGCGGTGGTCAACGCCGGCGCCGTGCGCGTTTGGCAGGGCGGGCCTCTGCCGGCAGCTGCGCCCCCAGAGCTCGCCGTGGCGTCGTCTGCACAGTGGAGCGTCGAAGGGGCCAAGACCAGCGACGCCTTTGGGGCCTCCGTCCACATCCGCGACCTCACGGGCGATGGCCTGGGCGATTTGCTGGTGGGCCATGCGCTTTTTGAGCTGGCGGCTGCCCCCGGTGCCCCTGCAGCGCCGACGGACACGGGTGTTTTGGCCCTTTACCCCGGCAAGAAGGCCGAACTGCCCGCCGCAACGCCCGCGCAGCAATGGGCCGGCGAGGCCAACGGCGCGCGCTTTGGCTTGGCCGCCGCGGTGCTGGCCAAAAGCGCGGCAGGCGCCAAGCCCGCGCTGCTCGTCTTTGCCTCCAATAGCTCTGACCTGGGCCCGCAGGTCGGCCGGCCCTACTGGCTGGTGCCCGGCAAGCCCTTGGTCAAGCTGGCCATGCCCGGGCTTCCCGCGGGCCAGCGCCTGGGCACGGCGGTGGCTTTGCCCGGCGATTTTGACGGCGACGGCGCGGCCGATCTCCTAGCCGCAGCCTACGCTTTTGACGACCCCAAAGGCGGCGAGCCCAACACCGGCGACCTGTGGCTGTGGAAGGGCGGCTCTGCCGGGATGGCCAGTGCGCCTGGCTTTGACTGGCTCGACTTCACCGGCCACAGCAGCTCCGACCAGTTTGGCTATGCCATGGCCCGCGCAGGCAATTTTGACGGCGACGGCAAGGCTGATCTCGCCGTCGTAGCGCGTTCCGAAGACCTGACGGTGCCCTTCTCCAAGTCCTACGCGCTGGTCGCGCCGGCCGTGGCGTGCCTGGGCGATCCGGCCAAGCCCGCGACCTTCAAGGCCGCCAATGACACCGGCGCCGTCTACGTTTTTTCAGCTGGCGCCCCGGGCTCGCCGCTGGTCAACGCGCCGCGCTGGGTCATCTACGGCCCCCAGGCCGGTCAGGTGCTGGACAGTGTCGCCGGCGGCTTTGACTACGACGGCGACGGACTGGACGATCTCGCCATTGGATCGGTAGGTTATGACGCTCCGGGAAGGCTGAATGCCGGGGCCCTGCTGCTGGTGCGCGGGCGCAAAGTCTCTTCCACGCCTGGGATTCAGGTGCAGTGCCCCGATCTGGTGATCCCCGGCTTGGCCGCCAGTGACGGCTTGGGCCGCTCCGTCGCTGGGCTCGCCGATCTCGACGGCGACGGCTGCGATGAGATCGCTGTGGGCGCGGCCGGGGTCGACCAGGTCGGCAAGAACGACCAAGGCGCGGTGTTCATCGTGTTTGGCTACGGCGCGGCCTGCAAACGCAAATCCCCTGAGTGGATGGCGCTTTATTCCGGTGAGGCCGCCGCCCAAGCGGGTTTTGCCCTCGCCGCGGGCGACCTGGACGGCGACGCGGCCGGCGATCTGGTGGTCGGCGCGGTGGGCCACCTCAAGGCCGGCAATCAAGTCGGCGCCGCTTGGGTGGTGCGCGGCAGCTACCTCGCGAAGCTCACGTCAGAAGTTTGGGTCGACGGCAGCGCGCCGCTGGCCAAACTGCCTCTGCTCGATCCGGCCGGGGTGGGCCTGGCCGTAGAGGGCGCCGCGGTCGGCGAGCGCGCCGGATCCGCCGTAGCCATCGTGCCGCGCACCTCCAGCACTGCGTTTGCCGGCATCGTCGTCGGCAGCCCCTTGGGCGCGGCGGGTGGTGTCCCGCTCAGCGGCCATGTCCGCGTCCACCGTTTTGACTACGGCGCGCCAAACAAACCGGGCATGGGCCTGCAGGCCGATCCGTCGCTGCAGGTGGTCGGCGAGACCTCGCCGGGCCTTGGCCGCCTGGGCGAATCGCTAGCGGTGGGGCTGGTCGGCGGCAAACCCGCCCTGGTCGCCGCGGCACCCACCGGCACGCCTGCCGGAGCCAACGGCGTAGACCTGGGCTCGGTCTACCTCGTTTCTCTCGCTACCCTCGACTGATTCGCCGTGCTATTGTCCCCCGGGTTGTCTGCGTGAGGTCCAGATGAGGCATGGTTCTGTTGTGCACAATGTGGCCGGTTCCCTGGTTGTTACCGCTGGTTTGCTGCTGCCCGCCGCCATGGCGCTGCCCGCGCTTGCCCAAGAAGCACCTGCAGCGGTGGCTGAGCCCATGGCGGAGCCGGCCCCGCCGGTCAAGCAGGCTGAGCCGCCCACGCTTGAAATACGCCGGCCCAAGGTCGCCGAGCCTCCCCGCCAGCGCCGCGGCGTAGGTCCGCAATCGGACATGGATATTGGCGGCGGAGAGGACGATGGCTGCGGCGATCCCGACGACTGCCGGCGCCTAGCCGACGACTGCGAGACCCAGCACCCCGGCGATCCGCGCTGCAAGGCCCTGCACATTGGCGCGCAACTCGGCATGCTTCCTCCTGGTTTGCGCGGGCCCCTGGCCGGCATCCTGGGCCTGCGCGGCCGGCTCGATCCGCACGTGCTGGTGCAGACCCAAGCGGCGCTGCTGACCGGCGACGACAACCAGCAGGGCCGCGGCGATCGCGCAGAGAATCCAGGCTTTACCCTGCGCCGCGCCCGCTTTGGCTTTACCGGCGGCTGGTGGCCGGCCAAGGCCCAGTTTGGCCTGTACGCAGACGCCGTGGCCAACCCGCTCAGCCAGGCCGGCATGCTCAGCGAAGCCTGGGTCTCGATCGAGCCGTGGCGCACCGGCACTCTGGTCGTCGGCGCCCACCGCACGCCTTTCTCCAAGACCGCCATGGTCTCTTCGGGCCACCTGGGCCTGGCCGAGCGGGCCATTTCAACCGTGGCCATGGCGCCTTTCCGCCAAGTGGGCGCGACGCTGTCCGGCCACTACGACCTCGCCGGCCTGCAGTGGCACCTGGGGGCGTACAACGGCTTTGAGCGCGGCGTGAATTTTCACGAGGGATTCCGCGAGTTTTCGGGCATCAACGGCAACCGCTTTGGCGGGCTGTCGGCCGTGGCGCGGGTATCGGCGGCGCCGCTGGGTCGGGTCGGGGCGGAGACCCTGGACACCGTGGGCGGCGATCTGCGCTTTGAAGTGGGCGCCTCGGCCTACTACAGCGACGCGAGTACCGTGAAAATGCAGGGCTATGAGGGCGATCTGCACCTCAAGTACAAGGGCTTGCACCTGCTCGCGGAGGTCCTGCAAGATCAGGCCGATCCCAAAGACAAGCCGACCCTGCCGGCCACCCTGACCGGCTCGCTCACCCGCCGCGCCGTGATTGCCGAGCTGGGCTATGCGCGCAAATGGTACAATCTTGCCGCGCGGTTTGAGCAGATCGACCCCGACACGGCCCGCGACGATGATCAAGACGAGCGGGTCTATTCCGCCGCCCTGGGCGTGCAGGCCCCGCAGCAAAAAGTCCGCGCGCAACTGCAATTTGACCACCGCCAGGAGCTGCGCGGTGCCGCCGTCGACAACGACACGCTGTTCTTGCAGTTCCAGTTGATGCTTTAAGCCGGAGGGACCATGGTCGGGCGCCGTTCTTGGCTGGCCTCCAGCCTGCTTGCCTCCTGTTTGGCCCTGCTAGGGGCGCTGCCCGGCTGCGACGCCGATGAGCCGTCGACCCTGCGGGCGTTTGTCGCCCAGGATCGCCAGGATCTGGTGGGCGGTCCGGTGTCGTATGCAGACATTGGCGATTTCATTCTAGAAAATGACAAGATCCGCGTCGCCATCCTGGGGCCCAACCGCTCTTGGGGCCCCGGCGTGTTTGGCGGCAGCCTGGTCGACGCCGACGTGCGCCGCAACGATCCGCGTTTTCCGCCGGGTCAAGGTCGGGACAAGCTCGCAGAAGTCTTCCCTTTTGCTAACCTTTTGGTGCCTGCGCCCTTGGACTCGGACGTGCGCGTGTTGGCCGACGGCAGCGACGGCAAAGCGGCGACGGTGCGCGTAGAAGGCAAGGGCGTATTCCTGTTCGAAGCCCTGTCGATCCTGGAGAGCATGCGCCCGCTGCTGGGGCTCTTCTTCCCCGACGTCAAAACCGCCGTCAACTTTCGCACGGACTACACGCTGCATCCGGGCGAATCCTTTGTGACCATGAAGACTTGGGTGATTCTGCGCCCGCGCGCCAATCAGGGCCTGGATTCGACCGCTGGCTCTTCCTGCCAGAACGACACCGAGTGCGGCGGCACCGCCAACATGGTGTGCAAGGGCGCCAGCGCGAGCGACAAGGGCAAGTGCACCTGCAAGACCCTCAGCGAACAGGGTTGCGCCGGCCAGACCTGCACCACCGCGGTCAAGTTTGACAGCTACGGCTGCACCGTCTGCGGCTGCTCCGACATCGCCTCGATGCAGAACACTATGGGATCGCAGGATATCTTCAAGTCGATCCTGGGCCAAAAGAAAGACGACGACGCGCCCTATCAGAAGGCCGGGGTCGGCGGCGGCGATTTTGTGTTCTTTGGCAACCAGACCGACATCTTTGTGCCCGGCCACGGCTTTGACGAAGAAAAGCCCGTGTGGGACGCGCTTTTTGGCGGCCGCGACACCTTTGGCAAGCCCTTGGCGTTTGATTTTGTCTCGGCCTCGGGCGGCGAGGTGAGCTACGCCTACTACACCAAGA
Source organism: Myxococcota bacterium (assembly GCA_044347905.1). Lineage (GTDB taxonomy): Bacteria > Myxococcota_A > UBA9042 > UBA9042 > UBA9042 > SXRM01. The sequence continues at coordinate 14,804 of JBIKTV010000079.1, forward strand.
GGCAGGCCGCGGCGGGCAATGAGCCGCAGGTGCTGGTGCCGGTGTTCACCTCGGCGGCCACGGCCTTTGTCACCGCAGCGCTGGGTTGTTCTTCTGGCCCGGAGGATGACAAGAGCTGCGACGACGTCAAGGTCATGGAATACGAGCGTTATCTCGCGGTTGGCCACGGCGACGTCGGCTCGGTCTCGGACATCGTCTACAAGCACCGGGGCACGGCCACTGGCACGCTCAAGGGCGCGGTGGTGTGGAGCCAGACCGGTCAACCCGCCCCCAACGCTACGGTTTTTGTGCTGCGCGACCCGGACCCCAAGAAGCAGTGGGTGTCGCTGGATCAGGTGCTGGCGGCCAACCGCGCCATCGACGCCTCGCCAGGGGTGCTCAACGCCATTGAGGCCGATCCCGGGGCAGAACTCAAGGAAGATGGCAGCTTCCAAGGCACTTTGCCGCCCGGCGACTACCTGCTGGTGGCGATGGATGCCCACAAGGTCGTGGCCAGTGCACCCATCCGCGCGCGCATTGACGCCGGCAAGACCCAAGTGGCGGTGCCTGCGCTGCCTTCTCCGGGTCGCGTGCGCATCGACGCCATCGGCGACCACGGCGGGGCGCTGCCGGCCAAGCTGACGGTGGTGCGGCTCGATGCCAACGGCGAAGCGACGTTCCGCGACGGCGGGCGCATGCCGTTCTTTGGCCAAGGTCGGCTTGGCGTGGGCGTGGAGCGCCTGCAGTTCGCCACCGACGGGCGCTTTGACATCCCCTTGGCCGCAGGGCGTTACCGCGTGGTGGTGTCGCACGGAACGGAGTGGTCGATCCACGACCAGACCATCGACCTCAAAGCCGGCGACACCCAGGACATCCGCGCCTCCCTGACCCACGAGATCGACACGACGGGCTGGATCTCTGGCGATTTTCACCTCCACGCCGAGCCGAGCTTTGACTCGGGGATGCCGCTTGGCGAGCGCGTCAAGACCGTGGCCGCGGAAGGTGTGGACTACGTGGCCGCGACCGATCACGACGTGCTCAGCGACTACCTGCCGTGGGTCAAGCTGTTTGGCCTGCAAAACTGGCTGCTGACCGTGGTGGGCGCGGAGGTGTCGACGCTTGAGATCGGCCACTACATCGGCTTTCCGCTCAAATACAGCCAGAGCAAGATCCCCCACCACGGCAGCGTCGATTGGTACTGCCGGCCTTCCACCGGGATTTTGCAGGATATTTTGGCGCGCACGGGCCTGACCGGCGGTGCCAAGCCCACCACCATCATCGCCCACCCGCGCGACGGCTTCTTGGGCTGGCTCGATCAGGCCGGCGTCAACGGCTACAGCCTGACGCGCACGCTGTCTGCCCAGGAAGAGAACAACTCAGTGCTGCGCACCGTGGCGTGCGACCAAGACGCGATGGAAGTGTTCAACGGCAAGCGCTTTGACTCCGTGCACACGGCCACAGTCTGGGAAGTGCAGGTTTTCTCGCGCTGTTTGGACCGCATCGACCGCGCCGGCGTGGTGGGCAATCAGGTGGACGACGCCAAAGCCCGCGCCGAGATGCAGACGTCGTGCCCCGAACTCGCGGAAGTGAATCTGCAGAATCCCCTTCAATTGGAAGGAAAAACCGAGTGCCCAGCTGGCGAAGACCTGGCCGACTGCCGCATGCGCTACCGCATGGCCCTGGCGGCGTACATGGCCGGGCGGATCAATCAGCGCACCCCAGAAGAGCAGGACGCTTGGCTCAACGCCGCGCCGACCAAGGTGCAGGGCGAGAAGGACCCGCAGGTCAAGGCCGACAAGGCGCTCGACGCGATGGCCAAAAAGTGTACCTATGATCCGGACTTGCTCGCTCAGCCGCTGGATCAGGCGGTGCCCCAGGCGGACTGGAACGTGCCCTGCGGTCAGCGCGACGGCGTCTTGTCGGACTACTTCCGCTTCTTGGAGCACGGCTATGTGCGGGCGCTGGTGGGCGGCTCAGACAGCCACGGCTACAAGCAAGAGCCAGGTCTTCCGCGGACTTATGTGAAGTCGGCGACCGATGCGCCCTCCAAGCTAGACACGGCGCAGATCGCCGCCAACCTGCGCGGCAGCCAGACGGTGCCCAGCTATGGGCCGTTCATTCAGGTCGGCGTGGCCGGCAAGGGGCCGGGGGAGCTGGCCAAGATCGCCGCCGGGCAGCCGCTGGCCGTCAAGGTCAAAGTGCAGACGGCGTCGTGGTTTGGCGTGGACCGCGTGGAGATCTACCTCAACGGCGCGCTGGCCTGGAGCAAGCAGCTGCCGGTGGACGCCAAGCGGGTCATC
>JBIKTV010000300.1:0-7266 GCA_044347905.1 Myxococcota bacterium
ACCTGACCATGCCCAATCGCGACAGCCACTTGGTGGTGGTTGCGGTGGGCGCCGACCCCAAATCGTGGATGCGCCCCGTGTATCTGGACGTGCCGTTTGGCGAGTTGCAGCTGGCGCGGGTGGCGTCGATCGCCTTCTCCGCCCTGTTTGCCGGCGATCCGGCCCTGGCGAGCTTGGCCAAGAGCAGCTTCCCGCCTCCCGCAAAGATCCCAGACTTTTTCCCGGTTTATCCCATGGCCATCTCCTCGGCCGTGCTCTTGGATGCCGACGGCAACGGCAAGTACGACGCGCCCCTGCCCGCGCCGGCGTTCTGCTCGCCGCAGTGCGACGTCAAGACCGGCGAAATCCTGGAGTCGGCTTGGGATTGGCAAGGCAAAAAGCGCACTTGCAAAGAACTGCAGAGCGACTACGAGTGCTTGGCGACCGAGGGCCGCTGCGGCTTGCCAGTGCCGGGAATCTGCGATATCTATAGCGAAACGCAGAAAGGCGCCCTCCGCGACGCCTTGGGGACGCACCGCACGCCATGAGCGAGCCCACCGCGCCAGAAGCCGATTCCGCCGCGCCGCAGGTCGACCAGGACGGCCTGCCCGACGACGCCGTCATGCGCCGCGCCGAAGAAAAACCGCCTCTTTACCGGTATGTGCGCGGCAGTGTCTATGTGGCGTATATGCTGGTTGTGGTATGGTTTGTGCTGGGCGTGGTGCTGGCGGCCTACCGATCGGTGTGGAGTCCAGAGGGCGATGCGCTCCGCGCCCAGGAACAGCAGCAAGCGCTCAAGACCCCTGAAAAGCTGAGGTAGATCATGGCAATGTCCACCGTAAGGCTGCCGCAATCCGAGCTGGAGAAGGCGTTGGCTTCGCGGCCCAAGCACGTCTTTATCAGTGGCGCATCGCGGGGCATTGGCGAGGCGGTGGCGCGACTGCTGGGCGAAGAGAGGAACTACCGATTTTCGCTGGCGGCGCGCTCGTACAACAAGACCCTGGGCGTGGCGATGGACTTGGGGACCGACCGCGCCCAAGCCCTGCGCATGGACTTGGACGACGAGGAATCGATCGACAACGCCGTAGTCGCCGCCGAGACCCGCTTTGGCCCCATTGACGTGCTGATCCTCAACGCGGGCGTCAACTTCGCCACGCCGGTGAGCGACAACTCCCCGCTGAGCCGCAAGGCCTTTCGCCAGGTGATCCAGACCAACGTCATCGGCACCTGGTTCCTGGCCCAGCGCGTGGCCGACCACATGGGGCAGGGCGGGAGAATTCTGTTTATTGGCAGCGTGTTGGCCCGCTTTGGTGCCCCGGGGTCGGCGGCCTACACGGCCAGCAAGCACGCGGTGATGGGCCTGGTGCGCTCCATGGCCTTAGAGCTCGCCCCGCGCGGCATTCGCGTCAACGCCGTCAACCCCGGCTGGGTGGATACGGAGATGGCCCACCAGTCGCTGGGGCGCATGGCGGCGGCGCGCGGCATTACCCCGCAGCAACAGACCCAAGAAGCGCTGGCGGTGCTGCCCATTCGGCGCATGGTCAAGCCCGAAGAAGTCGCGTCCTACCTCAAGTTTCTCATCGGCCCCGGCGGCGAGTGCGTGACCGGCCAAGGCATCGACATCTCTTGCGGATCGGTGATGGTGTGAAGCTCGGCTGGCCGCAATTGCGCCAGTGGCTGCTGATTCCTGGACCGCACATTGCCCCCAACTATCGGCGCATCTGGGTGCTGCTCAGCGTCGGCCTGACCAGCGCGATCGCCGTACATGTGCTGTATATCTCGCTGTTTGTCGCCGTGGGCGCGTATTGGCTGGTCGCGGCCAATGCCGTCAGCATGCCGATGTACGTCGCGGCGCTGGCCCTGAACCGCCGGGGCAAGTGCGAGGCGGCGGTGGTGCTCTCTGCCGTAGAGCTGTGGTTTCACCAGACTTTGAGCGTGGTTTTGCTCGGCTGGGAGCCGGGACTGCAGTATTTCTTGCTGGTGGTGCCGGCGGTGGTGCTGTCGCTGCCGGGGCGGCGCTACGGGGTCAAGGCCATGGCGGTCGCGGCGACTGCGGCGCTGTACGGTGCCCTGGCCCTGTGGTCGCGCTTTCACCCGCCCCACTACGCCTTGCCGCAGCAGGTCGGCATGGCTATGGAACTTGTGAGTATCGCAGGGATCTTTGGTCTGCTCGGCCTGTTTGCCCAGCAGTTTTCCCGGGCTGCAGAAGTCGCCGAAGAGCGCCTCCAAGAGCAGTTTGACCGCGCCGAGACGTTGCTGCACAACATTCTGCCCCAGTCGATCGCGGAGCGGCTCAAGCACGACAAGGGGGTCATTGCCGACGGTTTTGCCGAAGCAACGGTGATGTTTGCCGATCTCGTGGGTTTTACCCAGTTGTCTGCGCGCATGCCGCCAGAAGAGCTGGTGCGGATGCTCAATGACATTTTTAGCGCGTTTGACGGGCTGATTGAGCAGCGCGGGCTGGAGAAGATCAAGACGATTGGCGATGCCTACATGGTCGCTGCGGGCATCCCGGTGCCGCGGACCGATCACGCTGCGGCCATCGCCGAGCTGGCCATCCAGATGCAAGTGACGCTGAAGAACAAGAGCCGATCCCTGGGGATTCCGCTGCAAATGCGCATTGGCATTCACTCTGGCCCGGTGGTGGCGGGGGTGATTGGCACGCGCAAGTTCATCTACGACCTGTGGGGCGACACCGTCAACGTGGCCTCGCGCATGGAGTCCCACGGCGTCGTCGACCAGATCCAAATCTCCGCTGCGACCGCGGAGCGTCTGGGGCCGGGCTTTTTGTGCACCCCTCGCGGCCCAGTCCACATCAAAGGCAAGGGCGACATGGACGCGTTCCTGCTGCAAAGTGCTGACGCTGCGTGACGTTCGCAGCTTGGAGACCCGATGCACATCGCGATTGCCGGCTGCGGCTGGCTAGGCACTGCCCTGGGCGTACACCTGAAAAACCAGGGCCACCAGGTCACCGCCATCCGCAGAAATCCCGAGCGCCTGGGCGAATTGGCCTCTTTGGGGCTCAAGCCGCAGGCCCTGGACCTGAGCGATCACCAGGCCCACCTGGCCTTAGCCTCGGATATTGAAGCGATTGTCGCCTGCCAGTCGGCGCGCTCGGACAGCGCGGAGGGCTACCGCGCCGCCTACCTGACCGTCAACCAGAACCTGCTGCGCGCCGCCGAGCGCCTGCCCCTGCGCGCCCTGGTCTACACGGGTTCTACCGGGGTGTTTGGCTACCGCGACGGCCGCGAGGTCACGGAATCCACCGCGGTGTCGCCCGCTAGCCCAACGTCAGAGGTGCTGGTAGAGGCCGAGCAGCAACTGGTACATGCCAGTAACCAAGGTATTCCCACGCGAATTGTCCGGCTGTCTGGGCTGTATGGCCCCGGTCGCTGGGGCACGCTGCAGCGGGTGCGCTCTGGGGCGCTGGCCCTTGGCCCAGGTGACGACGCCTACATGAACTTCTGCCACCTGGACGACGCGGTGGCCATGGTCGAGGCGGCGCTGCTCCGCGGTGGCGACGGGGCGATCTACCACGCGAGCGATGCCCAGCCGCCGATGCGCCGCGACGTGGTGCGGTGGATGGCCGCGCGCCTGGGGATCGATCCCCAAACGCGCGCAGAAGCGAGCCCTTATGCCGCGCCCAGCCGGCGGATCAGCGCGAGTTGGAGCCGCGACCAGCTGGGGGTTACGCTGCGGTTCGCCGACTTCAAGGCGGGGTTTGACCAGGCCGCGCACCCCACGTAGAAACTGCACAAAACCGCCAAATTTACCAATCACTGCCGGCACTTGACGTAAGGGGGGTATATGCACAACCTTCTGGCCGATCGCCACCTGGACCGCGGCGCCAAGGTGCTCGCCGGGGCCCTGAGCTACCTGCGGCCGGAGCTGATCCATCCCGAGCGGATTCCCCACGGCGGGGTGCTCCTGGTGGGCAACCACGCGCTGATGGGCATCGACTCCTTTGCGCTGTATCCGCTTTTGTGGCGCCACACCCAGCGCTTGCCGCGCGGCCTGGCCGACCGCTTTCTGTTCAAAGTCCCGGGGCTGCACAAGGTCTTTCACAGCGTGGGGGCGATTGAAGGCCACCCAGACCAGGCCGTGGACCTGCTGCGCCAGGGCGAAATGTGCTTGGTTTACCCCGGCGGCTCGGCCGAGTCGTTCAAGAGCCCGGCGCAGCGCTATCAGCTTTTCTGGAAGGATCGCCTGGGGTTTGCCAAGGTCGCCCTGCGCGCCCAGGTGCCGGTGGTGCCGATCATGGCCGCGGGCGTCGACCACGCCTACCGCTACCTGTTTCGAGACAAGCTGCTGGTGCGCCACGTCGCCGGCCAGGGCAAAGCGCGCTACGACTTTCCGGTGTCGCTGGGGCTGGGGATTCTGCCGCTGCCGGTGCAGTTTACCTACCATGTGGGCGAGCCGATCCAACCGCCGCTGGGCGCGCACCTCGCTGACGATCCCCGGGCCGTGGAGGCTTTTCAGGGGCTGGTTTGGCGCGCCGCTCAGGGCCAGCTGGATGAGGCCGTGCGCCAGTGGCAGGCTCAGCCGCGCGACTGGCTGGATGCCTTGGGGCGCAAGTTGGCGGGGTAGGTGGGGATTTTGGCGCTCTAGTCATGTGAGCTTCTTGGGCATTTGGGGGCCTGCTGGTCCGCGCCGCTTCGCGGCTGCGTCGCAGCACCGCGCCCTATCGTCCAGCTTGCCAGCTGGCCGACCGGGCCCTCGGGCGCGCCGCGGCTGGGAGGCTTGAGGTGCGCACAGGCCGCGGGAGCCGCGCGACGCCCGGGGCCCGGCCCTTGCGGGTGACGGTCGCTGGCCCGGCGGGGAATCCCTTGCGATATCATGGATCAGACAATCGCCATGTACCTGTCCGCGCCATGTACCTGTCCGCGAAATCGGCAGGGGCTTCTGCCGACGAGCTGCGCGGTGAGCGCAAACGCTGGCGCCGCAGCTGCAAGGCACCGGGCCATTTGCGCCGTCCAGCCCTACCCCCGCTTGCCGCCGCGCTCCCGCTCGCCTTGCATGTAGCGCCGCTGTTCGCGGGCAATGTCCTTCTCCCACGCCTTTTTGTCCTGGCCTTTGCGCTCGGCAAAGCGCTGGTCGGCCGCCGCGGCTTCCTCGCGCAGAGCCAGCCACGACGCCAGCCGCACGGCCGGCAGCGACCCGGCGGCCACCGCCTCTTGCAGCGCGCAGTGGGGCTCGCCACTGTGGCTGCAGTCGCGAAAGTGGCAGGCCGCGGTCAGCGCTTCGACATCGGCAAACACTTCGGCAATGCCCGCTTCGGCGTGCACCAGGCCAAACTCGCGCATCCCCGGCGTGTCGATGAGCAGCCACCCAGAGGGGCCGATCAGCAGCGCGCGGCGGGTGGTGGCGTGGCGGCCTTTGTCATCCCCTGCGCGCACATCCAGGGTTTTTTGGCCGTGGGCCTCGTCTAAACCGATCAGCCGATTGACGAGCGTCGACTTGCCGACCCCAGAAGACCCCGCCAGGGCCAGGGTCGCGCGACTCGGCAGCACCGCGCGGAGCTCGTCCAGGCCCCCCGGCAGCACGCTGCTGGCCAGCACCACCGCCACCCCGGGCACGGCCTCCGCCAGTTCTGCGCGCACCGCCGCCTGATCGTGCGGCCGGTCGGCCTTGGACACCACGACCACCGCTGCCGCCCCGCCCGCCCGCGCCGCGCTGACGTAGCGCTGCACGCGCCGAGGCGAGAAGTCTTCGCCCAGCGCCGTGACCACCAGCACCACATCGATGTTGGCGGCCAGCAGCTGCGGCTCGCTCGAGCGGCCCGGCGCCTTGCGGGCAAACAGACTTGCGCGCGGCAGGAGTCGCTCAGCCAGCGCGGCGTCGCCCAGTTGGCGCACAGCGAGCCAATCGCCGACCGCCAGTGCCTGGTCCGTGCGAAACACCAGGCGCTGCGGCTGCAACGGCGTGGGCGGCAGGCCCAGCGCCTCCACACTGCCGCGGTCCACGCCGGAGACGCGCGCGGGCAGCAGCTCACGGTCGCCCAGCGCCGCCAGCTCAGCGGAGCGCTCCGGCGTCCAGCCCAGGGACACCAACACGGCGGGATCGACGGGCACGGGCATGGTTAGACCTCCGCGCGGCAGGATAGGGCGGTCGGGCAGTGTTGTCAGGGGGGCTGGGCGCTGGCGCAGCTGACCCGGCCGGGCCTGATCGCGTCAGAGGGGCCGGATTTGGGCGCCTCGCCTGCGGCGACCGGACTGGGGCTTTTTGCGCACGGCCAGATGCGCCCTAAGGGCGCCCCTGCGCTGGCAAAAAGGGGCGTCGGACGCCCCCCTTCGGGCCGCCATCCCTGGCGCGCTGCCCGCCTGTTGACGCTCCGCCCTACCAAGGCGCGTAGAAAAACCGCAGCTGCAGGCCCTGTTCTGTGGCAAAGGGCAGGTCCGGCCGCACGTTGGGCTGGCGCAGCAGGTTGAGCGCGTACGTCAGCGCGGCAAAGCTGCTCAGGCGCAGGCTCACCGCGCTCCGCCAGGTCATCTGGGTGTCGGCGGTGCCGCTAAAGGGCACCAGGGTGTCCAGCTCGGTCGAGGCCTGCAGATAGCGCGTCAGCCGCACTTGACCCAGGGCCGACAGCTCCAGGCCAGACAGAAAAGAGCTGGCGACCCGCCGCAGCTCTAGGGCCGTGGTCGCGGCATCGTCTTGAAGCACCAGCTGGTCGCGGGCGAGGTATTGGCGGGCGCCCAGGCCACCGCGGATGTCGAGGTCGACAAAAGCGTTGTGCAGCAAGCGGAAATTGGCGCCGGCGCCTTGCTTGAGCTGGATGGGCATCAGCGGGCTGGCCAGGGTAAAGGCCGTTTCGCCCTTGCCGTCCGCGCCGCTGTGGGTGGTGGCCACCGGGCCGTCGCTGCGCCGCACCACCACCACCGTGGGCTTCTCAAAGTACACCAGCCGCTGAAACAGGCTCGTTTCACCGCCCAAGCGCAGATAGGGGCCGACCCACGGCAGGTACTGGTAGGTGTAAATCGAGTTGAAATACAAGCGATCCTTGACCGACTGCAGCCGGCCGTCCAGCAGGTCGCCGGGGGTATTGTCGGCGCGCAGGGTCGGCTGGAGCATCTGGCCCTCCTCCACCTCTAGGCGCGTAGCCCACACGTGGGGGTCGGAGACAAAGCGCAAGCGGCCGTCGGCAAACAGGTCCAGGCCCACGCTGCTGCCCACGGGCGCGCTGGAAAAGCCTTCGGTGCGGTGGTTGAGCAGCACGCTGCCGCCCAGAGAGGTGCGCAGGGTCCACTTGCCCGCGGCTTCTAGCTGGCGGCGGGTGCCCAGGGCAGGCTC
>JBIKTV010000269.1:0-7830 GCA_044347905.1 Myxococcota bacterium
GGCCTTTGAAATCGAAGAGGTAATCAGCTTTGCATCGAGCTTGAGCGGGTCAATCCGCCCGTAGCGCAGCCCCGCCGCCTGGGCCAGCGTCTGCTGAATGCGCTCCTCGCTGACCGCCGCGCCCTGAGGCGAGAGCAGCTGAAAACTCGCCACCACCTCCGCCGCACTCACCGCCGCCGCCTCTTCGCCGTGATCGACTTGGCGCTGTTTCTCCAGCACCCGCCGGCGCCTCTCCGCCAACTTCTCGACTTCATAGCACTGTTGCGTTGTCAGCAGGCTTTGGTTCTCCAAAACGTCCAGCAGCGTCGCCGCGTCCAGCCCACCCGGCCAGCCCACCGCCGTCCCACCGGCCGCGCGCAACAGCTCCGCCGACTCCACCGAGCGCGGAGGAGCCCCAGCACCGCTTGGCGCCTTGAGATTCAGCAGTGGTGGCCGCGGATCAACCAAAGGCATCCTCGTCGCGATCGCCCCCCGCAGAAGCCACCGCGGCAAAATCGTGCAGCTTGCGATCCAGCAAAAACCGCGGCTTGACGTCCTGCACCGCGTTCAGAGCCGACGGCAGCGCCCCCGGATAGCGCAGGTCCAGCTCGCGCAGCAGGTCGTTCATCTGCGCCCGCTTCAGGTCCGGCTGCTTGGAGCAAAGATTGCAAGGCAGTAGAGGATACTGCTTTATCTCCGCCCACTTAATCAGCATCGCCTCGGGAATCAGCGCCATCGGCCGGATCACCGTGTTGTAGCCGTCGTCGGCCCGAAGCAGCGGCGGCATGGCCTTGAGCTGCCCGCAAAAGAACAGGTTCAGCAGCAAGGTCGAAAGGATATCGTCGCGGTGGTGGCCCAAGGCGATCTTGGTGCAGCCCAGGCGCTTGGCCGCGTCGTACAACACTCCGCGCCGCAGCCGCGAGCACAGCGAACAAGTGGTCTTGCCCGGCTCCAGCTTCTCCATCACGATGTCGTAAGTGTTGTATTTCACGACTTCGTAAGGCGATCCGCAGGTCTTGAGGTACTCCTCCAGCACGTCAGAGGGAAAGCCCGGCTGGCCCTGGTCCAGGTGCACGGCGATGATGTCGAACTTGATCGGCGAGTGCTTCTGGGTGCGCTGCATGAAGTGCAACAGCCCGTAGCTGTCCTTGCCGCCCGACATGCACACCATGACCCGCTCACCGGGCTGGATCATGTCGTAATCCTTGCAGGCTTTGGCAAACAAGTGCGACATCTTGCGTTCGAGCAGCTGCGGATCGTCCGGGATGGTCTGGCGGCGCGGCACGCGGATCTGCGCCGGACCCAGCTTGGCGATGCCCAAGTCGCCGGGGCCGCTAAAGGCGGGCGCCGGGCTGGCGTCGGCCGGCATGGTCACGTCGCTGTCCCACGCCTCCGCCTCAGGCTCTTTGCGCAAACTGCGCGGCACCGCTACGGTATTGGCGGCGCTGGGGGCGGTGCTCGCCGGCTTCCACTCAATGATGAGGTTGGGATCGACCGAGCCAGACGAGCAACTGCCCGCGACTCCGCCGGACGGACCGGCCCCCGCATGTTCTGAATCGACAGCCGCATTTGCCGCGGCGCTTGGCAAGCTCACAAAGCCCTCAACGCATGGCCGCGTTCAGCGCGGACCGCACCATGCTAACACGGCGGCCGTCGGCGCGGCAAAGGTCACCGCGCTCGCCACCGGCCAGCGATGCAAGCAGAGCTTTGAGGTCAGGGACTTGGACGGCAAAATTCGCCCGGAGGGGTCCGCGCTACTTCTTGCCTTTCTTGTCGTCGTGCTTGTGGCCTTCGGCCGGCTTGGCGGCGTCGTCAGCCTTGGGCGCGTCGGCAGCCGGCGCATCGACCGGAGCTTCAGCCGGAGGCACTTCGCCAGCAACCGGCTCCGCAGGGGCAATCGGCTCGGCCGGCTTGGGCTCTTGCTTGGGCTCCTGCTTGGCCTCGACCTTGGCTTCAGCCTTAGCTTCCGCGGTCTTGGCGGCGGGGGCGGCGCCCAGTCGCGCCTGGATGGCTTGCGGGCGGTTCAGCTTCTCTACCGCGAGGCTGATCTTGGCCAGCGCCGCGCTGTCGTAGACGGCTGCTTTACCAACCTGCGCGCTGTCAAGGACTTCGCTGAGAATGGTGCGGGCGGTGAGGTAATCGAAGCGGGCCTCGAAAGCCTCGACGAGGTGCTCGTGGGTCAGGGCGGCTGCGGCCATGTGGGCATTCCTCCGTCAGTCGGGTGCGATTGCGCGCTGCGCCGGCCAGCAGGGCGGCAAATGCCCCGCGTTGGGTAATAGTGGCCTGCGGCGCGCGCCCTCCAAGCATAGCCAGGAATCGCAAAACCGCAACCACGGGCCCGGCGCCGCGCACAGCTATCGCAAGAACGCTTCGGCCGTCGCCGCCTCCCTTCACCCCGCTGCCCGGCGAAGGGTGAGGAACCAAAAAGGGGTCCAGGGCTCGCCGCGGCGCTTCCGGCCATGGAAGGGGTGACTTTTTTTGAATTTGCCAGGGCCAAGAGGGGGACATCGTGCGCGGCCGGAGCGCTTGTGGCCCACCTAGCAGGGGCGCGGGGCCAGGTTTTCAGGGGTCATTTTCTTGACCCCTGAATTGGAACCGCGCCCCCCGGCGAATGCCCCTGTTGCCGGAGGCGAAGATCCCGTATTCTAAATGTGGGCGTGTTTGTCTGGCTCCCCGTCCAGGCCGCGCCGCTGTTGACCGTGGCCATCGCTGGCCGCCGATCCCGTGTGCGCCCGGAGGTCCCATGCTCGCCCGCGTTCGACGAATCAGTTGGCCCGTCGCACTGTTAGCGCTGCTGTCCTTTGGCCTTCAGGCGTGCAGCGACAACGTGGTCCAGGGTACGGTGATCATCGCCGACGCCAAATCCGACGGCAACGGCCTGTTTGGCAAGAAAGACACCCTGCCGAACGCCGACGGAGGCTCGACCCAGGAGGTCGCCCAAGGCGAGGATACCCAGGAAGAAGAGGACGTGGCGGTCAAGCGCGAAATTGTGCTGATGCTCAACAACGCCCTGCCGCAAGTGATTGGCCCCTCTGCGCAATTGCCCGTGTACGCCAAGGTGATCGACTACACCCACGGCGTGCCGGCGGACGGCGTGGCGGTGCTGTGGGAGATCATCGACAACCAGGGGATGAACGGTCCGGGCAACGGCGCGCTGGACTCGATGAACACCTTCACCGACCAGAAGGGCCTGACCGGCAACATCTTTTCCGCCAACAAATCGCCCGCGGTCGACTACAAGGTCCGCGTCAGCTGCGAGGCGGCCGAGCCCGTGGAATTCATGGTGTCGGTGACGGATAACCCCAAGGGCGGCTTGAAGATCAAGATGCTCTACGACAACCAGTTGACCCTGGGCCAGGTCACGGTGCGGGTGATGCCCAACCCGTTCACCTGCGCGTCGTTCAAGCCGGTGTACCCGCCGGAGGGCTTTATCGCCAGCAAGTCGACGATTCTGGAAGACACCCCGGAATTCGCGCCCTTGCCGGCGGACAAGAAGTACGGCGTCTACGTGATCGCCAAAGACAGCGACAACCACCTCGCCGCCGCGGGGTGTGCCGACGCGCTCTTGGTCATCGACAAGCAGACCACCGAAGTCACCGTCACCCTTCAGACTTTGCCGCTGATGGCCTCTGGGCCCTACGACATGGTCAACCACTTTGACTTCACCGGGGCGATTCCCGGGCAGCTGGGGCAGATCCTCGATACGGCTGTGCAAATCTTCTATGATCCCGGAGCGTTTGTCATTGCTCAGGTCAAGAACCTCGTCAAGCAGGTGCTGCCGTCGATCATCGTCGACGCGGCGTTTGGCTTGTTTGAAGACGCTCTGGCCAAGGTCGTCAGCGACTGGCTGCTCAACAAGTCGCCGTCCTGGCTGCAGGACTTCTTTCAGATGGGCCAAGACGTCCTGCAGATCGTCAAGAAGCTAGAGATGCTGGGGATCCTCAAAATCTACAAGGTCACCAACGACTTCTTTATCAAGGGCGACATCAGCTTTACCGGCCTGAACCTGTACTGGAAGCTCGGCTGCGACAAGAAGGACCCCAACTACGCAGAATGCGGCAAAATTCCGCTGGACGCCGCCAAGGCCATCAGCGACCCCAACTTCCCGTTGGACTTCTTTGCGGGCACCCTGACCGGCAGCGTCTCCGCGCAGAAGAAGCTGACCATCGACTCGAGCACGATCAAGCTCAACTACGGAAAACTCATCCTGTTTGTCTTGACCCACGTGGTGCTCAAGAAGATCACGGGCGAGACGACCTTCCTGGGCGCCATGGAAAAACTGGTCAACTGCGACGGCATCGCCAAGGGCATCGGCGGCTCGATTCTGGGCAAGCTCGGCCTCTCAGAGGGCACGGTCAAGGGCTTCTGCAGCTCCACCCTGGGCCTGCTGGTGCTGCCGCTGGAACAGTACCTGGGCGGCCTCGCCCTGGACTCTAACCTAGCCCTTACCGGCAGTTGCATGATGCAGGACATCAACGACGACCTCAAAGTGGACAAACTGGTGGACGGCGTTTGGGCCGGCAGCATCATCGTCTCCGGCGCCGCCTCCGGCAAAGGCTTCAAGGGCGACTTTGCCGCCACCCGCCAGCCGGGGTTCTAGCCCTCACCGACCCGTCCCGACCCACCCAAGATCAGGCAACACAACCCCATGTTCTTACGACACTCTTTTCAGCCGGCCCTGGCCCCGCTGATCCTCGCGACCGTGGTGCTCAGCGCCTGCGGCTCCGCACAGATCGAGCGCCTCAGCGGCGAGCCCACCGCCATTGACCCGTACACCTTGCCGACGGCGCGGCGCACCCACCCGGCCGTCGACGGCTGCCAGCGCTTTATCGCCGCCGTCCGCAAGGGCGACTCCGCGAGCGCTTGGGGCCAGCTGTCCCTGGACACCCGCAAGGCCCTGTCTGTGCGGGCCGCTCTGGCCGGACTGCGCGGCGTCGATCTGCTGCAACAGCGCATTCTGCCCCAAGAAAGCGGCGCTCCGCAGCCGTTTGACCCGCTGGCCACCTTCGCCGTTGCGGAGATCAAAACCCTGCAATTGCTCACCACCCCGGCGGACGAGGCCAGCGTGGCCCAGCGGCTCGAGCTCACGGGGGCCGACGGCGGCAAGCGCCAGGTCGACATGCGCTTTGAAGGCTATGCCTGGCGCATCCACCGGCCGCAGCTGTAGAGAATTTCCCCCCACAGCAATGTGAACTGCCCGGGCAGACTCGGTTTTTTGCCCACACTCGCGGAGGCGCGATGGCGCTCGTCGGTCCCAGCCAGCTCAAGATCACTGCGGGAGGAGTCCAGGCGGACCTGCCGGCCCAAGCCCATGGTGACACAGAGGATTTGGGCGGTCAGCGCCTGCGCCACGTCTACATTGAGACGATGGGCTGTCAGATGAACGTGTACGACAGCGAGCGCATGTTTGAGGCCCTGGGCAAGGCCGGCTATGTACCCACAGAGCAAGCGGAATTGGCCGATCTGGCCATCGTCAACACCTGCAGCGTGCGAGACAAGGTCGAACACAAGGTGGTGTCACTGCTGGGCGTGTGGAAGAAACTAAAGGAATTTAATCCCGATCTGGTGCTAGGCATGGCCGGCTGCGTGGCCCAGCAAGAGGGCGACAAGCTGCTGGCCAAGCTGCCGCACCTGGACTTGGTGGTGGGGCCGGACCAGATCAGCGAGCTGCCCAAGCTGGTAGAAGCGCGGCGCCAGGCTCAACAGCGCGGATCAGCTACGCAATTTGTCCGCCGCCAGGACTATGAGTTTCCGCTGCCAGAAGCGCCAGACGACGGCCGCGCCACCGCCATGGTGACGATCATGAAGGGCTGCAACAAGATCTGCAGCTTTTGCATCGTGCCCTTTACCCGCGGCCGCGAGGTGAGCAAGCCGTCGGCGCAGGTGATCGACGAAGTGCGCATGCTGGCCGACCACGGCGTGCGCGAAGTCACGCTTTTGGGGCAAAACGTCAACAGCTACGGCAAGGACCGCAACCTGCCGGGGGCGCCAGGCGAGCTGGACTTTGCCGAGCTGATCCACAAAGTTGCAGAGGTGCCTGGGCTCGCCCGCATCCGCTTTACCACCTCGCATCCCATGGATTGCACGGACAGCCTGATCGACGCCTTTGCCAGCTGCAGCAAGCTGATGCCGTTCTTTCACCTGCCGATCCAGTCGGGTTCGCCCAAGGTGCTGGAGGCCATGCGCCGCGCCCACGGGGTGGACGATTACCTGGCCAAGATTGAGCGGTTGCGCAGGATCGCCCCGCAGGTGGCACTGTCGACGGACTTGATTGTCGGCTTTCCCGGCGAGACAGAAGACGATTTCCAGATGACCTTGGATCTGGTGCAGAAGGTCCGCTACGCCACGCTGTATTCGTTCATCTATTCGACCCGGCCGGGGACCCGCGCCGCCGAGCTGAAAGACGACGTGCCCGTGCGCGAAAAGAAGCGGCGGATCAATGAACTGCAGCGGGTGCAGGACGCGATCACTGCGGAGTGGATGCAGAGCTTTGGCGGTCGCGAGCTGCCCGTGCTGTTTGAGGGGCCGAGCCGGCTGCAGCAGATGGGCCCGCAGTCCAAACTGGCTGAAATGCGCGAGGTTCGCGGTCTGCAGGTGATGGGCCGCACCCCGGAAAACCTCAAGGTCAATGTCGCCACCGACCAGCTCGACGCGCCGCTGACCTGGAAGGGGCGGATCGGCCAAGTGCGGATCGGCGCGGTGGGGCAGCACTCGCTTCAGGGCGAGCTGCTGGGCTGGATCGACTGATCCATGACCGAGCCGCCCCTACCTTCTCCGCTCAAACCTTGGAGAATTGCCCCAGCGCTGGCCTGGCAGGCGCTGATTTGGCTTCTGTCTTCGCGGCCTTGGCCTAAGGCGGGCGGCTGGATCGCCGAGCTGTGGCAGGCCTTGCCGCGCTGGCTGAGCCAGACCCTACCCGCCGATAAGACCCTGCACGCGCTGTTTTTTGGCCTCTTGGCGCTGCTCTGGCATTTGGGCCTGCCGCCTCGCCGCGGACGCGCGCTGCTGGCCTGGGGTCTGGCGGTGCTGTGGGGGGCGCTGGACGAGCTTCACCAGTCCTATGTGCCCGGACGTACAGCTGATCCCTGGGATCTACTCGCCGACGCCACCGGAGCGCTGATCGCCGTCACCGCTGCGGCCGTGATCGCGCGCACTCTTCCGCGGCGGTGAATCGCAGAGGGGCGTCATCCGTCGCACACTCGGCGGTTCGCGCCGCGACCCTTGATCCGTCGGCTAGTTTGTCCGATGCTAGAGGGCTTTTTCCCCGGCCAATGGTCGGTCCCGGACGGCGCTCCCTGCCGCCCAGTTCACCCAAGGAGCAGAAATGCAAGGACCATTCAAACCGTACGGCCTCAGCATCCGCGGCCGCCTGGTCGGAGCGGCCCTGGCGCTGACGGCGATGGGTGCCGCCCCGCTGGGCCCCTGGGCGACGCCAGAAGCCTTTGCGGCAGAGCGCGGCGAGTCCATGCTCTACGTGCTTGAACATGTTGACCAAGGCGGCATCATTAGCCATTTGATCGTGCCGATGGCGGTCAAATCGCTGAGCGACGCCGGCCCGTCGACGCGGCCCATGAAGGCCTTTGAGGCCCTGCGCGCCCGCAGCTCCAAAGAGTACGGCGCCACGTCTCTGCGCATCGACTCCGCGACCAAGGCCACGCTGGTGCTCGACAAAGTGGCGGACGCAGACAAAGTGTTGGCTGAAGTCTACTGGACCCTGGCGGCCCAGGGCTTTACCGACCTGCAGGCCCCGCCGTACGTCAAAGACGCGGTCACGCCGGAGAAGCTGAGCTACGGCGCGGCGGTGGCGATCTGGCCCGTGTGGGAGCTCCTGCACTTCTACGACCAGCCGGC
>JBIKTV010000237.1:0-8691 GCA_044347905.1 Myxococcota bacterium
GTGGTGCTGAACCTCGACGCGCCGATGCAGGACTGCGGGGCGATGCTCGCTTCTGTGCCGCCTTCCATGATCCCGACGCTGGGCTCCGTGCAGGCCCATGGCGCGATGAGCTGGCATGTGGGCTTGACGGTGCCGCTGCCGGCGGTGGGCGCCGCTTCAGTGGAGTTGGCCCTGGGCGACACGCCTTGCGTCATCGACAAGTTAGGCGACCTGGATCTGACCGAACTGCAGAAAAAGGACTGGGTGCGCCCGGTCAATGAGAACGGCAAGATCCTGGACGACGTGCTCATCGGCCCCGGCTCGGGATCGTGGACGCCGCTGAACACCATGCCCAGCTATACCCCGTACGTGATGTGGGCGAGCGAGGACTCCTTCCTCAAGCACCGCGGCATCAGCGAGGCGCTGTTGGGCAAGGCCATTGCCATCGATCTCTCGACCGGGCGCTTTACCTACGGCGGCTCGACCATTACCCAGCAGTTGGTCAAAAACCTTTACCTCAAGCGGACAAAGGCCTTGTCGCGCAAGTTTGAGGAAATGATCATCGTCTGGCAGATGGAGCGGCTGCTGGGCAAGATGAAGATCCTGGAGATCTACCTCAACGCCGTGGAATTTGGCCCCAAGGTCTACGGAATTACCCGCGCCGCCTACGAATTCTTCCAGAAGCGCCCTGGGGAACTCCGGCCCAAAGAGGCTACCTACCTGGCGATCATCAAACCTTCGCCGCGCTCAGGCTGGGGCACGATGCGCGCCGGCGGCTGGGGCGACTGGTATGAGATGAAGTGCGGGAAATACATGGACAAACTCCACGTCGAGAGCATTGTGTCGGATGAGGATTACAAGCGCGACTTTGAGGAGTTTGGCAACTGGCGCCCCGCGTGGAACCCGCCGGCGAGGGGAGCCAAGGGCGGCAAGTAGGCTTAGGGGTTGGCGTTCTTGCCGTACTGAACCAACGGAGCAATGTTGAGCCGCTGGGCGCGCTGCAGCGCCTCTTGAGCGCTGGCCTTGAACACCCAGAAACGCCAGGTAAACCCTTGCTTGGGCGCGGTCTGGTCCTCAAACGCCACTGTGGGAACCTTGGCGGTGAGCCGCGCGGCCAAGTGTACGCTCGCCACCTCTTTGACCACCCACCAGCCATTGCCCAGGCCGATTAAGCCGTTGGCCAGCGGCAAGTGCACTTCACCCTGCGACAGCTCAAAGGCGGACAGCGGGTAGGTCCGCACCTCGTCCTCTATGAGCGCCGGGGAATACTGCACGTTCTCTTCCAGCCGCGGAAACGCCACTTCGCTCATCCAGAAAGAACAGGCCTCACAATCTGTCGGCGTGGCAACCACTTGCAGAAGATAGCTGTCCGGCTGGCCCGCGGCAAACCACTTCGCTTGCAGAGGCCGGTCGGCCGTCAGCGTCACGGCCATCGGCGCTTGGACCGGCGGCAGCGGCTCTGTGACGGTCGGCCAGCTGCCGTACTCCGCCGTGCGCGCAGCCAGGTCGACTTGCGCCATCGCTTTGCCCGAAGCGGCGATGAGCTGATCGCGCATCTCTTTGGCTTCCTTAGCGATCTGTGCGTTGAGGTTGAGGCCCCAGTGCACCTCACCCCACCAGGGATTGATGCCGCTGCAGTCACTCACCTGGGCGTGCCACAGCAGCCGCCACAGCTCCGCGGCCTTCTTCTGGGCGCTCTGCAATAGCGCGTGTTGCGCTTGACCCGGCTGCGCCGCAGCGGTTTTGGCCAGCTCATCGACCATCACCTGCAGGCCCGCCACGTCCACATGGGCCTTGGCGTTGCCGCTGCGCACGGCGTTGTCCTGCTCGTCCGCGCCAAAGGGAATGCCCATGTTGCCCATCCACTTGTGGACGCTGTGGGTGCTGGGCGCTTGCCAGGTGCCGTCCAGCAGCGGCGGCGCCGGCTTGGCTTGCACACCCAAAGCCTTGAGATGGCGCACATAATCGGCAACGCGGGTCAGCTTGTAGCCGGCCTTCTCCAGGTTGAGGAGGTCCTGCTCGTACTCCGCCACCCGCGCGGGGTTGGTGGGCGCCTTGGGGGCAAAGTACGGATTGAGCGGCCCGGCGGCGGTTTTCTCGACCGCGCGCAGCTCTCCGTCGTCAAAGAAGCTCCAGGTCAGGTCGATGCCCGCGGCCTTGTCGAGCCCGCCGGGGCCGACGATCAGGTCTCCGCCTTCACTGCTGTACAGGGGCCACCAGTTGCCGTCATCTGACTTATGCTGATATTTCCAGAGGTTTTTGGGGAACACGCCGATCTTCCAGCCCTGTTCGACCAGCAGATCCTGGC
Source organism: Myxococcota bacterium (assembly GCA_044347905.1). Lineage (GTDB taxonomy): Bacteria > Myxococcota_A > UBA9042 > UBA9042 > UBA9042 > SXRM01. The sequence continues at coordinate 2,288 of JBIKTV010000237.1, forward strand.
GCCCCTCACCGGCCTGGCCCTCCTGGTTAAACACCGCGGTCGACAGCGGTAGACAATAATCGGCAAAGATCTGCTTGGTCGCGTCCAAGCTCCGGCGCTGATCCTCGCGCGAGTAAGCCAGAAAAAACTGCGCCGCGTAGTGAAAGCTGATGAGCGAGACCTGGCCGCGCTGCACCAGTTTCTGCAACAGCGCCAAGGTCTTGGGGTGGCGCTGGCCCATGACCTCAACGGCGTAGGCCTGCAGCTCGATGTCGACGCCCCAGGCCGGGTGCTTGTCAAACAGCTCCAAGATGGGCTTGAGCGTCTGGTCGATGATGTAGTCCTCGACCTTGGCGTTGTCCCACCCCGCGTTCAACTCTAGGTCGCCAAAGCGCTTCTTGGTGCCATCGGCCAAGGTCACTTCCAGACCGCCGATCACGTACTCCAGGTTGAAGTGGAACAGCGCCAGGGCAAATTTGCGCTGCTTGGGGTCGATCGGCACCGTCTCTTGCTGCCAGGTCGGCGTGCAGGCGGTGGCGTAGGGCAGCGGCTCTTGGGTGTCGGCGGTATCTGCGGTTGCGGCATCCGCAATTTGACTATCGCCAGCGGCGATGGCGTCGGCCGTGCCCGCGGGATCGGCGCCACAGGCGGGCCACAGAGCCAGCGAAGCGACGGCAAGGGCTAGGCCAAATGCTTGACGGACGAGGGGATGCGGCGACATTGGGCTCCACGGCTGCGGTTTTGGCTGCATTTGCCCTCTGGAGCATACCAACCCGCGGCCGATTCGTCTCGGCTTTGTCACGCCCGGGCTTGCTGCCGTGGGCACGGCGCCCCGCGGCGCATACCATTGGGGACGGCCAGAGTTCGGCTGCAGAGACCCCATGCCCTCATCGATGTCCGGCTGCCCCTGGCCCTGCGGCTCGATTGCCTGCGGCGCCATCGCCCAAGCCCTACACGAGGCTGCCCAACCCCTTGCTTACGCGCGCGGCGATTGGCTGGTGCGCCAGGGCGATGCGCCGACCGCCGTGGGGCTAGTGCTCAGCGGCCGCGTCAAGGTGGTGTGCCAAACCGACGCTGGGCGGTCGATCATCGTCAAACTGCTTGGACCGGGCGAGGTTTTTGGCACCATTCCGGTGCTCGACGGCCGCTGCTATCCGGCGGGCATTGAGGGCCAGGAGCCCGGTGTCTACGGCCGGGTCTCGGCCGAGGCGTTTCAAGAGATCTTGGCCAACCAACCGGGGCTGGCGATGCAGATGCTGCGATCGCTGTCGTCGCGCACCCGCGAACTGACCGCCGCAATGGTCGATCAAAGCGCTTTTGAGGTGGACGTGCGCCTGGCCCGGCGACTGCTGGAGGTCGCGGGCAGTGACGCCGTTGCGCAGGTCACGCGACAAGAACTGGCTGATCTAACGGGTACGACGGTGGAAACCGCGATTCGCATCACCCGGCGATGGCAGCAAAGCGGCCTGGTGCAGCTGAGCCGCGGGCAGATCGTCCTTAGGAATATCAATGATCTGCGGCGTGTGGCACTGCTGAATTCCGGCAGCCCGCTGACCTAGCCGAGGGACTTTGCTCTGCGTAAATGCAGCCCGCCCTTGGACCCCAGCGTGCGACAGCGGCAATATGAACGCCCGCAGCGCAAGTGGAGTCCAAGGACGGCCAGCTGCCTATTTGGGCTGCAGCAGCGCCGCGGCCTCTTTGGCCAATTGAATCGCCTTGTCGAGGTTGGCCTGGCCTTCAACTGGATTGTGCCAACCCGCTGAATTCTCAGATACTGCCGTAAACTCCCACCAGAACAGGCCGCGCATGAACAGCTCTTTGGCCGTCTTGAATCCCGCCGTGGCATTGCCCGACGCCTTGGCAGCCTCAATCAGCTTGAGCGTTGCGGCAAGTGCAGCTTCGGCTTGCTGAGCCTTGGCCCAGAACGCGTCTTGGTCTTTGGCCTGCGACGCCAGGCGATCGGCCAAGTCCAGCTCGTGGCACTGGCCGCAGGTCGCCTCGGGCTGCTTGAGCGGCGAGGTCAGCCAGTGGCTCTTGGGGTTCTTGCCCGTGGGATCCTTGGCCATGTGGCAACTGGCACACGAGGCGCCGTAGTTGTAGTGCGAGCCGCCCCAGAAGAACTCGGTCTCGGGATGCTGTGCTTTGATGCCTGGTTCGTCGGCCAAGCTGTGCTTCCAGTCCTGGATCAGGTCGTACTTGACCTTGTAGTACGCCTCTAGATCCGCGAGCTTGCGCCACGGCACGTCGTCGCGCAGGATGCCCTTGTCCTTGTCGATGCCGGGCCCACAGGCGTACTCGATGTGGCACTGCGCGCAGGTAAGCGTGCCCACCATGCGCCGCGCCGTTGCGGTGAGCTTGCCGTCGGCGCCGCGCTCATTCAGCTTGGCGTCTAGTTCCTGAGGCGACTTGGGTATCACGTTGTACTTGCTCGAGTACGGATCGGTGCCGCGCTCGAGAATCGCCTGGACCATGGCCTTGCGAATCAGGCGATAGCCGCCCTCGTGCGGGTCGTGGCAGTGCGTGCACGAGGCGCCGTAGTCGATGGTCTTGGGGTGGTCGGCCTTGAGCTTGTCGATCATCGACTGCCAAGACTGCGACTTGTTGAACATCGGCTGGCCGCGGCGCGATTCGTTCCAGTAATACGTGATCGGCGTGCTCTTGCACTGCAGGCACACCGGGTTCTGCTTGCGCTTGATCTCGATGTGGTCCTTGAGCATGAATTTGTGCGCGCGCTCTTCGTTGTATTCGAGCGTAAAGCCGTGGCCGCCCATCAGATAGACGTAGTTTGGAATCTCAATGTACTTTGAAGTTTTCTGCGAACCGCCGTACTTGCCGGCCTTCTTGCCATCGTCTTGCAGGTACGTGTCCATGTGGTTCTTGTGGCAACTCCCGCAGGACTCCAGACTGAATTCTAGCTTGGCCACAACGCTTTTGGGGTTGGCCTGGTGTTCCAGGGCGTTCTCGTGGCAGCTGACGCAGCCCTTCTCCAGCCCCTTGTGCTGACCGCTGGCGTACTTGTTGGCGATCGCCGTGTGGCAGTTGCCGCATACCGGGGTGTTGGCACTGGTGGGCTCCACGGGCAGCCCGGTGCCGTCCGACGCATCTGCGACATCCGCCGCCGTAATGTCGAGCGAGATGTCCGGAGCGACATCTTGCGGTTCAGCAACGTCGACCGGTTGCGCCGTGTCTACCGCCTGGGTATCGCCGGTATGGCCGTCGTCGCCGCTACCAGGTTGGCAATCCGCTTGGACATACTTGGTTTCGACCACTTTTTCAGCTTCACCGCAGCCCGCCCCCACCAACGCCCCACCGGCGCCGGCGATCAGCCATTGTCGCAGCGCCCAACTGCCTCGCCCCATCGTCTTCATCGCCGGCTCCTGCCAGTCTATGGCTGGCTGCGGCCGACTTTACAGTTCTTTGCAGGTGCGGCTTTATGACGCGGATCATGCTCGAGCGGCGATCGCCCCTGGGCTCCGTCACAGCTCTGTCACTGGTGGCCCTGCGCGGCCAGCGTCGCTCAGAGGGAGGCGGACGGGCGGCCGAGTCCCGCGCCAAACTCGGACCTTACAAGTCCGTGATTGACAGCGCCCGGTGTGGCCTTAGCATGCAGATGGCGTTGCGCTTGGCCGCCATCCCACGAGACCTACCGGAGAACCCATGCAGATCACCAGTGCCGCCGTCAAGAAAGTCCGCGAAATGGGCGACAAGCAGCAGCCAGAAGGCTACGGCCTGCGCGTCATCGTCGACGTAGGCGGCCCCGATGGCTTTTTCTACGACCTGGACTTTGAGACCAAGCCGGGCGAAGGCGACCAAGTCGTCGTGGCCGATGGCCTGACCGTCTATGTCGATGCCAAGTCGTTTGAACGCTTCAAGGAAGGCACGATCGACTATGTCGAAAGCGCCGACTTCTCCGGCTTTCACTTTGACAACCCGCAGGCCGCAGGACCGGGCGCAGAAGCGCCGCTGGCCGAACGCGTTCAGTGGATCATCGACACGGAGATCAACCCCAGCGTGGCCGCCCACGGCGGGTTTGTGCAACTGGTTGAAGTGCAAGACAACAATGACATCCTGCTGCGCTTTGGCGGCGGTTGCCACGGCTGCTCGTCGAGCTCGGCTACGCTGAAGTACGGCATTGAGACGCGGCTGCGCGAGAAATTTCCGGATATCGGCGAGATCGTCGACGCCACCGACCACTCGACCGGCGCAAATCCGTACTTTTCCTAGGCTGAACCTGCGCCCGGGCTACGGCGTGTTCGCACCCGTCCTGAAATCAGTCGATCGCTTCGCAGGATCACGGAGCGGCGAAAGGGCCCCACGATCCCGGAGGGCGCAAGTGCTGCTTGCGAGTGGGACCAGCAGGCCGTGAGCTTGCGACCCACCCAGCAGCAAGGATCTGTTCGAGTTATTCTCGGACAGATGCTGGCGTCGCCGGGCCCGCAGGGCCAACGGGGGCGACTCTACTCGCCTCGGAGTCTTGTTCAGCCGGCTGGGCCTCTGTCGCCACCGGCGCCGCTTTGTTTTTGGCCATGTAGGCCAGGTACGCCACGATGTGCTGGATGGCCTTGTCCCGCTCGTGCAGATCGCCGGGCAGGCCGGGCATGGCGGAGCCGTAGCGCACACGCGACGGGCGGTCGATGTACTTGACCAGCCAGGTCGCAGCAAAATACTCTGTGACGCTCGCGGGATAGTTCAGCTCCGGCCCCACCGGATTGCCGACGCCGTTGAGCGTGTGGCACTGCAGGCAATGGCTGCGAAAAAGCAGGGCGCCGCTGGAGATTTCCGCCGCCACGTCATCCGGGAGCTTGAGCGCTTCGGCGTCGGCGCGGGCATCGACCAGATCGATCGCCTGCACCCCCGGCACCCAGCCCAGGGCCCCTTCGCGGCGGCTGGCCTCGTCCTGGATGTTTTCCCACACCAGATACAGCGGCCCCGCGGGCGTCGCCGGACCCCGAACCCCCTTGCGGGCAATGACAAAATCGGGGCGGTCCATGCGCCGCCAGACCAAGAAGCTGCGGTGTTCCTGCAAGCGCGCGGAAGAGATGAGCACCGGCAAGCCCGCCGCCGTGCGAAGCGCCACCGTCGCGGCCGTGCGCCAGGTGGTGCCGTAGAGCGAATCGAGGACCTGCTCCGTCGCCATGCCTTCGTAGACGATGGTGGTCTGCTGCAGCGGATCGCTCACCCGCGGCTGGCTGCCGTTGACGCGCTTTTGCAGCACCGCCAGCGGCAGGGCCAACTGCAGCTTGCCGTGGTCGTAAGCGGCGAGCTTGAAAGCCAAGCGCCCGGTGAGCGGCACGGGTGTGTCGCCGGACTGGTCGCTCGTCGCGGCCTTCCACTCCTGCTTGATCTTGTCGCAGCCCGACAAGGCGCCAACCGCCAAGGCGGCCACCAGCCAAAGGCCCACGCTGCGGCTGGGCCGGGGCAATTCCTGCTGTAGTTGCAGCTTCATGTCCAACGTCCCGGGGCCGCTTGCAGCGCTGCCGCCATCTCTGGTGCCAAGTTTTGTCGCGCCACTTCAGCCACTTGCTGCAATATCGCCCGGTAGTTGCCAGCGGATTTGAGCAGCCGGAGATCGCCCGCTGCCCCGGCCGCGGAGCGGTAGAACATCAGGCTCTCTTCCGGGGCGCGCACCTTGATCGCGGTCATCAGGTGACGCTTATTCAACTCCACAACATCACTGGAAATACGGCAAGCACCCCAGTCGTAGTAGTCGTTGGTAAACGGCCGCTGCACAATCGCGGTCAGATCGCGCAGCCACGGCTCGACGACCGCGCGCCCCGCCAGGATCTCAAAACCCGCTTGCTGCAAGATGCCGTAGATGTCCGGGCGTTCGCTGGCAAAAGCCTCCCCCAGCAGGTGCCAATACGCCAAGGTAAAGCGCGGAGAAAGCGTCTTGGTCGCGCCAAAATCGAGCACGCCCAGTCGGCCATCGGCCAGGGCAATGTAGTTGCCCGGATGGGGGTCGGCGTGAATGACCCGCTGGCTGAGGAACGGCCCCCAAGTCGCCGCCACCAGCTGCTGGCCGATGCGCAGCCGCGACGCCGCGTCAAACTCGGGATTCTGCGCCGCTTGCAGCATGGTCGGGCCGCGCAGGCGCTCCATGGTCAGGATGCGGGTGCTTGAAAATTCACTATAGAATTTAGGGACCACCAGATCTGGCCAGGGCTTGAGCGCCTCGCGGTAGATCTCGCCCTGCGCGACCTCTTGGCGGTAGTCCAGCTCGCGCCGCAGCACTTGCGCCAGCTCTTCATAATAGTGGCGGCTCTCAAACACCCCGCCGGCCACGGACAGGGCCCGCGCCATCATGCCTGCGTTGCGCAGATCGGCTTCTATGGCCCGATCGACCCCGGGAAACTGCACCTTGACCACGGCGTCGCGGCCGTCGCGAGTGGTCGCCGCGTGAACTTGGCCCATCGAGGCAGAGGCCA
>JBIKTV010000238.1:0-8685 GCA_044347905.1 Myxococcota bacterium
AGGTGGTCAACATCACCGGCGGCTGGCTGAGCCTGCAGCTGACCCCGGGCTTGGCGATCGCGGGCCGCTAGGGGCTGTTGCCTCCCTGCAGCGTTCGGCGCATCCTTAGCGATTGCTATGCGCTTCTCTCCACTCCCCGCCCTCCTAGTCCTCACGGCCTGCCCATCGGCGGCGACCAGCGCGGATCAGTTCGCCGCGGATGTCAGCGCATTTGACGCCCTTGGATCGCTGGACACCGCCGATGGCGCGGTCGAGGCCGCAGAAGCTGGGGGCGACAGCGGGCCCGCCGGCGATTCGATGAGCCCAGGCGACGCCCCGGGCCCAGCCGACTCCGCGGGCCCAGCAGATGGCGTCGCCAATCTAGACAGCAGCCAAACCGACACTTCGCCAGGCAAAACAATCTGTTCTACGGGCCTTGAGCTGTTCGCAAAAGACTGGAGCGGCGGCGGCGATGAGGGCTTTGAGGCCGTGGTTCCCGACAAAGGCGGCGGCGCCCTCTTGCTCGGCGGCAACGGCAGCGGCGGCAACAGCGCGCAGGGAATCGCAGTGCGCGTCAGCGCCTTGGGCGGGGTCACCTGGTCCAAGACCCTGGGCGGCACAGAGGCCGATCGGCTGCACGCGGGCTTGGCCACTGCAGAGGGCTTTGTCGCCGTGGGATCCACCCGGGTACAGGGCTCGGCGAACGGCTGGCTTGTGCGATTCTCCAGCGATGGCAAGGTATTGGGCGACCATAATTACGGCGGCTCCAGCACGGACGCCTTGTATGGCATCGCCCCGGCCGGCGACGGTTGGATGGCCGCGGGCACTAACCGCTCGATTGGCGGCGGCTTGGAAGACGGCTGGCTGGTGCGCACCGGCGCCGACGGCCAGATGCTGTGGGAGCAGAAGTACGGCGGCTCGTCGATCGACAACTTGACGGCGATCGCCGCGCTGCCCGGGGGCAATTTCGCTGCGGTGGGCGACAACCGCTCGGACGCCCAAGGTGGCAGCGACGCGTGGCTGATCATCGTCGATCCCAAGGGCAAGGTCTTGCACAGTAAGACTTTTCACTCCGGCGAATACGATGAAGCCAAGGCCGTGGCGGTGCTGCCCTCCGGCGGCTTGGTGATCGCCGGCAAGGGCAGCGTGAACGGCAACCCAGAGGTGTGGGTCATCGGCACGGACGCCGAGGGCAACCAGCTGTGGCAGGAATTCCGCGGCGGCAATCAGGACGAAACTGGCCGGGGCATCGCGGTGTTACCGGACGGCGGCTTTGCAGTCGTGGCCGACACCTCGTCGAGCAACCCCGGCGCGCTGGGGGGCATTGACGCCTGGCTAATGCGCTACGACGCCTGGGGAAATCGCTTGTGGGACAAGCATATCGGCGGCAGCGGCAACGAGTGGTTCACGGGCGCGGCGGCGGCGGGCGAACAGGGCCTGTGGCTCGCGGGCCGGCGCTGGGCCAACGGCGGGCTGGACGGCTGGTACCTGCGCACAGGGCCGTGGGGCCATGCCAGCTGCGCCGCCGCGGGGCTGTGCAAAGACAAATTCTTTAGCGGCTGTCAGGATAATTCTCTATGCACGGCCGATTTTTGCGACAGCGCAAGCGGCTGCAGCAACCTGGCGCTCCCCAGCGGCGCCCCGTGCGGCGGCGGCAGTGTCTGCGCTGCGGGAGCGTGCCAATGAGGCCCCATCGGCTCGCAAGTACGGCGATCGCCACAGTTTTGTCCCTGACCTCCTCGCTGCCGGCGGCGGTCGCCCTGGGGCAAACCGCGGAAGCGGAAGAGCCGCGCATGGCCGCTCTGGCCCTGTCCAAGCAGGGGCTCGACGCCTATCTGGCCGGACGCTATCAGGAAGCGGAGCAGCGCTATGCCGACGCTTGGCGGCTCTGGCCCGGCGAACCGCTGTACCTGTACAACGCCGCCCGCGCGGCTGAGCGAGCCGGTCGCCTAGAAGCCGCGGAGCGCATGTACTCTCTTTACCTGGACAAAGCCCCGGCGGGCCAGGCAGAGATCGCCAAGGCGCGCTTTCACCTGGCGGAGATCAAGGCCAACCGCAAGCACGCGGGGGCGCCCACGGGCCCCGGCCACGCCAGCTCGGCGGGCTCCGGTCGCGGCACGGCGGGCCTTGCCATCCTCATCACCGGCGGGGTGATCGCCGCGGGCGGCGGCCTGCTCCTGGGCAGCGCGGCCTCTGACCAGACCGATCTCGACACCCGCCTGAGCCAGCGCAACGCCCAGGGCGCGATCGTCGGCATCAGCCACACGGACGCCCTTGCCAAGCAAAACGCTATCAATACAAGCAAATATGTCGGCTGGGGCATGGTCGGTGGCGGCGCCTTGGCCGGGGTGACCGGGGCGATCCTCATGGCCACCGCGCCCAGCAGCAGGGTGGCGATCGCCCCGGCGCTGGACGGGCGAGGCGTGCAATTGGCCTGGCGGTTCTAGGGGTTTATCGACATCCGGCCAAGAGGCGCGCGTTTGAGCGCTGACTCCCTCTAGTCGAGCGCGGTCGGTTTCTCAATCGGTTTGGCGGGCTTGGCGGCGGCGGCCTTTTCCGCAGCAGCTTTCTCCGCAGCAGCCTTCTCCGCAGCAGCTCTGTCCGCTTTGTCCGCCGCCGCTTTCTCGGCCTGGGCCTTCTCGCCGGCGCTCTTGTCCGTCGGCTTGTCCGGGGCTTTCTCCGCCGGCGGGTGGTCGTCGCGCAGCTCAAAAGCCCGGTCTGAGCCGCGGGCCGCCGGCCGGTCATCCCTGCGCTCAGGGGCCGCCGCCTTGGCCGGGTCCGGCGATTCCCCAGCCGTTGCGCGGTTTTGAGCAGCTCCAGGGCCGGCTGGGCGATCGCCGCGCTTGTCCGGTGTCGCGGGATTGGCGGCTTCGGCGGGGGCAGCGGCGGCGGGGGCAGCCAACGGCTCCGCGGCAGGGGCAGCCACGGGCACCGCAGCCGGTGCCGCGACCGGCGGCTGGGCGGGCGGCGCACTCCCCGGCTCAGCTTGCAGCACAGGGCCGGCGATCGGCTGGGTGGGCGGCGCTTCTTCTTGGCCCATCAGCACCAGCACCACCGCGGCGACGGCAAATCCGGCCAGGGCCAGAGCCATGAGCTTCCAGCCCCAGCCGCTGCCCATGACCGCTTGCAGGGCCGCTGCGGGCTCTTCAAGGGCCGGGGCCGCCGCGGCGGGGGCCTTGAGCGGGGCCAGCGACGTCTGTGCCCTCTGGGCGGCCAGGGCTGCTGAGCCTGCCGATAGCGGGGCAGGGGCTGTGGATTTTGCCGGCGGATCGCCCAGCGGCGCGCCAAGGGGCCCAGCGATGGGCGCAGACGGTCGCGCGGGACTTGGCGGCTGCGCCGGCGGCGCCTCCAACAGCATGGTCGCGGCGCGATAACCGCTCAGATCGCTCACCGCCGCCCCGGCGAGCGCTGGGGTCGCCAAAAGCACGGTCTGCAGGGCCTGCTGCATCTCGCGGGCGTCGGCAAAGCGCTCATCGGCGCGCTTGCTCAGCACTTTGAGCAGGCCCTCTGCCAGCGCGGCACTGACCGGCTGGGACGCCAGGGTCCGCGGGTCAGGGGCCGGCGTGTCGGCGTGGTGGAACAGGATCGCCAGCGGATTCTCGTCGACAAATGGCAAGCGCCCCGTCACACAGCGAAACAGCACCACGCCCAGGGAATACAGGTCGCTGCGCGGCCCCACGTCCAGGCCTCTACATTGCTCTGGACTCATAAACGCCGGGGTGCCCAGCGCCGCGCCTTGGCCCGTCAGCGATGAATCCGCGGTGCGGGCGATGCCAAAGTCCAGCACCTTGACCTGCCAGCGCCCGGCGACCGCCGCCTCATCGCTGCGCTCCCCCGTCTCGCAGAGCATGACATTGGCGGGCTTGAGGTCGCGGTGCACCAGGCCGGCGCGGTGGGCCTCTTGCAGGCTTTTGCAGATCTCAATGCCGATGGCCGCGGTCTCGGCCTCGCTGAGCACACTCCCGGGCCGCTGGTCCAATTCATCCGCCAGGGTGCGGCCGTGCAGGTGCTCCATGGCCAGGTAGAAGGCGCCCTCTTCGGTCTGGCCGACGTCAAACACCCGCACGGTATTGGCGTGGCGCAAGCGCGAAGTGATCTGCGCCTCCTGCCAAAACCGCCGGATCATCTGCTGGTTATCCGCCCCCGTGTCGACATGCAGCACCTTGAGCGCCACCTGCTGGCCCGTGCCCGTGTGGGTAGCGGCGTACACCGCGCCAAAGCCGCCGCGGCCGATCGAGCCGAGGATGCGGTAGCGGTGGTCGATGATATGCCCAGGGGTGTAGTTGAGCGCCGCGGGATCAGGGCGCTGGCGCCGCACCATCAACGTGCCGTCCACCGGGCAGAAGCGCTCGCCCGCCTCGCTGCCGCACATGGGGCAGAACCGCACCCCCGCAAATTCGCCGACCGACTCGCTCACGCTATTGCCCCGGGCCCAAATACAGGCGGAATCCATAAGTAGAGGGCGAAGGATTGGGCTGCACCGGCCCCTGCTCCGGCTGCGGCCCGCCCAGGGTGCCGCTGCCCAGCTCATTGTCGTTTTTCTGCCAGGGCCGGTAGGACATGCCGTGGCCCCAAGCGTGCCAGACCCCGGCAAAAGCCGTCGATTCCACCTCGGTGTGCTCGGCAAACCCCGGAGTTACGTTGTTGCCAAACTCGTAGAGCTGGCCAGAAGTCCGCGGAATATCATAGCCCACATGGGCAAATTGGCCAATCTGGTACGAATCGACGCTGCCCGGCATCCCGGCGAGGCGGGCAAAACTGTACGCCAGCTTGTCGGCCTTGTAGAGCGTGGCCTTGGGGTTGCCCATCGGGTAGGCCATGAGCGTCAGCGAACCCTCGGCGCTGTCGCGACAAACGCTGTCGCTGCCGTCCTGGTGGACAAAGCAAAAGCGCAGGTGCGGTTGCCCGGCCGCCGCCAAGGCCTGCACATAGGCGACGCTGACGGCCGCGCTGGACAGAGGCCCGCCCTTGCGGTCGATCTTGCTGAATTTATTGGACCACACCCCGGATCCCTGCTGCTGCCAGCCGCTCGTCACCCAGCTTGGGCTGTTGGGCATGTCGTCTTCAGCGCTGTCATAGAAGTTGCCCACTTGGGTCCAGCCGCCCTGGCCCATGTCGCAAAACAGCTGGGTGTTGGCCAGGCTGGCCACGCCGTCTGGGTCGATGGTGTAGAGTCCGTCCAGGGTTGAGGGCACTGCGGCCAAGGCGAGGCTGCAGGTGCGCCAGCTGCACTGCGGCGCGGAGGCGGTCCAGTGGGCCCCGGTGCCGCTGAGCTTGGCGGTCCAGCCCTTGCCCGTGGCCTCCGCGGCGTTGCTGCCGGTCTTTTCCTGCAGAGGCCAGTAGGCCGCCAGCGCAGAAGAAGGGCCTGAGAACCAGGGGTTGAGCGCCATTGCCTCCAGGTCGGCCGGGCTGAGCGCCGCGGTGTGCAAGCGGACGTGGACCAGGTCGGCCCGGGCAAAGCCCGCCTTGGCGTTGTAGGACCCCAAGGTCAAGGCCCTGGCCGATGGCGTGAATTTGCCTAGGTTATCCGTCGCCACCACCGCCACGTCTTTGCCGTCGATCCACAGGTGCAGCCCCGCAGCCTTGCCCGAGCCGTCATAGGTCGCGGCGACGTGAAACCACTGGTCCTGGGGCGGCAGCTCGCTGGACACCACGCGCAAACCGTTATTCGCCCAGGGGTTTCCGATCTGAAACAGCAGCTTGCCCGCGGCAAAAGCCCCCTCTGCGGAGTCGTCGCCCTCGCGGTAGAGCCCCCAATCGTCGCGCGGCACCGCCTCCGCCATCTTGCCCAACAGGCCGACCGACGGCAGCGGCGCCCCGGCCTTATCCCGCAGCCGCACCCAGGACGAAACGGAAAACGCCTTGGTCCCGTCATACGCAAAGGCCGCCTGGGCCGCTACCTGGACGGATCCGGCGCCTTCAATGCCTACGCCAATGCACTCGCGCGCCACGCACTTGCTGGCCTGGCACCAGTTGTTGGGGTCGCCGCCCTGGCACACGCTGCCGTTGGCAAAGGCGCTCGCGGTACAGCCCTTGGCCTTGTCGCAGCTGTCTTGCGTGCACGAATTGCCGTCATTGCACACCACGGGCGCGCCGACGCACTGGCCGCTGCTGCACACGTCGAGAGTGGTGCAGGCATCGCCGTCGCTGCACGCCTGGGTGTTGTTGGTGCTGACGCAGCCGAGCTTGGGGCTGCAAATCTCATTGGTGCAAGGGTTTTTGTCATCGCACTGCAGGGCTGCGCCGGCCTTGCAAACGCCGCTCTTGCAGCCATCGCCCTGGGTGCACAGCGAACTGTCGGCGTCGCAGGCTTGGCCGTCGGGCTGGGCGACCATGCCGCACGTGCCGCTGCCGGGGTTGCAGACGGCGATGTTGCACGCGGTATCCGCCTCGTTGTTGCAGACCACCACGCTAGAAGGCTTGATTTTGCACAGGTAAGGTGCGGTCTGCTTGTCACAGTACAGCGTGCCGTTGCACGGGTCGCCGTCCTCTTGCGCCGCGCAATCGCCGTCTTGCAGGCACGCGCAGGCGTTGGGGCCCGGCACGCACTGCAGGTTGCTGCAGGTGTCGCCCGCGGTACACGGGTTGCCGTCGTCGCATTTGGCTTGGTTGGGCACGTGCAGGCAGTCGAGCACCGGATCGCACGCGTCATTGGTGCACGGATTGCCGTCGCTGCAGTCGCTGGAGGCCTGCTTAGCGAGCCCTACGCAGCTGCCGGCCTCGCAGTGATCGCCGGTGGTGCAAGCGTTTTTGTCGTCGCAGCCGATGCTGTTGCCGGCAAAAACGCAGCCGGATTTGCTGTCGCAGCTGTCGTCCGTGCAGGGGTTGCCATCGACGCACGTCTTGGGGGACCCCTTGCAAATCCCGCTCAGACACTGATCTTTTTCGCTACACGCCTGCTTGTCGTCACAGGGCAGGCCCTCCGCGGCGGCGGTCAGCTTGCACTTGCCGCTGATCTGGTCGCAGCTGGCGAGCTCACAGGCGCTGGTGGTCTCGCAGATCTTGGGCTTGCCGGGCTCGCAACTGCCCGATTTACAGGTATCGCCCACGGTACACGGGTTGTCGTCTTGGCACGGCGCGCCGTCATCCAGGGCCTGTAGGCAGCCCTTTTTGGGGTCGCACGAGTCGACGGTGCAGTCGTTCTGGTCGTCGCACTTCTTGCCCGGTCCGGCGGTGCACACGCCCTTGACGCACTGGTCGTTGTCGCTGCACACGCTGCCATCGGCGTCGCAGGGCACGGCGTCCAAATCGATGAAAAGGCAGCCGTCTTTGCCCTTGCAGCTCTCTTGAGTGCAGCTGTTCTTGTCGTCGCAGGTGGCCTCGTCGATCTGGCCGTCGCAGTTGTTGTCCTCTCCGTCGCAGATCTCTGGAATGGCGGGCGGCGCGCTGCATTCGCTCAACCCGGTCGCGCTGCAGCTGCGGATACCGTTGCATTTGCCCAGGATTTTGCCTTGTTCGTCCTTTGAGGTGATCCAACACGCGGTGGTGAGCTTCTGGGTGATCGCCGCCGGCCGGCACTCGCAGGTGCCAAAAAGCGCTGTGGAGCCGGGATCGGCGCTGCGCACGCACTGCTGCACTTGGGCGCCCTCTGCGGTTTTGGCGATCTTGCAGCTGTAGCCGTCTGGGCACTGGCCCTCGCCGCTGCAGGCCACGCCGCAGAACCGCCCGTACTCGCCCTGATCGATGCACGCGGGGTCCTTGAGGCCGATCGACTGGCAGTCGCTGCTGGCGCTACACGGGTCGCACAGCCGGCCGCGCTGCCACACGCAGATCTGCACCACGTCCGCGGCCACGGGCACATTGGCGCAGGTATAGCCGCTTGGGCAGGTGTCTGTGCATTTGCGCGCGCAGGTCAAGCCGCTGGGGGCTGAGGGGTCGTCAATGCACAGGCCGGAGTCGCACTCGGCGTTGCCCAGGCAGCCGCAGCCCGGGCCGCCTGGGCACTGCGCCGCGGTGTCAAAGCTGGTGTCGAGCAGGCGCGGGCCGCTGTCATCGCCGCTGACGCCATCGCTCTCTGCGATCTCTGCGGCGGCGCTGCTGTCGACCTTGGCGGCGGAAGGATCCTCTGCGCAGCCGCCGATGAACGCGGCGACGAGGCCCGCTAGGACCGCGCACCATGCCTGCCAAACCTGCTGGTTCCCTGCGGATCTGCCCGTCATCCCTGCCCCTAAGGCGAGCGGGCGGGCCTGGGGGACGCCGCGCCACTGCTTGAACATGCTAGCGACATGGCGAGGGGTTGTCATCTTGAACAGCGGCGCTATCGTCGCGGAGTTCAGCGCGGCGGGCCAGACGCCGCCGGGAGCAGCTGCCGTGCCTCCGCCGATCCCCGCCTTCAAGCCTGCCGCCGCGGCACTGCTGCTGATCGCCGCAATTCTAGAGGCATGCGGAGCGGCACCCGCGCAACCGCCGCCGCCCGCCCCGGCCGGCCCCGTTTTGGATCCGGAGATTCTGCAAGAAGCCGCGGCGCTCAACACTTGGCAGCGCCTGAGCTTTCCCAGCATGTCCACCACCTATGAGTTGATCTTGCCCGCCTCTGCCACGGCGGAAGTTGCCGCCACCGCGGCGATTCAGAGCGCCTTTGCCGCCATCGCTGAAGTGGAACGCCAAGCCAATGAGTGGCGCGCCGACTCGCCGCTGGCCCAGCTCAATCGCCAAGCGGGCGGCGAGTTTCTGCAGATTCCCCAGGATCTGTGGGCGCTTTTGCAG
>JBIKTV010000239.1:0-8669 GCA_044347905.1 Myxococcota bacterium
GGCAATTACTCGATGTCGTCGGTGTACGGCAATGAGACCGGGCTGCCCTTCCCGTCGGTCATCGGCGTGGCGGGTGGTGCGGACGGCGGCGTCGCCAACAAGGACGGCGTGGCCATTTCTGTGCCGCAATACGCGGTCAACCTGCCTGCGGCCACGGGCACCGGCGCCGGTGGCGCGATCGGCCTGACCCTGGGCTCGCTCGGCGGCGTGGGCAACCTGAACCTCCGCCTTTCTGCCGCGGAGCAAGAAGGCGTGGTCAAGATCGTCAGCAGCCCCAAGGTGTTGACCTTGGACAACAACACCGCGACGATCCGCCAGGGCATCTCGATCCCCATCTCTGTGGTGTCCTCGCAGGGCGTGCAGACGCGCTTCTTTAACGCGGACCTGGCTTTGCGCACCACGCCGCACATCACCCAGGACGGCAACATCCGCCTGAGCGTCAACGTCAGCAAGAACGAGCCGGACTTCTCCAACCGCGCCGCAGACGGCAATCCGACCATCACCCAGCGCGAAGCCACCACGGAGCTGTTGCTGGGCGACGGCGAAACGACGGTCATCGGCGGCATCTACACCCGCAGCACCTCCAACTCGGTGCGCAAGGTGCCGTTCTTTGGCGACATCCCGCTGTTTGGCGCCCTGTTCCGCACCCGCCGCGAAGAAGACAAGCGCACGGAGCTGCTGATTTTCATTACGCCGCGCATCGTCAACCGCTCCTCGTCGCTGACGGTGGGCAAGTAGACATGAGCCAGGCCCGCGGCCATATCGCGCTTATCGGCATGCCCGCCGCTGGAAAAACCAGTGTGGGTGCGCTGTTGGCAAAGGCGCTGCAGATGCGCCACCTGGACCTGGACGCCCTAGTGGCCCAGGACGCAGGTTGTTCCGTGGCCGATCTCCTGCGGCGCGAGGGCGAGGCGGCGTTTCGGATCCGCGAAGCGGCGATGCTAGACGCGGTGATCAAGGCGCCAGCAGGTCAAGCCAGCGGGCCCGTGGTGCTGAGTTGTGGCGGTGGTGCGCCGCATTTCCACAACGGTTTAGCGCGGATGCGCGAGGCCTGTACGGTCATTTGGCTCGACGCGGAACTGGAGACGCTGGTGGAGCGCGTGCTGTGCGATGACACCGAGCGACCGCTGCTGGGGGATACCCGCCAATTTGTGCGGGCGAGCCTGGCGGATCTGCTGCAGCAGCGCGGCGATACCTACGCCGGCGCCCACTTGCGCATCGACGCGGGCCAGACCCCGGCGCTGGTGGCGGCGGCGATTCAGCGGGCTTTGAGGCCCGCCGTGCACATTGAGGCGATGGCAGAAGACGGTCGGCCGGCGCCGATTTGGATCCACCCCGGCACTCCGGTCGCCGCGCTGGAGCAGCTGGTGCAGCTGGCCGAGGGCGGGCGCATGGCCCTGGTCATTGACCGCGGTGCGGCGCAGTGGGCGGAGCCTCTGGTCCAGCAGCTGGCGGTGCGCGGTCTGGCGCCGCTGGTGGCGCATGTCCCGGGCGGTGAGCGCGGAAAAGACGCGCGGGGCCTGATGAAACTGTGGTCGGCCTGGGCGCAGCAGCAGCTGGGCCGCGGCGACTTGGTGGTGGCGATTGGCGGCGGCGCGACCACCGATTTGGCCGGTTTTGCCGCGGCGACCTGGCAGCGCGGCGTGCGCGTGGTGCATTTTCCGACCACGGTCTTGGCCATGGCCGATGCCTCTGTGGGCGGCAAGACCGCGGTGGACCTGGCCGAGGGCAAGAACCTGGTCGGCGCCTTTCACGCCCCGCAGATGGTGTGGCTGGCCATGGAGACCTTGAGCTCTCTGCCAGCAAGACAGTTTCGCGCGGGAATTGCTGAAATCGCCAAGATTTTCTTGCTGTACGACCGCGATGCCTGGCGCGACTTGGTCGCCGATGCGCCTTTGCTGCGCCGGCGTTCTGTCCGCGCGCTGGAGCCGCACCTGATCAAGGCCGTGGGCTGGAAGGCTGAAGTGGTGCGCGCAGATCCGCGCGAGACGGCCGGTCCGCAGGCGCAAGCCTCGCCGACCACTCCGCTCATGCGGGCACTGCTGAATCTGGGGCACACGATCGGTCATGCCATTGAAATGGCAAGTCGTTACACAGTGTTGCATGGTGAGGCGGTGGCCATGGGGCTGGCCGCAGAAGCGCAGTGGGCAGAGGCCCAAGGGCTCGCCGACGCCGGAACTGCCGCGGAAGTGGTCAAAGGCTTGACAGCCTTGGGTCTGGCGACAACATGGGAGCGCTGGGCGACGCCTGAAGCGCTAGACGGCGCGGCCGGTGACAAGAAGCGCCGAGGCGCCTACTTGTGGCTGCCCGTGCTCAAAGCGCCGGGGCAAGGCGAATTGCATCAAGTGCGCTGGGACAGCTGGCGCGCTAACATGGGGTTGTTGGCCACGGCTGGCCGGCCCGGTCAGGTGGGGAGGAGCGCATGAACAAGGCACTGCAAACAGTTTTGGGTGCGAACAAGCCGCGGCTCGCCATGGCTTTGGCGGCCCTGGGGCTGGCTCTGGGCCTCGGCGGCTGCGAGCAGGGCAACTCCGCGGTGATGGTTGTGCGCGGCAACATGGTCCCGCAGCTGCAACAGACCAACGGCATTACCTTTTGCACCTACACCACCGGCACGGACAACTACTACCTGGACGGCACGATGGACTTGGCGGTGGCGCGGAGCT
This sequence comes from Myxococcota bacterium, assembly GCA_044347905.1. Lineage (GTDB taxonomy): Bacteria > Myxococcota_A > UBA9042 > UBA9042 > UBA9042 > SXRM01. The sequence goes on from JBIKTV010000239.1 coordinate 2,667, forward strand.
TCCGCTACTACGCCCGGGTAGTCAGCAAGTTAGCGCCGACCGGTGGCGTCAGCGGCAACACCATCACGCAGCTGCGCGCCGACGGCAACTTGGTGACCTTGACCAACGTCCACGTCACCATGACCCGCCAGCCGACGGACGGCAAGACCACCACGTCGCCTTATAACCAGAAAGGAAAGATTGCCTCTTATCCGCTGGTTACGGAGTGGGACATCCCGACCTACGCGGTGATCGAGCCGGGTGGCGAGGCGGCGGTGCCCTTTGACCTGGTGCCGGCGCAGATCAACCCCAATGCCCCTGTGGGCGACGATTGGCGGGTGCGCTGGGGCAAGTTCGCCAATCGCTACAGTCATGTCGAGCAGGTGGTGCTCACCTTTCGCCTAGAGGGCAAGACGGCGGAGGGCGTCGCTGTGACGGCTGGCGAGGTGCCCTATCCGGTCAGCACCTGCTGGGGTTGCCTGCTGATGATGACCCCCAAGCCAGAAGTGACCGACCCAGAGCAGCAGTGGCAGCAGTGTTCGCGCTTTGAAGTGGCCTCGACGTTTTCTACGCCGTGCCAGCCGGGCGTCAATGAAGGTCTGCCCTGCGGTTATTACTGCCAGATGTGCACTGTGGCCGGCGCGTGTGACACCAAGTTCTGCCCGCCGCTCGACTGAGCCGATGGCCGCCAAAGCGCGCGCCGCAGAAGGTTCTATATGAAGATGATCAACGAACAGAAGCGTTTGCGCGGTCTGCTGCCGACCCTATTGCGGCCGCCCCAGCTGGCCCTTGTGCCGCTGGTGTTGGTGGTGGGGCTGGGGCTCGGCGGCTGTGGCAGCGCGGTGCAGTTGGAGCGCACCCCCGGCGGCCCGCGCTACAAAGCTGTGCCGTACAAGACCGAGATTAAGCAGGTCGAGACGGCCGATGGTCTGGCGCAGCCCACTGCAGTGATTGGGGTTTTGCGCACGGAAACGCGGCGGGGCGAAGAGGACCGCGGTCAGGTGCAGCGCCTGTTCCTGCGCGAAGCGGCCCTGGCCGGCTGCGACGCGATTGTGGGCCTCAAGGCGGAGATCGAAGAGAAGAAGTCGGCCAAGACCGTCGAGCAGCTGGGCGAAGGCGGCAAGATGGTCAAGGTGCAAAAGGAAGTGGTCGCCCGCACGGCCCGCTGGACGGCTCAATGCGTGCGCACCGCCGCTCTGGGAGTCGACCCCGCAGCGCCAGCGGCCGCGCCTCCGGCTGCCGTGGAGCCCGCGCCCTCCGCACCGACCGCACCGCCCGCCGCAGAGCCGGACACGCCAGAAGGGATTGCGGCCAAGGAGTTGGCTCAGGCCCTGATCAAGCGGCCGGCGTTTGTCAAGGGTTGGAGCGATCGGCTGGGCGGGTCGCGGCCAAGTGCCGCCGATGTCCTGGATGCGACGGTAGAAGTGATGGTGCAGGTGACCGGGCCCACCGGGCTGTGGCGCAAGACTGTGCCGCAGGAGTGGTTTGGCTGTCGCGACGCCCCGGATTCAGCGGCGTGCCAGAGGCTGGGCGAAATCGACAAGGATCTTCGGCAGGTGGACCAGTTTCAGGCGCAGATCGCCGCGGCACCTCGCGACAGCGCGGCCAGCTGGCTGCGGCGGCATCAAGAGCAGCTGACGAGCTACCTGGACACCTATGTGCCGACCGAGCCGAGCCTTTCGTCGCTCCAGGCCACGCCGTATTACATGGGCAAGATGGCGGGCGTTACCCCCTGATCGGCCAAGGGATCAGCCCAGCTGCTGGTCGCGGGTGACCACAGCGCGGCGCATTTGATCAAGTGTAGCGCCACAAAGCGCAAAGTCCGCAGCTTGCAGCACCTCGGCGCGGGCGGCGTCCTGCACCTCCCACCACAGCGCGCCAATCACCGCCTTGTCCGCCATGCGCTGGCCGTGCAGTTGCGCGCCTGAGCCGGTCTGGGCGGCGCGGGCATAGTCGGCCACCGCTTGCAGAGCCTGCATGGCCTGGGCGCGCGTCGGCAGCCAGGCGTCTTGGATGGGGGCGATCTGATCGGGGTGCAGCACCCACTTGCCGGCAAAACCGATGGCGCGGGCGTCCTGAGCTTCGCGGCGGCAGATCTCAAGGGCGTCGCGGCGGCGCTGCACGGCTTGGGCAAAACTCGACTCTACCGCGGCCAGGATGGCCAAATCCCCTTGTAGCGCCAAAGTGTATTCCTCCGCACTCATGGACTCGGGCCGCGGCGGGCGCACGGGGATGGCGGCCGTCACCGCGTCCAGCGCCTCTTTGCCCTCCGCCGCCGCCAGCACGGGCAGCAACTGCCGCACGGCGCGGTGGTCGTCGAGCCAGTGATCGGGCCGCACCTGGGCGCCGATGCAGCGGGCCATGTCAAACGCGCCGTACACCAGCGCAGAGACCCCCGGTACGGCGGCGATCTGCTGGGCCTGGGCAAAGGCGCGCGGCGACTCGATCAGCACCTCCAGCGCCACCGGGCGGTCGACACCGGCCAGCCGCAGACCTTGGCGGATCATCTGGGCGACATCGGCTACTTCGCTGGCGCTCTCGCTCTTGGGCAGCACCACCACGTCCAGGCGATGGCCCGCGCGCAGAATTACCTGGGCCAGGTCTTGCTCAAAGAACTCCGTGCGCAGGTTGTTGGGGCGAAAACCGACGACGCGCGAGCCAAAATCGCCTTGCAGCAGCGCCTCAATGGCAAATTCGCGGGCAAAGGCCTTAAATTCCGTGTGGTCTGGCGCGGCGTCCTCAAGGTCAAAAAAGAAGCTGTCCACGGCAAAGCGCTGGGCGCCGGCCATGAGCTTGAGCGACTGGGCCCGACCGTCGACCGCCGGTTCGCCGCCCGGGGCCATCTTGAACGCCGGGATCGCCATGACGCCGCGGCGATGGTAGGGCGAATGCAGGCCGCGCACTTGCTCCACGGTGCCGCGGTGGCGCAGGTGGGTCCAGTGCAGCTCAGCGAGGTAGGTGTCCAAATAGTCCATGGGATTCCTTAGGTGGCGTCGGCAAGCCACTGGCTCAGCACCGCGCGCTCATCCGGCGCCCAGGGCCAACCCGGCGGCAGCGGCGCCTCAAAACTCAGGCGTTCAGGGCGGGTGGGGTGGTCCAGCTCTAGTTGCCAGGCCAAGAGGGCGATGCTCCGGTCGGCCAGGGGCTCGACAGCTTGGCCCCCCGCGCGCACCGCTAGGCCGCCGTAGCGCAGATCGCCCAGGATCGGCCAGCCGCGACTCGCCAGCTGGACGCGGATCTGGTGCTTGCGGCCGGTCAGCAGATCGATCTCTAGCCGCGCGCAGCCCTGGCGCACTTCTGCGACGCGATAGAACAGCGCAGATTCCGCGCCCTGGCCCGGCGCAACGACGCGACTCCCTTTGTCATCGGACACCAGCCAGTCGCGCAACTCACCTTGGGCCTGGCTGGGCACGCCGCGCACCACCGCCTGATAGCGCTTGGTCACGCTGCGGCTGCGGAACTGTTCGCTGAGCCGCGCCGCGCCCTTGGAGGTGCGAGCCAGGGCCACCAGCCCGCGGGCCGGCCGATCCAGACGATGCACAAGCCCGATAAAAGCCTTGCCGGGCTTATGGAATTCGACCTCGATCCACCGCCGCGCCCGGCTGAGCAGGTCCAGATCGCCGCTTTCGTCGGCCTGCACCGGCACGCCCGCGGGTTTGTAGGCGATGATCAGGTGGTTGTCGCAGTGCAGCACGTGCATGGCCGGCGGGGCGCCTCGGATCCTCTGGGACCGGCCGTAGCGTAGCCACTACACGCCCTTGCCGACAACCCCGATTTGCCGCCTGTCGCGGCCACAGCTATCCTCTTGGCCGCGGGAGAGAATTGCACTCGGCTCGCGGGGACGGTGGGCAGTGATCGGGCGGTTGGAGCAGTCAGTTCGGCAATCTTGGCGCCAGGTCGGGCTGATCATCCTGGCCATGGGCTTGCTGCTGGGCTGTGGGGTCGAGCCCAAGCCGTACTCCGGCGTATGCCGCGACCCGCAGTCCAACGCCTGTGTTCCGTGCCCGGGGGTGGACAATATCTGCGTTGATCCCGTCATTTGTGTGGCTGTTCAATGTGGGGCAGACGCGCTCTTTGGCCCCAAGGACGCGGACACGGGCTCTGGCGATGGCTCAGCGGCCGACGGCGATTCGCAAGACGCCACCTTCCAGGACGTCAAAGACGCCAGCTCAGACCTGGACGCCGGCCCAGAGATCGATGCCAGCGCAGGGACGGACGCAGTCGCCGACGTGGGCAAGGATACCCCAGCAGATAGCCCTGATACCCCAGAGGTTTTACTCGACACGCTGGCAGATTCTGCCGACGTTGCGGGCTGTAAGGAGCCCTGCCCAGCGCTCAACTTGGTCGAGTGCCTGCCCGGCGTGGCGGCGACGCGCACCTGCCAGTGGACGGTGGCCGGCTGCCTGAACTGGGCCACCCCCATGGCCTGCTCGCCCGGCTTGGTGTGCAGCAACGGCCTCTGCCAGCCCAGCAGCCCATGCCCCGGCGGTTGCCCAAACGGCTCGAGCTGCCAGGGGGGCGTGTGCGTGCCCAGCGGCGGCGGCAGCTTGAGCTGCGCGCAGATCACGGCCTGCATTGGCAATTGCGCCGCCAGCGACGCCGCGTGCCCGGACAGCTGCAAGGCCAAGGGCAGCGCGAGCGGCGTGCAGTTGCTCAGCGCGTACCAGGGCTGCCTCAAGGCCGTCTGCAAGTCCCTGGCTGATCAGGGCAAGTTCAATGAGACGATGCTGTGTATCTTTAACAACTGCTACAGCGAACAGGCGGCGTGCATCGGCTCGGGCAACGCCGACTGCAAGACCTACGCCGATTGCCTAGCGCAGTGCGGCAGTTCCGCGACGTGCACCAGCGGCTGCAACAACCAAGTGAGCGAGCAGGGCGGCAAGGAGTACTACGGCCTGATGAGCTGTGTGGACAACCAGTGCGGCGGCTTGAGCGGCCAGGACCAGCTGTCGTGCGCCCAGAGTTCGTGCAAACAGAGCTGGGACAAGTGCTTTGGCAGCGGCGTGTACCTCTACACCACCTGCCTGCAAGTGGCTCAGTGCCAAGGCAAATGCGGCGGCGACAGCGGCTGCGCCAAGGCGTGCAAGACCGCGGCAAGCCCGTTGGCCCAAGCGGCGGTGGATGCGTTCATCACCTGCCGCGAGAATAAGTGCGGCACCTTCTGCGTCAACACCGCCAGCCCCAACTGCAGCGCGTGCATCACCCAGTACTGCGCGACCGAGCTGGCCACTTGCTCGATCTAAGGCGGTCGCGCCCACCGATCCCCCGTGCTATGCTCCCCGCGGAGCGGTGGTCGGCCAGGTGGCCGCTGTCGAGGCAACTGCCTGTCAGGCAGAGGAAAGTCCGGGCTCCTTAGGGCAGGGTGCCGGCTAACGGCCGGCGGGGGCGACCCCAGGGAACAGTGCCACAGAAAGCAGTCTGCGCCCCCGATCCGCTTTGGCGGGTCCGCGGCGTCAAGGTGAAAGCGTGCGGTAAGAGCGCACGGATTGCGGCGGTGACGTCGCTCTCGGCAAACCCCACCCGGAGCAAGGTCAAATTGCAGGCGCAGCCGCTGAAAGGTGGCCGGAGGGTGGCCCCGCCCGAGCTTGCAGGTAGGCCGCTAGAGGGCGCTGGCAACAGCGTTCGCAGAAGAATGGTCACCCCCCGCGCAGTGGCGACGCCGCGCAGGCACAGAACCCGGCTTATGGCCGGCCGCAGCTCCACCCCATGCACCAATTTACCCGCCCCGCCGCCCTGAGCGGCTCTCTGCAAGTCCCAGGGGACAAGTCGATCTCCCACCGATCGCTGCTGTTTTCGGCGCTGGCCTCAGGGCCCACGCGGGTCCACGGCCTGAGCGACGGCCACGATGTCGCGGCGACGCGCGCGGCTCTACAAGCGCTGGGCATCGCGATTGAACCGATCGAGAGCGGCTGGCTGATCCGCGGCCGACCTCTGGCGGAGTGGCGCGCCGGGCCGCTTTCGCTGGACTGCGGTAACTCCGGAACAACGATGCGGCTTTTGTTGGGGGTGCTGGCCGCGGCGCCC
>JBIKTV010000027.1:0-24231 GCA_044347905.1 Myxococcota bacterium
CCGCTCGCCGTCCATGCCGCACCTCCGCGGGGCAGCATAGGGGTGGCGGGGGACCGCTGCAACCTGGGCAGGAGCAACAGGCGTGCCAAGGGCGATCCGCCCAAATTCGCATAGTTAGCTTTGGGCGATGGGTATCAGCGCCGGTCTCGCGAGACACCGGGAGACCAATTTGAGACTCGGCAATTCCCCCTGGCCAGCAACGCGCCAGAGATGCGAATCGCGGAGCGACGGTGTCCGACACCGCCGGCGCCTCGCCGGTCGCAGCTCGGTCGCCAAAGGCGAGGCGCCCAAAAATCCCAGCATTCTCGACAATTTACGGACCGGCACCTACATGTGAATCGCCCGGCCGTCCAGCGCCAGCGCCGCTTCTTTGACCGCTTCCGCCAGGGTCGGATGGGCGTGGCAGGCCCGGGCGATGTCTTCGCTGCTCGCGCCAAAGGCCATGGCAACAGCCACTTCTGCGATCAGGTCGCCGGCCCGCGGCCCCAAGATGGCGCAGCCCAGCACGCGATCGGTCTCGGCGTGGGCCAGGATCTTCACCATGCCGTCGGTGCTGCCCAGGGCCCGGGCGCGGCCATTGGCGATGAACGGAAAACTGCCTTTGCGATAGGCGATGCCGGCCTGCTGCAGCTCCTCTTCGCTCTTGCCCACCGTGGCGATCTCCGGGTCGGTGTAGACAATTGCCGGGATCGCCTCGTAATCCACGTGGCCCCAGCCGGTGACCATGTGCTCCACGCAAGCGATCCCTTCCTCTTCCGCCTTGTGCGCCAGCATCGGCCCGGCGATCACGTCGCCCACGGCGTACAGCCCCGCGGCGGACGTGGCAAAGTGCGGGTCCACCGGGATGCGGCCGCGCGAATCCAGGGCGATCCCTGCGTTTTCCAGCCCCAAGCCGCGGGTAAACGGCCGCCGACCCACCGCCAGCAGCACGCGGTCGCACTGCAGGGTCTTGGTCGCGTCCCCCGCCTGATACGTCACGGTGCAGGTCTCGCCATCGCGGCGGGCGCCGGTGACCTTGACCCCCAGCTCAAAGGCGATCCCCTGCTTGGTCAGAATCTTGAGGCCCAGTGCGGCGATCTCCGCGTCAATGCCCGGCAGAATCCGCGGCAGGTATTCCAGCACGGTGACTTTGGCGCCCAGCCGCTGCCACACGCTGCCCAGCTCCAGGCCGATGACGCCGGCGCCGATCACCACCAGATGCTCGGGAACACTGGGATACTTCAGCGCTTCTGTCGAAGTGCCGATGCGATCGCCGTCCAGTTCAACCCCGGCCAGCGGCGTGACTTCTGACCCCGTGGCGATCAGCACTTTGGCCGCGGTCAGCTCGCTCGCCGCACCGTCCGCCGCCGTCACGCCGATGCGCCATGCGCCGTCCGCCTGGCCCAGAATCGTCCCCAAGCCCTGCAACCGCGTCACTTTGTTCTTCTTGAACAGCCCCGCCACGCCCTGGGTCAAGGCGTTGACCACGCCGTCCTTGCGCTTGAGCATCTGCGCCAAGTCCAGGCCCGCCTGCGAGATCACCACGCCGTGGCGCGCCAGCTCGCCCTGGGCCTTGTGGTAGTGCTCAGAGCTCTCCAGCAGCGCCTTGGACGGGATGCAGCCCACCCGCAGGCAAGTGCCGCCCAGCGCCGGCTCTTTTTCCACGCACGCCACCTGCAGACCCAGCTGCGCCGCGCGAATCGCCGCCACGTAGCCACCGGGTCCGGCGCCAATCACCACCAGATCAAAATGCTGAGCGTTCATCGGGTTTTCCTTCACGGCCTAGAGGTCGAACAGCATGCGCTCCGGCGCCTCGATGTTCTGCTTGATGCGCACCAGGAACTGCACGGCCTCGCGACCGTCGATGATGCGGTGATCGTAAGACAGCGCCAGGTACATCATCGGCCGCAGCACAATCTGGCCGTTCAGCCCCACCGGGCGCTCCTGAATCGCGTGCATCCCCAGGATCGCCGACTGCGGCGGGTTGAGGATCGGCGTCGACATCATCGAACCGTACACGCCGCCGTTGGTGATGCTGAAGGTGCCGCCGGTCAGCTCGTCCAACTTCAAGGTGTTACTTTTCGCTCTGGCCCCCAAGTCAGCCATCTTCTTCTCAATGTCGGCAAAGCTCATCTGGTCGCAGTCGCGGAGGATCGGCACCACCAAGCCTTTGCCGCCGCCCACCGCCACGCCGATATCGTAAAAGTGCTGCAAAATGATGTCATTGCCGCGGATCTGCGCGTTGACCAGCGGAAAGGCCTTGAGCGCGTCGACCGCAGCCCGCACAAAGATCGACATGAAACCCAGCTTGACGCCGTGCTTTTTGCTGAACTCCTCCTGCCAGCGCTTGCGCAGCTCCATCACCGCGGTCATGTCGACTTCGTTAAAGGTCGTCAGGATCGCTGCGGTCTGCTGGGCCTCGACCAGGCGCTGGGCCACGCGTTTGCGCAGCGGCGACATCGGCACCGTCTCTTCGCGGCGGCCGTGCGAGACCGGCTGGGGCCCAGGCGCCTGAACCGCCGCAACCGCCGCGGGAGCCACCACAGGCGCAGCCACGACAGCCACCACAGGAGCGGCCACCGGCACCGGCGCGCTCGGCACCACGGGTTCAGCCGCATAAACCAAGGGGATTTTCTGACCCTCGCTTAGCTTGAGCGCCGCCGCCGCCGCTTGGGCGTCGTGCTTGAGCACCCGACCTCCGGGCCCTGTGCCCGCCACCTGAGTCGGATCGATGGCCGCCTGGGCCAGAATCCGCTGCGCCGATGGCATGATCGCCCCTTGCACCTTGGCCAGCTCCACCTGGGCCTGGGCCGTAACGGGCGTGGGCTGGGGAACTGGCTGGATGGGCTGGGAAGCGGGCAGGGTCGCAGCGGCCGTCGCCCCCTCTTGCAGGTAGCCGATCACCTCGCCCACTTTGGCGGTTTCGCCTTTCTGCTTGAGGATTTGCGAGATGACACCCGTGGCCGGCGCCGGAATGTCGACGTTGACCTTGTCGGTCTCCAGCGCCACCACCGACTCGTCGAGCTTGACCGCCGCGCCCACGGGCTTGAGCCATTCCGCAATCAGCACTTCGCTGATCGACTCGCCTACGGTTGGGACCTTGATCTCCAGTGCCATGAGCCTGTCTCCTGTCAGAACACAAAGCAAAGCCAGACGATTGCCCGGCTATCACTAGGATTCAGTTGCGTTACTTTAGGCAAACGCCTGATCGAGAATCTGCGCCTGTTCGATGCGGTGGGCCATGTTGGAGCCCGTCGCGGGGCTCGCCGACTCGTGGCGGCTGATGCCGTGCAGCGCCCGACCCGCCACTTGGCTGCCGAGCTTGCGCACCAGGAACGGCCAAGCCCCCATGTTGCCCGGCTCCTCTTGCACCCAGTGCACCTCAGCTGCGGCGGCGTAGGGGCTCAGCGCGGCCTCCAACTCGCGGTCAGACAGCGGATAGAGCTGCTCCAAGCGCAGAATCGCCACGTCGGTCACCTGCCGCTTGCGCCGGGCATCCAGCAGGTCGTAGTAGACCTTGCCGGCACACAGCAGAATCTTGCGACATTGCTCGGGATTCACTTCGCGGTCGGCGATCACCCGCTCAAACTCGCCCTCGGCCAGCTCGCGAAGGCTCGACACCGCTTCTGGGTGGCGCAGCAGCGACTTGGGCGACATCACCACCAGCGGTTTTCGCAGGTTGCGCAGCACTTGCCGGCGCAGGCAGTGGAACAGATTGGCCGGCGTGCTCAGGTTGACCACTTGGATGTTGTCGTCGGCCGCCAGGTCCAAGAAGCGCTCCAGCCGCGCGGAACTGTGCTCTGGCCCCTGGCCCTCAAAGCCGTGGGGGAGCAAAAGCACGATGCCAGACAGGCGGTTCCACTTCTCCTCGCTGGAAGAAATGAACTGGTCGATGATCACCTGGGCGCCGTTGCTGAAGTCGCCAAACTGCGCTTCCCAAATCACCAAATCGTCAGGCCGATCCAGGCTATAGCCGTAGTCAAAGCCCAGCACGGCCGCTTCAGACAGCGGCGAGTCGTAGACCCAGTAGGGCGCTTGCTGCGGCGCAAGGTGCTGCAACGGCACGTGCATGTCGCCGGTCTTGTAGTCGTGCAGCACCGAGTGGCGGTGGCTAAAGGTGCCGCGCCCGGAGTCCTGACCGCTCAAGCGAATCGCCCGCCCCTCCACCAGCAGCGAAGCGTAGGCCAGCGTCTCCGCCGCCCCCCAGTCCAGCGGCCGCGCGCCTTGGGCCATCTCTTGGCGAGCCTGGAGCACGCTGCGCTGCAACTTGGGGTGAACATTGAATTCCCCAGGCGCCGTCGCCGCTGCCGTCAGCAGTTCGCTCAGCTTGGCCAGGGCCAGCCCGGTGTCGATCTCCGCCACGCTGCGGTCCGGCCCACCCTTATAGCGGTACCAGGGCGACTGAGGCGAGGGCAGATCGTCGTGCAACTGCGCGTCACTGCGGGCTTTTGACAGCTCGTCTTCCAGCCGCTCCTGGGCGCGGTAGATGATCTCCTGGCCCTCGTCGCGGTGCAGCCCGCCCATGGCAATCAGGTTGTCCAGGTAGCCGTCCACCACGCTTTTGCGAGCGCGAATCGACTGGTACATCAGCGGCTGGGTGAAGGTCGGATCGTCGCCCTCGTTGTGGCCGTGGCGGCGGTAGCAGTACATGTCGACAAACACGTCGCGCTTGAATTTCTCGCGAAACTCCATGGCCAGCTTGATGACTTGCGCCACACCTTCCGGATGCTCTCCATTGACATGGAAGATCGGCGCCTGCAGCATCTTGGCCACATCAGTGCAATAGCGCGAAGAGCGCGACGACTCCGGCGGGGTGGTAAAGCCGATCTGGTTGTTGACAATAATATGCAGGGTGCCGCCCACGCGATAACCGTGCAATTCGCTCATGTTCAGCGTTTCTTGGACGATGCCCTGGCCGGCAAAAGCGGCGTCGCCGTGGATCAACACGGGCATCACTTGGCGGTGTTCGCGGTCGCCCAGGCGGTCTTGACGGGCCCGCGCTCGCCCCACCGCCACCGGGCCGACAAACTCCAAATGCGAAGGGTTAAAGCACAGTTCCACCTTGACCCGTGCGCCGCTGCGCGTCTGGTACTTGGACGTGTAGCCCATGTGGTACTTGACGTCGCCGCGGCCCAGCTTCTTCTCGCCGTCCTTATCCTCAAATTCACGAAAGATTTGCGCCGGCGCCTTGCCCATGATGTTGGCGAGCACATTGAGCCGGCCGCGGTGGGCCATCGCCAGCACCACTTCGGTCACGCCCTTCTTGCCCGCTTCTTCCATCGTCAGGTCGAGCAGGGGGATCAGCGACTCGCCGCCTTCCAGAGAAAACCGCTTGGCGCCTACGAATTTCTTCTGCAGGAAGTTCTCAAAAGTCTCGGCTTCGGCCAGCTTGCTAAAGATGCGCAGCTGCTCTTCGCGGTCAAGATCGCAGTGGTTTTCACTGGTCTCCATGCGAGACTGCAACCACTCCTTGACCTCTAGATCGTCAATGTGCATGAACTGCACGCCAATCGGCCCGCAATAGGTGCGGCGCAGCTTCTGTTCGATCTGCCGCAGGGTCAGCAGCGGCGCGCCAGAGAGGGTGCGGGCAGAGAACGGCAGGTCCAGATCGGCCTCGTCGAGCCCATAAAACTGCAGGTTTAGCTCGGGGTGGCTCTTGGGCTCCTCATCCAGCGGATTGAGTTGGGCGATCACATGGCCGCGCACGCGATAGCCGCGAATCAGCATATCTACGCGTTCTTGCTTGGCATTCACCTCAGCCAACCGCTTGGACACGATCCGCAGCAGCTGGCGGCTCAAGCTGGCCGAGCCCTCCATCGCCGCATCCAGGTCGTCGCGGTGAATCCTCAGCACCTCGGCGGCGGTCTCCGCCTTGACGTCGGCGGTGCGCGGCTGGCCAAAGAACAGCCCCGGCTCCCCCACGGCGCTGCCGGGCAGGTGCGTGGCCACCTTGGCGCCCAAGCGCATGACCGTGAGCGATCCAGACACCAAAAAGTACATGGCGTCGCCCGGATCGCCTTCGCGGTACAGGTGCTGGCCAGCGGCAAACTGCAGGGGCCGGGCGATGTGGGCCAGCCGCATCAGCTCAGGCTCGTTGAGGTCCCCAAACGGCGACCACCGCAGCAACACCTTGGCGCGGCGAGCCAATTCCACAGGATCGGCGCCGTGGAGCGCCGCCATCGTCTGCATGCTCGGCTGCGGCGAGGTCTGCAATTCGCTGAAGTACTGGCGCCAATCCTCAGGCACTGCGGCCGGATCCTGGCGCCATTGCAGCCAAAGCTCTTCAGCCAGGGCCAGGTTGCCGTCGTTGAGGAAGGCGGGTTGCGAAGGCAGCATCGGTTGCTCCGACGTGGGGTGTGCAAGGGGTAGGGCGGCGGCCTGCCGGGGCGGGCGCGAGCGCGGCAGCGGGGCCGAATGCGCTCGCCTCAACGCAAGGGGCCAGTGCGGTATTCCTTGGCGGGCAGGGCGGCACATGCCCCGCCAGAGGGCGAGCAGAATGCGCGGGCGCGGCGAAAAAGTCCACGCTCGCCAGCGAATTTACTGGCGCGGACTGGATTTATCTCTTTGATGACAACAGACTACGCACAACGCCTGGAGCTAAAGCTGGTCAGCCCGAGTGCGGTCGCCGCAGAGCTAAAGAACGGCCTGCTCTGCCCGACGCGGAGTCGTGCGCAACACCAGCGGGTCTATTTCTCGGCTTTCTCTGGCTTGCCTTCCGGGGCCCCGGTGCGGGCCGACATGTGCAGCTGATCGGCCTTCTCCTGCATGCTCGCCAGCTTGCGATAGAGCTGCGAAAAGTGCGGATTCTCAATGTACTTCATCAACGGGTTGCGGCCGCGGAACTCCTGCGAGGTCGCCTGGTCGATGATATCCTTGAGGATGCGGATCTCCTGGCGGGTAAACGAGTTGGAGACGCGGACGATGTTGGTTTTGCTCATGGCGTGTCCTGAACGGCAGTTGGGGCGGGGTCTGGCTTGGCGCGGCGTTTGCCCGGGGCTCCGATCTTGCACCAGATCGCGGCAGGGCGAAAAGGGGGCGGCCGCAAATCGGCCAAAAACGCTATCAGCGACCGGGGCAACGGGCCCGACCCAGACGCCAGTCCAGAGGGTCGCGCTCATAACCATGGAATTCTCCGTGCAAACTTCCGTCACCCTTTGTTTGCAGCGGCTTGATGAAGCCGGCGCGCACGGGTACGCCGGGGTCGAGCAGGGCATCCAAGCCAGCGCATGGCGTAGAAACATTTGGAAGATCAATCGCTTGGCACGATGGACCCAAGAAGATGTAGGCCGGTTCCGGGGCCGTGCCGTTGGCGCAACGCCGCAGATACTCCGCGCGCGTCAGCACTTTGGACTCCGGACCGTCGGCGCTCCAGCGGCCCACGGGCAAGTCGACCACCACATGGCGCCGCTCTGCGTTGCGCTCTGGGGCCACCAACCACAACACCCCGCGCTGGTCGGCCAGCTCGCGGCGAAGCACCTGATAAGCCTGACCTTGGGAGTCCTGAAGGCTGCTCGCGCTTGAGCCATTGAACACTTGCAGCAGCGAAACGACCAGGGCAAACCCGGCCACCCCTTTGCCCAGGAGCAATTGCCGCGGCGACAGCAGATCGGCAAAGCGCATCGCAAAAGCCCCGGTCACCAGCCAGACCGCCAACATCGGCGCTTGATAGCGCACGCCGTCGGTCAGACAGCCGACCACCAGCAGCCCGGCCACGCCCAGCGCCGCCATGCCGCCCAGCCACGCCAGCAAGCTCCACCACGCCATCGCCTTGCCGTGAACGCGCCGCTGCGCCCACAGCCCGCCCAGCCCCAGGGCCGCAACCGAGGTAAAGTAGGCATTCGCCGCCCAATCGCGGTCCCACCAGAGCAGGTAGCCCCAAAAACGCGTGGGAAAGGGCAGCAGATTCTCTTGCACAGCCAAGCGGTTGCCCAGCAGCTCCGGGCGCAGCGACCAGTGCCACGCCAGCGCCGCCGCCACTGCCAGAGTCCCCGTCAACAGCGCAGCAAGACTGAGGTTGGAGGGCACGAGGTCGGCGAGGTGGCGGCTGGGTTTAAGCGGCGGCCGAACCTGCACACTGGCTTGTAATCCCTGGGGAATCTCAGAATCCGGTGAGGGCAGGGCAGGGCGCTGGGCGGGCAGCTCAAAGGCGCTGGGCGCACCGGCAAAACCGTCTGGGATCAGCTCGGCCACCGCCGCTTCAGCGGGTTCAGACGCCAGCGATCTTGGGCGAATCGCCAAGGCCCAAGCGCACATCCCCGTGCCCATCGCCAGCACCGGACCCAGCGGGTGGCCCCAAGCCAGCAACACCAAGGCGGCTAGCACCCCCAGCAGATCCAGGCGCCCTGCCCCAGGCGGCGTGGGCGGCGAGGCCAGCCACAGGGCCAGAGCCACCAGCAATTGTGCAACGACCATGGTACTTTCAGAGTGGCCGACCCGCGCTGCAATCGGCGAAGTCGCCAGCACCGCCGCGCCAACCAGCGCCGCCAGCCACCGCCCGCTGACGCGCCGCGCCGTCAGGGTCGCCAACGCCACGGAGAGACCGCCCAGCGCCGCCGCCCAACGGCCTACCGCGTCATGGGAATCGCCAAAAATCGGCACGGTCCAGCGCTGAAGCTGCCACCACGCCGGGCCATAGTCGTGCAGCAGCGTCTGGGCGCGGCCGTGGAGCTCGGGCAGAGACAGGGCCACCCCCAGCTCGCGGTAGGCGTGGTCGTCGGCGTGCAGAGGCGTAAACGGCAGACCGCGGCGCACGGCAGAGGCAGCCGCAATCACCAGAGCGCCCACGCCATAGGTAATCCACGTCCGCGGCGGCCGCAGGGCCTTGGCCAGCACCGCCAGAGCCAGCAGCAGCCACGCTGCGGCCGAAGCTTTGGCTTGCGCGCTGCCCAACTCGACAGAATCGCCCTGGGCCGCAGTGGCAGCATCTGCTCGCATCTGGCGCAGTTGCGGGTTGTTGGCCGCCATTGGACCGGGGCGGGCCACTGCAAAAAAGCTGCCGTCGTCATTGCGTTGGATAGCCGCCGCCAGGATCTCGATCGCCTTGGCCAGCTGCGGCGTGGGCGCCTGGGCTCGCTGCAGGGCAAAAGCCTTGGGCCCGCCTTGGGCCAGCAACACCAGCTGCGCGGTTTGCCCAGTCGTGTCAGCCAATTCCAGGGTAATGCGCTGGGCCTCGATCTGCACCTTGGCCAAGGTGATGCCCGGCTCCACCGCAGCGCCGTCCTTGAACGGCCGCAGCAGCTTTAGGACATCGGCCTCGCGACCCGGGCCAATCCAGGCGGGCGGTTGTTCGCGCACCTGCTGGCCTTCGGCAAGCGGCGCTTGGGCAGAGGCGGGCTCGCTCACCAGCGCCAAGGCAAGAAGCGCGATCGCCAAAGCCGCGGCCCAGATCAGCGGATTTCTGGTTGTTCCAAGGGGATTTGCCAAGCGCTGCATGGGCTCCACGCGCCCTTAGGGCTTGGGCTGGCCGGGTTGGCCTTCCGGGGCGATCTCAGGCGGCGGGTCCAGCGGCGTCAGCAGCAGCATCCCGGTGGGTGAAAAGTACACGCCGTCGGCGCTCGACTGGGCAAAGCGGCCCTTGAGCGACACGCGCTGGCCGACCAGCAGGTGGCGGGCCTCCAGATCGCGTTCGCCGCCCACCAGCAAGCGCCGGCCCAAGCCATCGGCCTGGTCGGATAACCACAAGTGCGGCGCGGGCTTGCACAGCTTCTCGCTCAACGGACACACGGAAATCGACGCGACATAGCCGCGAATCCAGATCTCCTCGGCGAGCGTCTTCTTGTCCACCGTCAAGAGGCCAGAGACGGAATACGCCCGATCTTCGGGATATTGCACCGGCGGCTGTGGCGGATCCAGGTCCGGCGTCGCGGGCAATTCGGCCTTGCCCGGCTTGGGCTCGCGCTTGGCGTGTTCCGGCGCCGACTGCACGCCGCAAGAGGCCGCACTGCCAGCGATCGCGGCCACAAGGGTGAACCCCGCGATTGCCTTAGCCAGCCCCGCGTCCAGAGTAAGGAATTTCTGCATGGCCTCGACCTATTTGGACAGCACCGGGATGCGCCCCGGCAGCGTAACGATCATCAGCGCGTCGGGGATGACGAACACGTCCGTGCCGCCCAGAGACACCGGCTTGCCATCCAGCCACGACGCCGCGGCAATCCGATTGGGACCCGGGGCCAGGTCGACCGCGGCAAAGCGCCCCAAGGTATCGGTGGCGTTGTTGACCTTGACCGGCACCGTGTCGTCTTCATTATCGTTGAAGTAGGCAAAACCCTTGGGCTGTACCCCAAGGCCGACCTTGGCATTGTGGATTGCCCAACCGCCGCGACCGCCCGCCACGCCGCAGTCGCGAATGCGTCCGCCGATCACCCCGTGGCCGTACTCGATCTCGCCGACGCCCAAGGTGTTGGGCACCAAGGTCCATTGACCTTCGCCCACGATGGTCGGGTTGGTGCGATAAGTATCCGTCCCCACGTACTTTTTGGGCTGGCTGTTGGCGTCCTTAGCGTCGACGTGGTTGGAGAACAGCACGATGTCCCAATAATAGCCGTCGTGCCACTTGTCCTTGGCGTTGAGCCCGCGCACGCGCACCACTAGGCGGGTGTTGGTCGGCACGTTCTCTACGGCATACACGCCGTGGGTGCGGATGCAGATCTTCTGAACCGCCCCGGATTCTTTGCGGCATTCGTAGCCCATGGGGCAGTCCAGGTGCTTGGAGCAGCCCTCGCCGGCCTTCTTGGCGCTCACCACGTCGAGCCCAGCTTCCGCGGCTTTATCGGGGTCGATCGCCACCGCCGTGCCGATGGGCTTGCCGACCTTGTCGCTGGCAAAACAGGCCGCGCGGGCATCTTCATCGGTCAGTGCGGTGCAAACTTCAGGATGAAAATCCGCCAGTTTGAACACCGCCACCTCGATATTGACCGTCACCGGCCCGCCGCCAAAGCGGTCGACGCGGCCCCACATGGTCGCGGTCGAAGGCCCGCTCATGCCGGCGATCTGATCGGCGATCGGCTGGTCGACACAGCTCAGCTCGACCTTGTCCGTCACCGGCAGATAGTCGTTGTTGGGATCGGTAATCTCTATGACTTGGTTGGCCTTTGGCGTCACCACGCACACGCCTGAGGCGCAGAATTTGCCCGTCCCGCACGGCTTGGCGTCGCTGCAGACCGGGGCCAATGTCGGGGTGGTGGTCGGGCCGCTCGCGTCAGCTGTGGCGCTGGCATCGCCGCTGAGGCCCGTGTCGCCGCCGGCCGCCGAGTCCAGTGAACCCGCGTCTGCGCTGGTGTTATCGTCGGTTGAGGAGCCGCAGCCGCTGGCCAGAGCCCCCAGCGAGATCAGCGCGGTACACGTCAGGCTAATTGCATAGGAACCGCGGAAACGCTTGGACATCTCGACCTCTTGGGGAGCCAGCACGGGCAGGCAAACAGAGCCACGGAGGATAGCGGCAATCGGCGGTTGCGGCAATCCGAAGATCGCCGATCGCCGGGCCCTGCTCTGGTAGCCAATTGGTTAGTTTACATAATACCTATTATCAGACGTCACTGATATCGGAACCCGGGCTGCCCTGGCGGCTCCGGATGGCCTCCTAGCCGTCGATGCGCCGATGGCTGTCAGCGCCGCGGCGAGCCCCTGTAAGAAACGCCGCTGGGCCGCTACACTGCGCGCCCATGCGTGTACGCCTTGCCCAACTCAATCCCACTATCGCTGACCTGGACGCCAACCTCGCGGCAATTGCCGCCGCCTGTGAGCGCGCCCGCGCAGCTGGCGATGACGCCGTGCTGACCCCGGAGCTGGCGCTGTGCGGTTATCCGCCCCTGGACCTGCTGGAGCGGCCGTCCTTTCTCAACGCGGCCCTGGAGCGCCTGCCGGCCCTGTGCGAGGCCTCGCGCGGCCTAGTGCTGGTGGTGGGCGCTGCCGTGCCTGCGGCCTGGGCTGGGCTGCTGGAGGCCCGGCGCGCTGCGGCCAATGTGGCGCTGGTGCTGGTCAATGGCGTTCACGTCGCCACCGTGGCCAAGCGGCTGCTGCCCACCTATGACGTGTTTGACGAAGATCGCTGGTTTGCCCCCGGCTCTGAGGTCGGCGCGGTCGACGTGACCTTGGGCGACGGCCGCGCGGTGCGCCTGGGCGTGACCATCTGCGAGGACATCTGGTCCGGCGAAGACGACGGCCCGCAGCGCTACGCCTGTGATCCGGTGGCTGAAGTGGCCGCTGCCGGCGCTGAGCTGATGTTGAACCTGTCCGCCTCGCCTTTTGACCTGGGCAAGGCCGCACGGCGCCTCAAGTTGGTCCGCGAGCACGCCATAGCCCACCGCCTGCCCGTGGCGTACTGCAATCAGGTCGGCGGCAATGACCAGCTGATCTTTGACGGCCGCTCCTTTGCCGTGGGCGCCAAGGGCGAGCTTTTGGCCGCCGCCAAGGCCTTTGCCGTGGACGAATTGGTGGTCGACTTGGCCCACGGTCCTGCGATCGCCGCGCCAGAAGAGCTGCCGGCGCTGTTCAACCCGGAGCGAGCCCGCGAGGCCAGAGCCGCCCTGGTGCTGGGCGTGGGCGACTACGTGCGCAAATGCGGATTTCGCCAGGTGTTGTTGGGCCTCTCCGGCGGCATCGACTCCGCCCTGGTCGCAGCGCTTGCCGTAGAAGCCCTTGGACCGGATGCGGTTTTTGGCGTGGCGATGCCGGGCCCTTACAGCAGCTCCGGCAGTGTCGACGACGCCCTGGCCCTGGCCCATGCCCTGGGCATCCGCTGCCCGGTGGTGCCGATCGCCGATCCTTATCAGACGTTGCTGCAGACCTTGGAGCCCGAGCTGCAGCGCTGGCCCGGCTCGCCCCACGACATCACCATCCAGAACCTGCAGGCGCGTCTGCGCGGCACGACCTTGATGGCTTTGTCCAATCGCAGCGGGGCTTTGCTGCTGACCACCGGCAACAAGTCTGAGCTGGCCGTGGGCTACTGCACCCTCTATGGAGACATGAACGGCGGCCTGGCGGTCATTGGCGATCTGCCCAAAATGCTCGTCTATGCCGTAGCAGAGACCTACAATCAGGATGTCGCGGATCAGGATCGCGTGGTGATCCCATTGTCTACATTGACAAAGCCTCCCTCTGCGGAGCTGGCGCCCAACCAGACCGACCAAGACAGTCTGCCGCCGTACCCGCTGCTCGACTCGCTGCTGGAGCAGTACGTGGAGCACGGCGTTGAGGAGCAAGGGCTTATTTCGCAAGGCTTTGATCCGCTGGTCGTCCGCAAAGTGGTGCGCTGGGTGGAGATGAGCGAGTTCAAGCGCCGCCAGGCCGCCCCCGTGCTGCGCGTGACCCGCAAGGCCTTTGGCACCGGTCGGCGCATCCCGCTCGCCCGTTTTGTGGCGCGTTGACGGCCGCGTTTGAGGCGCTTTCTGCTTTAGATCAAGCTGCTGCCCTGCCCGACTTCACGTAGATATTCTCGATAGTCCCTGGAGTTGCTTATGAAGATTGATAAACCTGCGCGCACAGCCGGCGTCCTGCTCCACCCCACCAGCTTGCCCGGTCCCGGCGGGATCGGCGATCTGGGTGCAGAGGCGCGGGGTTTTGTCGATTGGCTGGCCAGCAGCGGCGCGCAGTGGTGGCAAGTGCTGCCCCTGGGGCCCACCGGCGGCGGCGATTCGCCCTATGCCAGCCCAGCGTCGCTCGCCGGCAATCCTTGGATGATCGATCTGCAAGACCTTGTGAATGCCGGGCTTTTGAGCGAAGCTGAAGCCGCTGATCCGGGCCTGCCGGCCGATCGCGTCGACTTTGGCCGGGTCATCGGCTTTAAGCGCGACCGCCTGCACTTGGCCGCGGACCGGCTGCTCGCCCAGAAAACCCATGCGCTGTATGCAGAATTGGTGGCGTTTCGCCAGCGGTCGCCGTGGGTGCTGGACGCCGCGCTGTTTCAGGTGTTGCGAGAGCAGCGCGATTACCGGCCCTGGTGGACTTGGGAAGCCGAGCTGCGCGAGCGCCATCCCCGCGAACTGCAGAGAGTCCGTGAAGAATTCCGCAGCGACGTCGATCGCTACATCGTGCTGCAGGCCTGGTTTGACCGCCAGTGGAGCGCGCTGCGGAGCTACGCCGCCGCCAAGAAAATCCGCATCTTGGGCGATGTGCCCATCTACGTGGACGCCGACAGCGCCGATACTTGGACCCATCGCTTCCTCTTTCAGCTAGAGACGGACGGGCGACCCAGCGCGGTGGCCGGAGTTCCGCCAGATTATTTCAGTGAAAGCGGGCAGTTGTGGGGCAATCCCCTGTACGACTGGGGGGCGATGCGCAAGGACGGCTACCGCTGGTGGGCGGCGCGGCTGGAGCGCTTGCTGCAGATGGCGGATCTGGTGCGCATCGACCACTTCCGCGGCTTTGCGGCCTATTGGGCGGTGCCGTGGGGCGCAGAGGACGCGCGCGGTGGCCAGTGGCAGCCTGGGCCAGGCCTGGAGCTGTTTCGCGCCCTGGAGCGGCATTTTGGCGTGGAGCCAGGCGGCCTTCCGCTGGTCGCTGAGGATCTGGGCGTGGTCGATGACGCGGTGGTGGCGCTGCGAGACGGCGCCGGTCTGCCCGGGATGCTGGTGCTTCAGTTTGCCTGGGGCGGCGACGCGGCCAACCCGTTCCTGCCGCACAACCACGTGCAGCGCGCGGCGGTCTACACCGGAACCCACGATAACGACACGACCTTGGGTTGGTGGCGCAGCTCACCGGAGGCCCGCAACCACCTCGCCGAGTACCTGGGCCACACCCCCAGCGAGGAAGAGGCGCCCTGGCTGCTGACCCGCCTGGCCCTGCAGTCCGTGGCCGAGCTTGCGGTGATTCCGCTTCAGGATTTGCTGAGCCTGGGCAGCGAGGCGCGGCTCAACACCCCGGGATTGCCGGAGCACAATTGGACCTGGCGCCTGCCCCCGGGCCAGCTGACGGCCGAACTAGCCGAGCGCCTGCACCGCCAGCTGCAGCTGAGCCACCGCCTGGCGTAGTCGCTTCGGCGCCTGCGGCCGGCTCGTGCCCAAGTCGCAAGCTCACCACAGAAGCATGACGCGAGGGCCGCTCCGCTGGCTCGACATCGGCTTCGCGCAGGACGATAGTATCCACGGCAGGCCCTACACCGTTCCCCTGCCGTGGAGGACGACATGCCCCGCACCCTGGCAATGATTCTCGCCGGCGGCAAGGGATCGCGGCTGGCCCCGCTGACTTCGCACCGCGCCAAGCCCGCCGTGCCTTTTGGCGGCCGCTATCGCATCATCGATTTTGTCCTATCGAACTTCATCAATTCAGGGTATTACCGCGTTCACGTGCTGACCCAGTACATGTCCAGCTCGCTGATCCGCCACCTCAACCACACGTGGAACCTGGGTGGCACCCTGCCCGACCAGTTTGTCGAGCCCGTGCCCGCCCAGATGCGCCGCGGCGAGCACTGGTACTTTGGCACCGCCGACGCGGTCTACCAGAACCTCAACCTCATCCACGACGACCACGCCGATCACGTAGCGGTGTTTGGCGGCGACCACGTCTACAAAATCGCCGTCGATCAGATGGAGGCCCACCACGTCGAGAAAGACGCCGACCTCACCGTGGCCGTGTTCCCGGTCCCCAAGGAAGACGCCTATCATTTTGGGGTGATCCAGGTCGACGACCAGGGCGCTATCACCGGCTTTCAAGAGAAGCCCAAGGTGGAAGATGCGGCGACCATCCCAGGGCAGCCGGAGATGTGCCTAGTGTCCATGGGCAATTACTTCTTTAAACGAACGGTTTTGGAGAAGGTATTGGTTGAAGACGCCGGCCTGCCGGACAGCAGCCACGACTTTGGCAAGGACATCATCCCCAAGATGGTTGCCGATGGCCGCCGCGTGTACAGCTACGACTTCTCCACCAATAAAGTGCCCGGGGAGGCTGAAGACGCCAAGCCCTACTGGCGCGACGTGGGCACCGTCGACAGCTACTTTGAAGCGACCATGGACCTGCGCGCAGTGCTGCCGGCCTTCAACCTCTACAACCGCAAGTGGCCGATCCGCAGCGCTTATTACCAGCTCCCCCCGGCCAAGTTCGTCCTCGCCGGCAAGCAGCGCGAATTTGGCCAAGTGGTCGACTCGATGATTTGCGAAGGCACCATCGTCTCAGGCGCGGTGCTGGTGCAGGTCGTTGCGGGGCCGGACTGCTACTTCCACCGCTTTGCCAGCATTGAGAACAGCATCTTCTGCGGGCGCGACCGCATTGGCCGCCACTGCTGGATCCGCAATGTTTTGGCCGACACCAACGTGGTGATCGCAGAAGGCACCACCATCGGCTATGACAAAGAAGCCGACGCCAAGCGCTTTCCGTTTATCAGCTCCAAAGGCATCGTGGTGCTGCCCAAGGGCACCTTTGTCCCCAAAATCGGCCCGATTGAGCTGGCCCGCGACATGATGATCGACCTGGAGCAAGACCCGGCGACCTGCGAGGCCATGGCCGCCTTCCGCGACCGCATCGTGGTGGCCGACCGCCACTCCAACGACCACATTCGCAGCACCTGAGCCCTTACAGGAGCCCTTATGCCCCATCGTCTGCGGATTGCCTTCGCCTCGGCTGAACTGTCGCCGTGGGCCTCTACCGGTGGGCTTGGCGAAGTCGCTGCGGCCCTGCCCAAAGCTCTGGCGGGTGCAGGCTGCGAAGTTGCGGTCTACGTTCCGCTGTACCGCACCGTCAAAACGGCGATCCTCCAGCGCGCCGGCCGGCTCATCGACACGGGCGTGCAGAGCTCCGTGTGGATCGGCGGCCATCGCCTGGACAGCCGGATTTTCCGCATCCTCGCCGCCGGTGAGCACCCGGATCACCCCGGTACCTGGAGCCACCCAGATGAGCGGCCAGAGGCCACGTCGAACCAGCGCGGCGGCCGAGTGCGCTACTACGCCGTCGACTGCCCCATGCTCTATGACCGCGAAGGCATATACGGGCATGTCGATGAACCCGCGCGGTTTTCCAACTTTGCCCGCGCGGTGCTCAACACCTCGTCGGTGCTGCTGGGCGGTCCGCCGGACGTAGTCCACGGCCACGATTGGCACGCGGGACTGTTGCCGGTCTACCTGTACGGTCCCTACCGCCACCTGCTCCCGCGCACGGCGGCGGTGCTGACGATCCACAACCTGGCCTACCAAGGGGTGTTTTCCGCAACCGAACTGGCCAACATCGGCCTAGACCCTGCGCTATTCCGCCCCGATTTGCTGGAATTTCACGGTCTGCTCAACTGGCTCAAGGGCGGCATCTGCGCGGCGGACGCGGTGACTACCGTAAGTCCGCGTTACGCCCAGGAAATTCGAACCGCCGAGTTTGGCGAGAACCTGGAAGGCGTGCTCCGCTTTCACGAGCGCAAGCTCTACGGCATCCTCAACGGCATCGACACAGAAGTGTGGAATCCGCAAACGGATCGCTACCTTCCGGCGCGCTATTCGGCCCAGGACATGGAGGGCAAGGGCCAGTGTCGCGCCGCGGTGCTCAAGATGGCGCGCATGGATCCCAACGACTCCCATCCGCTTTTTGGCGTGGTGTCGCGGCTCAATGAGCAAAAGGGCCTGGACCTCGTGGCCGACTTGGTGCCCTACCTCGCCAGTCGCTCTGTGCGGCTGCTGTTGTTGGGCAGCGGCGACCCCGCTCTGCAGGCGCGGTTTGAGCAGCTGGAGCGCGAGTTTCCCCAGCATGTTCGCGTGCGCATTGGCTTTGAGCCCGACTTGGCCCACGTGCTCCAAGGGGCCTCAGACGCCATGCTGATGCCGAGTCGCTACGAGCCGTGCGGCTTGAGCCAGATGTACGCGATGCGCTACGGCACCGTGCCGATCGTCCGCGCCGTGGGCGGCTTGGCGGATACCGTGGTGCCCTTGACGCCGCGCACCGCCCGCGAGCACACCGCCACCGGCTTTACCTATGACCACGACACGCACAGCGGGCTGCAGTGGGCCATCGACCGGGCTTTGGACACCTTCTACACGGATCAGCCCAGCTGGCGCGCTCTGCAGCACACGGGGATGACGACGGATTTTTCGTGGGACATCTCAGCGCAGCAGTACCTGGCGGTGTATCGCCACGCGATGGTGCGCGCGCGGGATTGACCCGTGACCGTGCTTCTTGCGATCGCCAGTCCTGTGACGCAGTGGTGGCACAGTGATGGGCGAAATCTCTGTAAATTCGTTGACGATTCCCGTGACTAGCCGTACCTTGCGAGCAGGTCCTGTGTTCTGCGCCGCTTCCGTGGAATGCAGTTGGCGGCCGCGCGTTCCCTTCCCTCAAGGTCCCTCGCGCGCGCACCAGGTCGCCTTGGGAGTCCAATTTGCATCACCTCGCTGCCCTGCTCGATCCCTCGCTTAGCGACTCGGGGTTTGACGATTTCCCGCTGCCGCTGGCCGTCGTGGCGCCAAATGGCCAAGTGGAACGGGGCAATCGCCGTTTTCAGGCGCGCTTTGGCGACGCCGCGGCGACCTTGGTCGAAGCTGGCGAGTCCCACGGCCCCTGGGCCGGCTGGAAGCCCGTGCGGCTGGCCTTTGCCGCCAAAGCGAGCTCACAAGTCCCCGCCCATGCGATGGAAATTGGCCAACAGCGCCTCGTTCTCGTCGATGCCGACCGCGATGACTCGTCGCTCGCCGAGCTGGAACGCGTGAGGCGACGGGTGCGCGAGTTGGAGCGCGCTTCGGCCACGGACCATCTGACAGGTGCCTGGAACCGCAGTCATTTTGACACGGTCGTGGCCATCGAGGTCGAGCGCAGCATCCAGACCGCCGCGCCGCTGACCTTGGTGCTGCTGGACATCGACCACTTCAAGGTCATCAACGACACCTTTGGCCACGCCACCGGCGACACGGTGCTGCGCTCGCTCGTGCGGCTGCTCCGCGCCAATATGCGCGCCAGCGATGTGCTTTTTCGCTGGGGAGGCGAGGAATTTGTGGTGCTGGCCGCTTCAGCCGGCTATCGCAAGGCCGCGGTCCTGGCAGAGAACCTGCGCGCCGCCGTGCAGTCGTTCAGCTTTTCCGTCGGCCGCAGCGTGACCGTGAGTGCGGGGGTGGCCGAATGGCTCCCGGGCGAGGCGCTGGACGCTTGGTTTGAGCGCCTGGACACCAGCCTGTACCGCGCCAAAAACGCAGGACGCAACCGGGTTGAGGTCGATCGCCGCGGCCAGTCTGACCTCGCGCGCACGGCGGAATCGGTGGTGCACCTGCAGTGGCACGAGGCCTATGAGTCCGGCCACCCGACGATCGACAGCGATCACCGCGAGTTGTTCGACCTAGCCAATATCCTGTTGCAGCGCGCCGGCGCAGCGGTTGAAGGCCCGGAAGCGATCGCCGCGCTGGAGACTCTGCTGGACCACATCCGCGACCACTTTGCCCAAGAGGAACTCATCTTGGAGGAACGCAACTACAGCCACCTGACGGAACACCGCCGCGCCCACGCCGGGCTGCTCAAGCGCGCCTCCGTCTTGAGGGAGCGCCACCGGCAGGGTTTGGCAAGTCTTGGTGATCTCGTGGAATTTCTTGCCCAGGACGTGGTAGCCCGCCACATGCTCTCCGTCGACCGGGCATTTTTTCCGCTGTTCTCCGGAAATTAGCCCTGTCTACACGATTGGGCCTGCCTGCAAGGGCGGTCTAGCGCAACGGCACACCGGGTGCCGGACGAATCGCCATCAGTTCAGCGACTTCGCCGTGGATCCGCTCCAGCATGGCGGCATCTTCGCGGTGACGGATAGCTCCGGCGATCCATTTGCCGATGAGGCGCATGTCGTCCACACCACAGCCGCGCGAGGTCAGCGCTGGCGAGCCGATGCGCACCCCAGAAGGGTTCATCGGCGGCTGAGGATCAAACGGAATCGAGTTGAAATTGGCCTCCAACCCCGCAATATCCATAGCCTTGGCCGCCTGCTTGCCGGTCGCACCCAGCGGCATCGTGCTAAACAGCACCAGGTGATTGTCCGTGCCGCCGGTGATGACTTCCAGGCCCTCAGACTGAAGCACTTCTGCCAGAACCTGAGCGTTGGCAACGACTTGGTGGGCATAGCGCTTGAACGCCTCGGTATTGGCCTCGTGCAGCGCCACGGCGAGCCCAGCGGTGGTGTGATTGTGCGGGCCGCCCTGGAGCCCGGGGAACACCGCCTTGTCAATCGCCTGGGCGTATGCGGTCTTGCTCAGGATCATCCCTCCGCGCGGCCCGCGCAGGGTCTTGTGCGTCGTCGTCGCCACCGCGGCGGCATAGGGCACCGGGCTCGGGTGGGCGCCACCTGCCACTAGACCGGCGATGTGGGCCATGTCGGCCACCAAAAGTGCGCCCACGTCCTCAGCAATCTCGGCAAACTTGGCAAAATCAATGGTCCGCGGATAGGCGGTGGCGCCGGCGATGATCAGCGCAGGCTTGAACTCGCGGGCCTGCTGCAAAATCGCGTCGTAGTTGAAGCGGTGGCTCTGCGGGTCGACCCCGTAGTGGGCAAAGTCAAAAAACCGCGAGGTCATAGAGACTTTCCAGCCATGCGTCAGGTGGCCGCCCGCAGGGAGCCCCAGACCCAGGATGCGCTGATTGGCAGCGTCGCGCGGGATAAGCCCGCAGTACATCGCCAGATTGGCCGGAGACCCGGAGTACGGCTGCACATTGGCGTGCTCTGCGCCAAACAGCGCCTTGGCGCGACCGATAGCCAATTCCTCAATGGGATCGACAAATTGCTGGCCCTCGTAGTAGCGCTTGCGGGGATAGCCCTCGCTGTACTTGTTGGTCAGCACCGATCCGCAGGCCTCCAGCACCGCGGCTGAAGCGTAATTCTCAGAAGGGATCAGCTTGGCGGTCTGGGCCTGGCGCTCTTCTTCTTGGCGGATCAGGTCGGCCAGCACGGGATCAGTTTGGGCGAGGTGAGAGGCAGGGACGAGGTGGGACATAGCATTCTCCAGGAAAATCGTTGAGCTATTTGTGGGCTACTCGCCCAGGTAGGCGGCCTGCACCTTGGGATCGGCCAGCAGCTCTGCGCCCGTGCCCTGGGCAATCACCTGCCCCGTCTCCAGCACGTAGCCGCGGTGGGCGATCTTGAGGGCCATGCGGGCGTTCTGTTCGACCAAGAGGATCGTGGTGCCCTGGCGATTCAACTCCAGGATCACCTCAAAAATCCGTTGCACAATCAGGGGGGCAAGCCCCAGCGACGGCTCGTCGAGCAGCAACAGCCGCGGCCGCGCCATCATCGCCCGGCCCACCGCGAGCATCTGCTGCTCGCCGCCAGAGAGCGTACCGGCCAGCTGGGTCATGCGCTCGCGCAGCACTGGAAACAGCGCGTAGATCTTGGCGTAGTCGTCCAGAATCCCCTGCTTGTCGTTGCGGATATACGCGCCCAGCTCTAGGTTTTCTGCCACGCTGAGCCGCGGAAACACCCGCCGGCCTTCAGGGGAATGGGCCAGGCCCAGGCGCACCACGTCGTGTGCCGGCACCGGCACCAAGTCGCGGCCTTCCAGCAGCACCTTGCCAGATTTAGGCTTGTGCAATCCTGAGATACACGTCAGCGTTGTGGTCTTGCCTGCGCCGTTTGCGCCGATCAGCGTGACGATCTCGCCCTGCTCCACCCGCAGCGAGATGCCGTGCAGCACCTCAATGGCGCCGTAGGCCGCGTGGATATTCTCGACGATCAGCATCCGCGTCCTTTAGCTGTGGTGGTCCGCGTCGGTGCCCAGATAGGCCTCGATCACCTTGGGATGGCTGCGGATTTCCGCCGGGGTGCCCTGGGCAATGCGCTTGCCGTGGACCAACACGGTGATGTGGTCGCTGATGCCCATGACCACGCGCATGTGGTGTTCAATCAGCAGCACCGTGGCGCCGCGCTCGCGAATCTGCCGAATGAGCTGCATTAACTCTACGGTTTCACTGGGGTTCATCCCGGCAGCCGGTTCGTCCAGCAGCAAAAGCTTGGGCCGGGTGGCCAGAGCCCGGGCGATCTCCAGGCGGCGCTGTTCGCCGTAGGCCAGGTTCTTGGCCAGGTCGTGAGCGCGCTTGTCCAATCCGACAAACCTCAGCAGTTCCATGGCCTCTTGCCGCGCCACTGCTTCGACCACCTGCCCTGAGCTCGTCAGAGCGCCGCGCCGGCCGATCCGCCACAGCCACAGGCCCAGCGCCGCCACCCACGCCGCTAACACCGCCGTCGGCAAGGCTTCACCGTCCACGCCGTCGCCCGTCAGCCAGCCCAGGGCGACCAAGCCGGCGATCAGCGCCACGGGCAGGGTCACGTCCAGGCCGCCGCGCCGGGGCAGATGGTGGACCGCAGCCTTGCCCGTCGTCCCCCTGCCCACCGTGCCGCGCCGCAAGTGGCGATCCATGCCCACCAGCACATTCTCCAGGACGCTCATGTGCTGAAAAAGCCGGATATTCTGAAAGGTTCTGGCGATCCCCTGCAGGGCCACCCCTTGGGGAGTGCGCCGGCCGCGCAGCCACACCGCCCGGGCCCCCAGGCCGCCCATGGCCAGCCCCGCCACGCCGCTCAGCAGCAGCAGCCAAGGGTTCTGCTGGCCCATATGGCTTGCAAAATCAGCCATTGCTTGGCTAATCGTAAAGTCCCACGGCGCGTGTGCTTTAACAACAGCCTTCCAGGTCGCGTCAATTCCCGCAGCCACCAGTACCGCGACCGCCGCAGAGGCCAGCCCGGTCAGCGCCCAGCCCGCCACCACCCGCGGGGTTTGCGGCGCACATACGTCGGTGCCGTCCAGCAGCACATCGCCCGACGTCGGCTCATAGATGCCGGTAATCACATTGAAAAGGCTGGTCTTTCCCGCGCCGTTGGGGCCGATCACCGCGGCGATCTCGCCCTGGCGCACCTGCAGGTCGACCTCGCTCACGGCGGTCAGGCCGCCAAAGCGCAGGGTGAGTTTGCGCACGTCCAACAGAGGCGCATTCCGCAAGTCGCTGGAATCAGGGGAGGAATTCATGCATCCTCCACAGGGGTGTGCAGCTCTTCCGCCACGCGGCGGGTGGGGAACAGGCCCTCCGGGCGCAGGCGCATCATGGCGATCAGCGCCGTGCCAAACACAAACCAGCGCCAGGAAGAGAAGCGCGCCAGCGGATGGGTCGCGTCGCCCACCAGCACCTGCAGGCCGCGATCCAGCAGCGGAGACAGCACGTTGTCAAAGCCAATCAGCAAGGCCGCCCCCAGCAGAGCGCCGCGCAGACTGCCCAAACCGCCCAGGATCAAACAGGACAGCACCATGATCGCATTGTTAAAATCGTAGTTGGTGGGATCCGCGGTCGTGGTCAGGTTGGTGGCGTAGAGCGCCCCGGCCAGGCCAGCCAAAGCAGCGCCACCGGCAAACGCGGCCAGCTTGACGCGCCCCGGATCCAGCCCCATGCACGCGGCGGCCAATTCGTCTTCTCGCAAGGCGACAAAAGCCCGGCCCATGCGGGTCTTTTCGACCACCCGCAGCACCACCACCGCCGCGCCCAGGACCAGCAGCGCGGTGTAGTACATCACCAAGAGCGTGGCCTCACTGGCATCGCCGCCGCCGACCGCCTCGCGCAGCCAGCTGGGCGTCCACACTTCGCCCACCGGGTTGAGACCGCGGGGGCCGTCCGTGATATTTTCCAAGTTGATCAGCACAGTTCTGAGCACTTCCCCAAAGCCCAAGGTCACAATTGCCAGGTAATCCCCGCGCAATCTAAGGGTAGGTGCGCCAATCAACACGCCTGCGAGCGCGGCCATCAAAGGGGCCCCCAGCAGCGCCCCCCAAAAGCCAAAGTGAAACGGGTATTTCTCTACCGTCATCACCCCGGTGGCCATGGCGCCGATGCCAAAAAACGCCGCGATGCCCAGCTGCAACAGCCCGGCGTAGCCCACCTGCACGTTGAGCGCCACGACCAAAAGGCCGTAGATAAAGATGGTCACCAGGCGCTGGTCCAGGCGCAGGCTGAAACCGGCACCTTCGGCCAGCAAGTCGATGAACGGAAACAGCGGATAGACGATCACCAGGGCCAGCAGCAGGCGATCGCCGCCAAACAGGCTCTTCCACAGCGGGGGCGAGGCAGGGGTAATTGCGCTCATCGCCTACACCTTCTCGCGGGCGGTGGAGCCAAGCAGCCCCGCAGGGCGGAACACCAGCAGCACAATCAGGATGCCAAACAGCACCGCGGGCTGCCATTGGGCGCCGATGAACTGGTCAGAAAACGCCCGCACCAGGCCCAGAAGCAGGCCGCCCAGCACCGCCCCGGGGATATTGCCAATGCCGCCGACCACCGCCGCAGTAAAGGCATACAGGCCGTTCTGATAGCCCATCTGGTAGTACACAGTGTTGATAT
>JBIKTV010000074.1:0-17708 GCA_044347905.1 Myxococcota bacterium
CGTGCACTTCTGGCCAAGATTGCCTGCCAGGTTTTGAGTGCCGCGCCACCGGTCCGGACCTCAGCGCGCTGCAATTCCGCTGTACGCCGCGCATTGGCACGCCGCAGGTGCGCTGCGAGGGCGCCAGTCAGTCGATCTTTGGCTATCCGCCGGCCTCGCCGGGCGATGGGATGGCCGACAACCAGGGCAAATTCACCGTGCGGGTCAACCCTGGCGACACGGCGATCCTCTGCAAGTCTGGGTATATTGACAAAACCACCGGTGAATTTGTCGCTTTGGCCATGGGGCTGACGCGGCGCTTCTTCTCGATCCCCGGCCAGAGCCAGTCCGGGGCCGTGGTCCATGTGAACGTGCCGCTGGACCGCAGCCTGCGCGTGCGCATGGATCGCATTCCGCTGGGTGTGGCTGCGACCGGGCTGCGGCAGATGACCGCCGGCCTGAGCTTGGGCGCTGAGGGGTATCTGCCGACCGGCCAAATGCAGACCTATGCCCAGACCGACACGCTCGTGCTGGAGAATCAGCCGTCGGCGGCCCTGTGGGGCGGAGAAAACAGCGACCTGCGCTACGAATTGTACGGCGGATTGTCTCAGGCGTACGGCGCTTCACCCAATACCACCAGCCAAGCGACGCATATCGATCCGCGCGGCCTGGATCGCATGGCGTGGCTGCCGCCGGGCTCCAAGCAGGCCGTGCCCAGTGGCGCGCCGTTGGGGCCCATGGCTTGCCTGGCCAGTGCCGGCGAACTGCGGGTGGCGGTGGGCGACAGAGGCGCGATTCTGCACTGGACGGGCGGGCTGTTTACGCCGCAACCTAGCCCAACGGCTGTAGATTTGACGGCGGTGTGGCTGGCCCCGGACGGCAAGGGCGACGGCTGGATCGGCGCTGCGGGCGGCGTACTTCTGCGCAAGACCAAGCTCGGCTGGCAGCCCTGGCCACAGATGGCGCCGCGGACGGTCGTGGCGATGGCCGGTCGCACCGCAGACGACGCCTGGTTGGTGGACGATCAGAGCCAGCTCATGCACTGGAACGGCAGCGTCTGGAGCACCGCTCCCGGGCCGTGGCCAGTGGCCAACCCTCCAAA
Organism: Myxococcota bacterium; assembly: GCA_044347905.1. Taxonomy (GTDB): domain Bacteria; phylum Myxococcota_A; class UBA9042; order UBA9042; family UBA9042; genus SXRM01. The sequence goes on from JBIKTV010000074.1 coordinate 1,082, forward strand.
AAACAAGTGGGATCCCGTGGCCCCGCCCAAGCAGGTGCGGTCGATCTGGCAGAGCCCGGAGGGGACCTTGTGGTTGGTCGGCGATCAAGGCGCCCTGGTGCGCGGCACCCAAGCTGCGGCGCTGCCTGGCGAAGCTACGCCGGTGGGTTTGGCATTTGAACATCTGGCCGCCCCCACATGGCTAACTCTGCGCAGCGTTTGGGGAACTTCAGACGACAACCTTTGGATCGCCGGCGATCGCGGTTTCTTGGCGCGGTGGGATGGCAGCAAAATCAAGGTCTTGCCTACCGGAGTGACGCAGCCGCTGTGGGCCGTGCGCGGCGGCGCGGCGGGTGAACCGGTCGATGCCGTGGGCGGCCAGGGCACTTGGCTGCGGATCCACGCGAACGGCGAGATTCAAGACCTGTCTGCGGCGGAGATGCGCGTTGATCTGCGCGGTTGGCTGGAGACTTTTGACGGCGGGCGGGTCGCGGTAGGTCACCCGGTGCTGGTGATCGGCCCTTACTTGGAGTACCCCAATTTGCTCACGCCGGCCCCTGGGCAGTCGGTCTCCGGGCCAGGGGGCGCCTTCAAAGTCTCCTGGACGGCGCAACCCGGGCTAGATCCAACGCTAAATATTGTCCGTGTCGCCGACTACGCGTACCAGACGCGCTGGGAGCTCTTTGTCAAAGGCGGGGTCACCTCTGTGGACCTGCCCGATTTTGCCGCCCTGGGCGAGGCCTCTCCGCTGCCCCAAGGCACGGCGTACATCCGATTGTGGCGGGTTTATGCCCCTGGCCTCACGGTCGATGCCTTCAGTTCTAAGCTGCTGTCATCCTGGGCCTGGGTGTCGTGGGCCTATGCGGTGCGGAGCACGGACGAGCCCGACCTCATCGGTTCGCCCAACTATCAGCCGCAGATGCTGCCGCCGGCGGTGCCCAAGCCGGGATTTGCCCCGCCGCAGCCGCCGCCACCGCCACCGCCAAAATAGCGGCAGCCCCACCAATAGTGCGTTATGCTCCCCCGCCGTGCGCCCATGGAGCCGACGATGCCAAACTTTTTTGCCCCTGCCCTGCCCCGCCGATTGGGCCAAATCACCTTGGTTTGCGCGGCTATCGTCGCCGCCTCCGCCCTCCAGTGCCCCCAAGGACTGGCTGCGCCCGCCGATGCCAAGGGCAAGCCCCCGGGCGACAGCCGCGCCAGCTTGGCCGCTCGCCTGATGCAGACCGCACCGTACCGCGTGGAAGTGGCCACGACCGACGGCAGCAAGCTGCAGATCACCAACGGCCTGACGCTGGAGCGCCGGCGCTTGCTGGAGAAGCCGGGGATCGCCGCGCTGGCGTTTTCTCCTGATGGGGCATGGCTTTATGCCGTCACGCAGAGCGGCGAGGCCTGGGCCGTGGACCCCGACGCCGGCAAGACCGTGCTCGTGGGCAAGGCGCCCGTAGGCCAGGGCGAGAGGGTCGTCGACGCGGTGGGCCTGGGGCCGATGGACCAGTTGGCTGTCCAAGTAGTTATTGCCAAAGGAAGTTCCCCCAAAGGCTGCGCGATGTGGGCGGCGCCAAGGCGGGTGATCCTCCGCAAGCCCGCCGATGGCAGCAGCACCGCCCGCATCGAGGCCCGCGAAGGCTGGCCCGAGGATCGGCGGACGCCGCGGCTCTCTGCCATCTCACCCAACACCCGCATCAAGGCCGCGGTCATCGGACCCATTCTTCAGGCTGAGGGCCGGTTTGGCGCACCCAGCGGCCAGATCAGCCGCAGCTCCTTGCCCGCCGGGACCTACGCCGTGGAATGGATGCGCGACAGCGCTGGCGTCGCCGCCTACTACCCCAGGGCGCCGGCCAGTGGCTGCAAATACCGCGTCGGCATGAGGGTATTTCGCAGCGATGAGGGCAAAGGCTGGGCCGAGTGGACCCTGCCCGACAGCGTCGATCTGCTGCGCGGCGACCAGGCCTGGCAGGATGCCGAGGCGGCCCCCGACGGCATGCGCTGGCTCGCCACCGACCCGCGCGGCGTGCTGCTGGTGGAACCGCTGCCCCGCTTTCGCGGAAAGCTGGCGCTGATCGCCCCGCCCAGTGTAGCGGCGCCCAAGCTGCGCCCAGGGGTGCGGGCCTTGCCGTCGCTGGTGGGTGGCGCGGTGCGGCTTGCCGAATTGCTGATGGAGACGGGCGATCTTGACGCGGCCGAGGCCGAGATCGCCGCCCAGGAAGGCCGAGCGAGCGCTGCAGAGCTGGCGCCGCTGCGCAGTCGCTTGGCAAAGCTGCAGGACACGCGGGCTAGGCGCGCCGCCGAGCTGGGGCTGAGCCTGGACGACGTGCGTTCGGCCAAGGGCACGCCCGTGGGTCCAGCCAAGCCCGCTACACCGCCGGACAGCGAGGCTGTGGAGCCCGCAGCCATCGTCACGCCGACTTCGGCGCCGCTGGGCGAGGCAAATCCACCCAAGCCGGCGGCCGCAGAGAGCCCCGCGAAGCTGCCGTAATCTCAGGCGAATATCCGGACAACGCCGGTCAAATCAGCGGCGTTCCAGCGTCAACTGAACATGCGGGGTACACGCAGGCTGGCCGGGAAGGTGCGCCGTCTGCAGGGCTCGCCGCACGATGCAGCGCTGCGCGGCCGGCTCCAAGGTGCTGCGGACTTTGGCAACCGCGGTGGTCTGCCCTGGGGCCAAGGTCAGGACCGCACTGAGGGTGCCTGTCTCGCCATCGGCGCAGCGCTCGATCCGCCCCTTGAGGGCTCGCAGGGCCAGCGAGACGGCCTTGGAGTCGCAAGGGCCGGCGTCGCGGACCCGCACCTGCAGCTCAAGGCGCGGCGGCGGCACATCGGCGCTGGCAGAAGTTGCGCTCGCCAACAACGTCATCCCCAGCAGCCCGGCCATTGCCGCAGAGCCGCAAACAGGCCGGGGATGCCGCAGCATCAATCGATCTCTAGGCCTGAAAAGCGGCCGCCGGCGCTGGAGGTCGGGGCTGGTGCGGCCGCTGGGGCTGCGGGCCTGCTGGGCGCGGAAGGCGAATTGCCGGAAGAGGGACTTGCCCCCGGCTCCGGTGCACGCATTTGCGGCGCCACCCGCGCAGGGGCAGCTTGGGCGCTGGTCAGGCGCACTTCTTCCCCCGTCACAGAGCGGGCGTAAACGTGGTCGCCATCCACGCGCAACTGCCCGAGTTCCTGAGGACCGCCGCGCCCTTGGAGCTCGCGAATCATCGCCGCAAAGTTGAGGCGCATTAGCGAGGCGAGCGGATCGGCAGCGCTGGACGCACCGGCACTGCTGCCCGCGGTCGGCGCGGTGGTGGCGCCCGGCGAGCGCAACAGCAAGGCCGCGGCGATCATGGCGGTGACGTCGGGGCTGAGATGGCGCAGGCGCTCAAAGGCTTCCATCATCGAAGTCCCGGCGGCGTGGAATTCCTGATGGGTCGAACCGGCCAAGTCGGCGCGATCGGTCTTGACGTCGACGATCACCGCATTGCGGAAGCTGACACCGGTGAGGTTGGACTCGCGCAAATCGACGCCGACGAGCACGGCATTGGCAAAGCTCGCGCGGAAAAGATTGGCCCCGCGCAGGTCAACGTTGCACAACACCGCGCCAGAAAGATTGATGTTGTCCAGCACCGCCCCGCCCTGGCGCGCATCGGTGAAGCGGCAGCCGAGCAACAGCGACTCGGTCAGGTTGGCGTGGTTCAGGTCCGACTGGGCGAACTCGCAGCCGACCATGACCGATCGGCCAAAGTTGGCGTTGGTCAGCGGCGTCTCAACAAAGCGGCTGTCAAACAGCTTGCTGGCCGGCCAATGCAGCTCCTGGCCCTGGCTGTTGGTGATGTCGCAGTGATGCAACTCTGCCTTTTCAAGACGAGTTCCGCGCAACAGCACGCCGCGACCTTGCCAGCGGTTGGCGATCCAGCCGGTGCAGTGCAGGCCGATCAGCTTGGTGCCGGTCATGCGCACGTGGTTGATGCGGACGAGCGGCGCCTCCATGGGCGGCAGATCGACCGGACCGATGTCGCACCTGTCCAGTTGCCCAGACTGCAGCGCGTGTTTGAGATCGTTGGCATTGGCGATGGCGTGGAGGTCACTCATGCCCCGTAGGGTAGCGGAGCGGTGGCCAATCGCAAGGGGCAATCGCAACAGGGCGCAGCGAAGGCCAAGCGCCGATCCAGAGCCTTCCCCTCGGCGGGCGCGGTTCCAATTCCGGGGTCCATAGAATGACCCCGGAAAACCTGGCCCCGCGCCCCTGCTGGGTGGGCCGCAAGCGCTCCGGCCCCGCAGGATGTCCCCCTGTTGGCCTTGTCAAACTGGCTAAAGTCACCGCTTCCATGGCCGGCAGCGCCGCGGCGAGCCCTGGACCCCCTTTTTGGATCTTCACCTCCCCTCGGCGGGCCATCTTGACGCTAGGGGGTTGTGGTCGCAGTCTATCCTTGGCCCTTTAGCCCCGGGCAGCCATTTGCCTTGCGGTCCGGCCGGAGAGATGAGGCGATGGCCACTGGTCCCAATCCACCGCGCACGCCCGTAGGCCCGACGATGCCGCAGCGCCGTCAGGATCCGCGCGGCGGTGCGATCCCCGCTGCACCGGCGCTTGCTCAGCCGGCCCCCGCAGATCCGGCTCCTGCAGTGGCCCAGCCAGGCCCTGCGCCAGCCCAAAAAGTGACGTCCGCCGCCGATTTTGTGCCGACGATGGCGATGGAAGTGGTGCCGCCCGCGGGCCGACCCGGGGCCCTTCTGCCGCCCGGCCCTGGAGGCCAGAACGCCTACCGCGCCGCAGGATCGCGACCGCCTACCGTGCATCACGTGTCGCGGCTGGAGTGGACGGCCGGCAAACCGCTGTCGGGTCGCTATCGGATGATCGACAAGCTGGGCGAAGGCGGCATGGGCACCGTCTATCTGGCCGACGATCTGCTGCTGCGCCGCAAGGTGGCGGTCAAGGCCCTGTGGGACGAAGACCTGTTTGAACCCGACGACATTGAGCGTTTTCGCAAGGAAGTGGCGCTGGCCCATGCGGTAAGTCACCCGGCGATCGCCCGCACCTATGACCTGGGCGAAATGGGCGGTGTGCACTACATCACCATGGAGTACTTGCGCGGCAAGACCTTGATGCAGCGGATCAAAGACGGGCCGGTGATGAGCTCAGCTGAGGTGCGCGATCTGGCGGTGCCGATGTGCCGGGGTCTGCGCGCAGCCCACAAAGCCGGGGTGGTCCACCGCGATCTCAAGCCCGCCAACATCATGCTGACCGGCGGCGAGCGCAAAGTGGCGATCATGGACTTTGGCATCGCCGCTTCCTTTCAGGATATTCGCGAGGGGCTGACCGCGGCACCCACGCATCGCCAGGACGGCAAGGTGCCCGGCAGCTGGGACGTGACCTCGGCTGGGCTGGGCACACCGGTGTACATGGCGCCGGAGCAATGGGATTCCGGCACGGGCGACCCGCGCACCGACATTTATGCCCTGGGGGTGATCCTCTACATTTGTCTGACGGGGCAGGCGCCATATAGCGCTGATACCACAGAAGAATTGGCGCAGATGCACAAGAGCGCCCCGGTGCCGGACGTGGCGCGCCTTGCCAAGCAAACGGATGCCGATCTGGCGAAGTTGATCCGCGACTGCCTGGCCAAGGATCCGCAGAAGCGGCCGCGCGACATGGACGAAGTGCTGGAACGGCTAGAGAAGCCCGCACGGCGCAAAGCTTACGTGCTGCAGCTGGGTCTGGGATCGCTGGGCACTGCGCTGGGGCTGTTTGTGATTGGCTTTGCGCTGTACCAATTGGTGGCGTCGGCGCTGATCAAAGAGCTCAAGCCCGCGCTGCGGCGGCTGGCGGTGATGACGGCAGATGCCATGGATCCCGCCGAGTTGGATGCCATTCGCGGCCCCAACGATGTGGGTGGACCGGCGTGGCGCAAGGTCAAGGCGCGGCTAAGCAAAATCCATGCGGCCAATCCCGAGGCGACGTATTTCTACGTCTTGCGGCCGCGGGCCAATCAAAGCGAATGGCCTTATGTCTACGACTTAGACAACGATCTGAACGGCAACGGCCGCATCGACCCGGGCAGCGACGAGGTCGGCAAGCCGCCGGGGGCGACGCTGGATATCCGCACCTACCCGCGGCTGTCAGAGGCTTGGCTGCAGGGCCAGCCCAGCACGGATGAGGAGTTTGCCCAAGACGAATTTCACATTGTGCTGTCCGGTTATGCGCCGCTGCCCAGCGGAAACGTCCGGCCGCCGTACATGGTCGGGGTCGATGTGACGAGTGCGCCGCTGGAGTCGCTGCTGACGCGGCTGTGGCTGATCCTGGGCGCGGGGCAACTTGCGGCGATGGCCGCCATGGCGGTGTGGTTGGCGCCCAGCCGGCGCTTCCGACGCGCGCTCGCCAAGGCCGATCAGGCCTTTGCCAGGGAGACCTGAGCCGTGACCAGCCGCGAAGATCAGCCCACGCGGGCAGAGCCGCCCCAGCGCCCCGCGCCGCCTCCAGGATCGCGCCCGCCGCCGCGCAATCCCATGGCGCGACCTGCCGATCCGCCAGCTGCCGCGGCTGTGCCTGTGCCTGCGCCTCCAGCGCCTAGGGCACCGCGAGCGGAACCGCTGCGATCAGAACCGCCTGCCAGAGAGCCGCCGAATAGGGAGCCGCCAAGCAGAGAGCCGCCCAAGAGAGAATCGACTGCAGAGGCCAGGCCTGCGCCGCGGCCCTTGCCCAAGCCGATCGCCGTGGCCCAAGCGGCGCCCCCAGCTCACGCACCTGTTGCCCATGGGGTTGCAGCGCAGACGTCGCCACCGCCCGCTCCCCCGCCGTCCGGTCGGGCTCACCGCATGAGGCCTGGGGCGATTCGGGCCATTGACTGGAGTTCTGGTCGGCCGCTCAACGGGCGCTATCGCATGCTGCAAAAGCTGGGCGAAGGCGGCATGGGCGCGGTGTGGTTGTGTGAAGACATGCTGCTGCGGCGCAAGGTCGCGCTCAAGACCCTGTTTGCAGACCGCAACAGCGTCACGGAAGAGGATCTGGAGCGCTTCCGCCGCGAAGTGGCGATCGCCCATGCCGTCAACCACCCTGGTGTGGCGCGCACTTATGACTTGGGCGAGTCGGCAGGCGTCCACTACCTGACCATGGAGTATCTGGAGGGCGAGACGCTGGTCGATCGGATCAAGCGCGGCGAGCCGATGACGTCGGACGAGCTGCGGGCGATCGCCGTGCCGCTGTGCAAGGGGCTGCGGGCGGCCCATCGCGCCGGCGTGGTCCACCGCGACCTAAAGCCCGCTAATATCATGCTGGTTCGCGATGAGCGCCGCGCCGTCATCATGGATTTTGGCATCGCCACGGCGATGGACGAGCCCCAGACGGAGACCGAAGAACCGGTGCACCAAGCCGTCAATGTGCCGTGGGAAGTGACCTCGGCCGGCCGCGGCACCCCGACGTATATGGCGCCTGAGCAGTGGGCAGGGCAACGCGGCGACGCCCGCACCGACATCTACGCCCTGGGCATTATCCTGTACGTTTGCCTGACCAAGAAGGTGCCGTACAAGGCGACGACGGCTCAGGAATTGGCGCAGTTGCACACCAGCGCGCCGGTCCCCAAGGTTGAAGCGCTGGCCCACGGCGTCGACCCGGACCTGGCCAAACTCATTACCCAGTGCCTGGCCAAGCGGCCTGAGGATCGCCCGGCGTCGATGAACGAAGTGGTCGAGCGGCTGACCCGCGGCGAACGGCGCAAGCAGCGCAGCCTGCAGGTGCTGGGGGTGGCGGCGGGCTCTGCGGCGCTGTTGAGCCTGGTGGGGCTGGGTCTGTGGAGCATGGCTCACGGCGCGGTGATCCGCGAAATGCGCCCAGCCCAAGCGCGGTTGGCTGAGGTGGTGGCCCTGCAGCTGGAGGCGACCGACCTGGACCAGTTGCGCGTCAAGGCCGACATCGACTCGCCCGTGTTCAAGAAGGTCCATAACGTGCTGGAGCGCTACCACAAGCGCTACCCAGAGTTGATGGGCTTGTACGCGATGCGCGCGACGGAAGTGCCTGATAAATATACGATTATTGCCGATCTTTTTCCGCGCGACACCGATCGCAACGGCGATGGCGAGATCAGCGAAGAGGAGCACGGAGCGCCGCCCGGCACGGCTTATGACGGCAGTGATTCGCCGCACATGGCCGAAGCTCTGCGCAGCGACGCGCCGGTGGCCGACGAGGATTTCACTGCCGATGCCTGGGGTTTGTCGCTGTCTGGCTACGCTGCGGTGCTGCAGGACGGGGTGCGCACGCGCTACTTTGTCGGCGCCGACGCCCGCAACACCCCGCTGGCGAGCTTTCAGCTGCGCTTGGTGGTGATTCTGGCGCTCAGCTGGCTGGTGATGGTGATGGGCTTCGCGATTGCGCGCTATCGCCTCGACAAGAAAAGGCTTTCCCGCGAGTCTGAATAGCTTCCCTGCCTCTCACGGGCGCCGGGAATGCCGACTGCGCCGCTGGGGTTGCTGCGCGACCGGGTGACAGCGCCCCGGGCTTGGGGCACACTGCAGCCATGGCGACTTCTCCGATTTCGTGGCGTCCTGGGTTGGCTCGGCGAGCCGCGCGTTTTCTGCTGGTTGCGGGCTTGACTGCAGGGTTTTCTGCGGCCGGGTTTGCTGCGTCAGGGCTTGATGCGGCCGGCTCTGCCTACGCGGCGGCTCCGGCAAGCAAAGGCCAGGCTCCGGCGACCATGGACGCGCGATCGCTCAAGAGCGGCATGAAGGGCTACGGCCTGACCGTGGTCAAAGGCACCAAGGTTGAGCGTTTTGGCGTCGAGATCATCGGCGTGTTGCACCACGCGCTGCCCAAACAGGACCTGATCCTCATCCGCTGCTCGGGGCTGAACCTGGAGCACTCCGGGGTGGTCGCGGGGATGTCCGGCAGCCCGATTTACGTAACGGATCCGCAGAAGGGCGATCTGCTGGTGGGCGCGCTGTCCTACGGCTTTCCGTTTAACAAAGACCCGGTGGCTGGGGTCACGCCCATCGGCGACATGCTGCCCGAGCTGGACCGCAAGCTGCTGCCGGCGCCAGAGAACCAGATTCTGGTGGAACCCAAGAAAACTGCGCAGCAAAATGTCAGGACGCCCGAGGGATCGGAGCTGCAGCCGGTGGCCCTGCCCCTGATGCTGGGGGGCTTTCACCCCGATGTGGTCGAGCTATTTCGCAAGGATCTGAGCGAGGTCGGTTTTGGCCCCGTGCATCTGGCCACCGGCGGATCGGGATCGGGCAATGTCGCTGGGGGCAAGGGCAAACCCGCGCCGTCGCCGCCGTTTGAGCCGGGATCGGCGATCTCTTTGGCGCTGGTGCGCGGCGATATGTCGATGTCCGGCATTGGCACGGTTACCTGGGTGCGCGGCGATCACTTCATCGCTTTTGGCCATCCTTTTAAGGGGATGGGCCAGGTGCATGTGCCGATCGGCGGGGCGGACATCCAGTGGATTCTGTCGAGCCAATCCAGCAGCTTTAAGATGGGCAATGCCCTGGATACCCTTGGCGTTTTGGACCAGGATCGCCAGCCTGCGGTGGCCGGGCGCACCGGGGTGATGCCCAGCTGGGTGCCCATGACCGTGACGGTGCGGAACAAATCCCGCGGCGGCGAGCAGGTCTGGCACACGGAACTGAGCGATCAGCCGGTGTTTTTTCCGATGATGGCCGCGGCAGTGGCGGCAAACGCGGCGCGCGTGTCCGAGCCCATCGCCGAGAGCGTGGGCATTGAGATGAAGGCGCGCTTTGAGCTGGAAGGGCGCAAACCCATTGAGATTAGCGAGACGGTCTCTGGTCTGTCCGGCATGCAGAGTGTCGGCGACATCGGCGGTCTGGTGGGCAATGTGGCCAAGGCCATCACCTACAACGGTTTTACCCGCCTTCGCGTCAAGTCGATCCAGGTGGAGCTTGAGGTGTCTGAGACCCGCAACCTGGCGTTTCTAGAGTGGGTTCGCACGGCCGCGGAAGAGGTGGAGGTCGGCCAGCCGGTGACCATCAAGGTCGGGCTGATGCGCCCCAACAGCGACAAACCGCTGCACGTAGAGACCTTGACCCTGCCGCCCCTGCCGCGGGAAATGGCGGGTAGCACCGTCACCGTGCAGATCGGCCCGGAAAAGAGCTTCCCCGTGGAGTTCCCGGAGCCGGCCAATGTCGATGACATGCTAGAGTTTCTGCGGGCCAACATCTCGCGCAACCGCCTGGCCGCCGTGGTGCAGTTGCCGGAGCCGACGCTGATGATGCGCGGCACCCGCTTGAGCGGTCTGCCGATGGGCGTGCGCGACGAGCTGCAGGGGCACAACGTCCAGCAGCGCACCGGGCGCAACTTGCTGCGCACCTCTGTGGCAACGCCATGGGCCCTCAATGGTTCTGCCAGTCTCAAGCTCAAGGTCAAGCCCTAGCCCTGCCCTTTGCCGGCCGCGGCGCTGCCCAATTCCGGGTCGCCGCTTGGGCCTATGCCGATCCCTGCCCCCTGAACGCCGAGGTCTGAAATGCGCTTCGTTCCACGCCTGCTTCTGTCAATGGCCCTGCTTGCGGGTGCGCTTGGGGTGGTGGCGGCGGCTGCTCCCCAGGCCTTGGCCAGCCAACCTGCGCTGTGGAACTGGGCGGATGACAATGATTTTCGCCGGGGCAACCTGGAAGGCCTGGCCCTTCACCCCACGCTGGGGCTGAGCGCCGCGCCCAAGGTCGAGCGCACGGAGCTAGACGCCGAATTTGTCCACTGTTGGGTGCGCGACGGCGCCAAGGTGTGGCTGGGCACCGGCTTGCAGGGCAAAGTGCTGGCGGTCGAAAGTGGAAAGGTTCGCGAAATCGCCAAGGTAGACGCGCCGATGGTGGCGAGCCTGGCGCTGGACGGCCAAGGCGGCGTGTTTGCCGGCCTGGTGGGTTCGGGCGAGGTCGTGCGTATCGCCGCGGACGGCAAGGTGGAGAAGCTGGTCAAGCTGGAGTCCAGCCACGTGTGGGCGCTGGTCAAGAAGGGCGGCACGCTGTTTGCGGCGACGGGCCCGGGCGGCAACGTCTATGCGATCGATATCGCGGCCAAAACCTCCAAGCTTTGGGCGGAGACCGGCGCCGATCACGTGCTGACCCTGGTGGACGGCGGCGACGCGCTCTACGCCGGCACCGCGGACAACGCCCTGCTGGTGCGCATTGACGGCGAAAAATCGGCCCGGGCCATCGCCGCTTTCCCCGGCGCAGAAGTGCGCAGCTTGGTGCGATCGGGCAAAGCGTGGTACGCGGCGGTCAACGGCGGCCAGACCGCGGCGCCGCTCGCCAACCTCAAGCCTTCGCCGGAGAGGGCCTCAACTGCGCCCGCCGGCAAGCCCGCAGCGGCCAACAAAGCGGGCAAAGAGGGCCAGGCCAAGGGCAAAGGGGCGATCTGGCGGCGCACGGATGACGGACTGGTCACGCGAATGTACGTCAGCCCAGAGGGAATGCTCAGCGAAATCGCGGTCATCGGCAACAAAGTGGCGGCGGGTGCGGCGCGCGGCGGTCGGGTGGTCATCGGCGACGAGTTTGGCGATGTCGAGACGCTGTTTGACGTGGCCGAAGAAGAGATCCTGGGCTTGGAGGTCAACGCCAAGGGCCCGGCGATGCTGCTGACCGGCAAGGGTGCGGCGCTGTACAGCGTGGGCAGCGGCAGCGGCGAGGCGACCTTTACATCAGAAGTGCTGACGGAAACCGGAATTGCCCAGTGGGGCCGCGCAGAGGCGGTGGGGGAAGGCGATCTGCAGATCGAGAGCCGCTCCGGCTTTACCGACCCGCCGGGCGATACCTGGAGCCCGTGGACCGCAGTCAAGAACGGCCAAATCCAGAGCCCCGCGGCCAACTTCCTGCAGGTCCGCGTCAAGCTAGCCAGCGCCAATGCCCGCTTGACGGAACTGCGGGTGTTTCGCCAAGTGGCCAACCGCGCGCCGCAGGTCACCAAGATCGACGCGGCGGTCAACAAGCTCAAGGGCAACGTGACGCTGTCGTGGACCGCGGAGGACGCTGACTCGGATAACCTTGCGTTTATTATTACTTATCGCCCGCGGGGCACCAAGCAGTGGCTGGCGCTGCACGATCGCTACTACGACAAGCGGCAGATCGAGCTGACCCCGACCGACATGCCCGACGGCTGGTACGAGGTCAAGGTCGAGGTGAGCGATCTGCCGACCAACGGCCCCAAGATGGCCAAAGCCACCGCGCGGTATAGCAAGGCTTTTCTGGTCGACCGCACCCGGCCGGGGCTGACGGCGAGCTTGGCGGGACGGCTGCTGAGCGGCGTGGCCACCGATGCGCTGAGCCGAATTGTCCGCGTCGAAGTGTCTCTGGACGGCGAACCCGCGCAGTTGGCAGCGGCGCGCGATGGCGTGCTGGACGGTTTGCAGGAAGCGTTTGAGATCGACATGCCCGCGGCCATCGACAAGGGCGCCCACACCGTGCTCGTCACCTGCTACGACGAGTCGGGAAACAGCAACGCGATCCGCGTGTTGGTCAATCAGTAGGCGGAGCCTGTAGGCCTGCAAGGAATCGCGGACGACATGCCCCTTTTGAGCGCCCTGGATCTGCATAAAGCCTATGGTTCGCGCCCGGTTCTGGACGGCACAGAGCTGTTTGTCGCCCGCGGGGAGAAGATTGGCCTGGTGGGCCGCAACGGTGCGGGCAAGTCGACGCTGCTGCGCTGCTTGGCCGGTGCGGAGGCTTTGGACAGCGGCACTCTGGCGCTCCGCAGTGGCACGCACGTGGCGTATGTACCTCAAAACCCTGACCTATCTAGCGCAGAGACCCTGCTAGATGTGGCGCTGGCCGGCGCTGATCGCTGCCGCGAGCCGCTGGAGGGCTATGAGCGGATGCTGCGCGCGGAACAGGCGCTGAAGTCGCTGGGGGTGAGCGATCCGCACCTGTCGGTCAAGCTGGCCTCGGGCGGCACCCAACGGCGCGCGGCCCTGGCGGCGGCCCTGCTGCAACAGGCCGAGCTGCTGCTGCTGGACGAACCGACCAACCATTTGGATGCCGAAACAGTCACTTGGCTTGAAGGGCAGATCCGCAGCTACCCCGGGTCGGTGGTGCTTGTGACCCACGATCGCTGGTTCCTCAATCAAGTTGTGGATCGCATCGCGGAGCTGCGCGCCGGGCAAATTCGCAATTATCAAGGCACTTTTCAGGACTATCTGGAGGCCCGGCTAGAAGAGGACGCCCTGACCGACCGCCTGGAGGCGCGGCGGCGCAACCTGCTGCGGATCGAGCTGGACTGGCTGGGTCGCTCTCCGGCGGCTAGGTCGACCAAGCCCAAGGCGCGGATTCAGAAGGCAGAAGGCATTGTCAACGCCGAGCGCGACACGGCAAAGCCCCTGCGAATCCCGCAGTTGCAGGCCGATCGCCTGGGCAAAAACATCCTGCACGCGCGCAACTTGACTGCGGGGTATCCGGGCAAGGAGCTGGTCAAAGGCCTGGATATCACCCTGGTGCGCGGCGACCGCCTGGGGCTGGTGGGGCCCAATGGCGCGGGCAAGACCACGCTACTGCGCACGCTGATTGGCGAATTGCCGCCGCTCGCCGGCGAAGTGGTGCTGGGCCAGCAGACCAAAGTGATGACCATTGACCAGCAGCGCGCCGGCCTCGATCCCACCGCCACGGTGCAGGAGATGGGCTCGATCGCGGGCGGCGAGTGGGTGATGCTGGGCCAAGAGAAGACCCACGTCATCGGTTACTTGGAGCAATTCCTGTTTCGCCGCGAGGATATGGAGCAGCCGGTGTCGACGCTGTCTGGCGGTCAGCGCTTTAGGCTGTTGCTCGCGCGGCGCCTGCAAGAGCCGATGAACGTGCTGGTGCTCGACGAACCGACCAACGACTTGGACCTTGAGACGCTGCAAGTGCTGGAAGAGGCGCTGTCGCAATATCCCGGCTGCGCGTTGATTGTCAGCCACGACCGGGCGTTTTTGGACCGGGTGTGTACCGGAATTCTGCACGTGCGCGGCGATGGCCATTTGGACCGCCACCAGGGCAACTACTCGCAGTTCTTGGCGAATGTCGCGGAGAGAGACAAGGTTGCCCGGGCCAAAGCGGCGCAAGAGGCGGTGCAGGTCAAGCCGGTGGTGCGCGTTGAGACGGCGCCCAAGCTGACCTGGGCGGAAGAGAAGCGCCTGGCCAGCATGGAGGCGGAGATCGAGACGGCAGAGAACGCGGTGGCCGCCCTGGAAGAGAAGCTGGCCAGCCCGGAGGTCAGCGCGGATTTCTCTAGGCTGCAAGCGGTGATGCAGGACCACGCCAAAGCCCAGCTCAGGCGCGACGAACTGTGGGGCGAGTGGCAGCGGCTGGAGGCCAAACAGCAAGCCTGGGCGGCGGCGCGGCGCGGGAGCTAGATGATCGCACGGCAATTGCCCTGGGCGCTGGCGGTTTTTCTGACGGTTGTGGCGGCGCTGGCGGCGAACCCTGCCCTGGCCCAGCAAGCGGCGCTGCGCATGACCTGGACCCTGCAGAGCAGCAGCGACTGGGCGCGGATCGAGGTGCGCGGGCTGCGCTGGGTGGTCGAGAAGAAGCGCGTGGTCAGCACCGGCAACGGCGACGTCAGCGCGCCCGTGCAGGGCAATCTGATTCAGCTCAAGAAAAGCCCGCTAGACTTGAGCACGGCCCAGCTGGAGTTAGAAGTCAGCGCGGTGCCGACGGGCGAGCCGATTCAGCTGCTTGTCACCCGGGGCGATTTGGGGCAGCTGCAGCTGCAGTGGCGCATTGGCAAGGCGCTGGTCGCCAGCGATGCCAGCAGTGGCAAAAGCGGCGGCGCCGGCAATCTGCGGGTAATCTCTCCTGATTTGGCCAAGATCGATGGCAGTGCGGCCCTGCCCCGCCGCGATTGGGGTCGGCGGCTGCTGGCGTTCTACTACGGCTGGTGGGGCACGCCAGAGGGGCCGGCCAAGCAGTGGCTGCACTGGGACACGCAGAGCCAACACCGCGGCGTGGTCCATCCTCCGGCGCTGGGGCTGTATGACTCCGCGGATCCCAAGGTAATTGCCCAGCACGTGACCTGGAGCAAGCAGGCGGGAATCGACACGCTGGTGCTGAGCCTGTGGCGGCGTGGCGAGCACCAGGACAAAGTGCTGCAGGGGCTGCTGGACGAAGCCGGGCGCCAAGGCCTGACCGCGGCAGGGTATATTGAAGTGGCGGCGACGGCGGAGGATCTGCGCGCACAGCTGGAGTCGCTGCTGGCCCGCGAGATGCGCCACCCGGCCTGGCTGACGGTTCACGGGCAGAAAGTGGTGTTCTTGTACGTGCGGGTGTTTCAGTCGCTGAATCCCCAGGCGCTGCGCAGGGCCCTGGTGGGGCTGCCGGTGCTGGCTGTGGGCGACTCGACGGCGCTGGATCCCAGCCTCTACGAGGTGTTGGGCGGCCTGCACAGCTACGTGAGCTTTATTGAGCCGGCCAAGCGCGCGGACCAGCAGATCGCCGCCCGCCAGTTTGCCCGCAGTGCAGACAAGCTCTTGGTCGCCACAGTGATGCCGGGGTACGACGACAGCAACATTCGCTTTCCGGGCACGGTGGTGCCGCGCAATGGCACGCGCTTCTGGCAGGCCCAAACAGCCGCGGCCGAGATGGCCGACTGGGTGATCCTCACCAGTTTTAATGAGTTGCACGAAGGGAGCGAGATTGAGCCCAGCGCCGGTGGCGGCGACAGCTGGATCAAGGGCGTGCGCGCCTGGGTCGATCGCTGGAAGAGGGGCGCGCCATGACCCGCAGCCAATGGGCAAAACAGCTGGCGCTGGCCGTGTTTGCGGCGCAGCTGTTGCTGAGTGCCTGTGCGCGCGACGCCAAGCCGAGCCCCACGCCGGCTCAGCTGCAAGCCCGCCAAGAGGCAGAGAAACAGGCCGCGGTGCAACGGCTGGAGACGCAGCGCCGCCAAGAGGCCCAAGAGAGGCTCCGCCAGCGCCGCGAGCGCCTGGCCCAAGAGTTTGCCCAGCTGGCGCAACAGCACGCCGCAGCCCTGGCGGTGTTGCTCAAGTGGCAGAGCGCGGGGGACGGGCGGGTCGAATTGCTTAAGGACACGCTGGACCAACTGCCGCTGCTGCCCGCGCTACAGCCCATGGTGGAGGCGTGCGGGGCCAGGCTGCACGAGCTGGCGGATCATCCCCAAGGTCCAGGCACGCCAGCAGAATTGGCCGGGAAAGTGCGAAGCCAGTGCGACCTGGCCATGCGCGCCCAGGCCATCGCCCAGCGGCAGATGCTGGCCCAGCTCAAGGTGTTTTTGGCCCTGCCGGCCTGGTACCGCGAGATCGGCACGCGCTACACCCAGCAAGGAAAAGTCAGCTGGCACCAGTGGTTAGAGCTACTAACGCTGGAACAGGACTATCAAGAACGCGCGGGCCAACTGCGAGCTGCCGCGGCGGCCGTGGAGTTGACGGTGCCGGCGGCGGAACACCTGGCCCCTGGCCTTCAGGCGCGGGCGGTGGTGATTCAGCAGATGCAAGCGCAGCAAGATCGCCTGGGGCTGCCCGCTGGTCTGGACAACCGGCGCTTGGCCGCGCAGATCAAGGCGGTATGGAGCGCGGCGGCGCAGTTGGGGCCGCTAGCGGGGTGGCGGCAGCCGCCGCTGCAGGTGAGGGCGCTCGATCCCGTGTGGCAGGCGCTGGTGGATGAGAAGGGCCGGACGACGCGCAAGCTCCGCGAGTTTGCCGTCCTGGTGCCCGTGCAGGCGGGCCCGGGCCTTCAGGTGCCGGTTTGG
>JBIKTV010000335.1:0-6481 GCA_044347905.1 Myxococcota bacterium
CGGCCGCACGGCGCTGCGCTGGGGCGATGACCTGAGGCGCACGCGCTGCCCGGGGGCGGCCAAGGCGGGGGCCGTGGTGGCGCAGCTTGGGGCAGAGCAAAGATAGGCGAGGCAATAACCCAGGTTTCGCCGGAACACGCCTTCCGCTGCGCGGCCTTGGGGCGATGGGTCAGCGCACGAACTTGGCCTTGACCTTGGCCAGCAGGCCGCGCAAGTCCAGATGGCGGTTCAGCTCCTTGAGAGACGCCCAGGCGGAGAGGCCAAACACCGCCGTCCCCAAGGCGTAGCCGGGCCAGGGGGGCAGCCAGGTGATGCCGCCAAACGTCAGCGCAGCTAGGCCCCCCTGAAGCCCCAACAGGCGAAAATACCCGGCGTTGAAGCGAAAACCGTAGACGCGCTGGGTCAACACCGCCACCTGCAAGAAGTAGATGGCGTAGCCCAGAAAGAACGCGATGCCCAGGCCAGTGAGGCCCAGCCACTGGTAGCCGGCGATGTTGAGGCCCAGCATGTAGGCGTTTGCGGCGATTTCACTGTAGAGAAACAGCTTGGCGTGGCCCTTGGGCACAAACAGAAAACCCATGGGCCAGCTGGCCGCCTTGAGCAGCACCCCCAACGCCGCCCAGCGCATCATCGCGTCGATGGCCAAAAAGCGCTCTGAATACAGGATCAGCACCACCAGCTTGATAAAGACGATGAAGCCGATGAGGATTGGCGCCAGCACCAGCAGGGCGAAATTCGCCTGATCGTTGACGATTTGCCGCCATTTGCCGTCGTCGCCAATGGCTGCGGTGAGGCGCGGGTAGTAGTCGGAGAGCATGGCGTTAAAGACCATGCCCACGTAGGTGTTGAGCACGCCAAAGCCGGCGCTGTAGAGGCCCACATCGGCCAAGCTGCCGTGACTGCTGATGAACACCCGCAGAAGGTACGCCGTCCCCGCCAAAAGCAGGCCGTTGAGCGACACGACCATGCCCATGGCGACCATGCCGCGGCCGAGCGCAAGGGTTTCCGCGGTCGAGACCGGCACGTCTTCTACTTGGACGCGGCGGCCAAAGTAACTGGCCACGGCCAGGCTGGCGACTCCGCTGGCGAGGATGGCCGGCACGATGCCCTGTTCGCCGTAGGCCAAGTAAAACGGCAGCGACACCGCCAACCCCGCGGAACCACCGGCGACATTGGCCAGGGCCAGGTCCGTGAGGCGGCGGGTGCCTTGCAGCAGCACGTTGCGCGAGGCGGTCAGCTGATTGATCAGCAGGGTCGCAGCCACCAGCATGAAGGCCTGGGTATAACCGCGGTGGCGAAAGGCAAATTCGCTGAGCCACGGCGCGGCCGCCATCGTCACACCGGTGCCCAAGAGGCCAGAGAACCAGACCAGGCGGCGAAAAACCTTGGCCGTCACTGCCATTTTGCGCGCGTCGCCACTGGCGTGGGCTGCGGCGATGTCCTTGACGGCAGAAAAGCTGAGGCCGAGGTCCGTCAGGCTTGCGACCATGGCGGTGGTGCCGGTCAGCAGACCGCTCAGCCCCATGCCCGCGGGCCCTAGCAGCACGGCGACGAGCTTTGTGCGGACGATGGCCAGGACGATCATGTACGCCTGCACACCGCCAAAGATAGACGTCGCTTTGACGATCTGCTTGTAGGACGACTCCTGTGGTGCGGCCATGCGCTCAGACGCTCCTGGGTGCGGACGGGAATTCAGCTGCGCTTGGCGAATTCTCTCCCGCCCCGAGCCAGGCGGCCAGCAGCTCCGCTAGACGGTGGGCATCGATGGTGAATTCGCCGTGGGGATCAGGCGTGTCCGAGTCGGCGTCGGCGTTGGCGGCGTGATAGAGCAGGTCGACCCCAGTCACCGCGGCAAGACTTGAGAAAAGCCCAACATCCAAGCGCTCTTTAGCAATGACCAGGGCCTTGCACCCGGGCTGACAGAACAGCAAGTTGGTGAACGCCGCCCCGGAACCGCCGACGATCAGCTCCGCTGCCGCAAAAAGGTCAATTTGCTGAGCGATCGAAAGCTCTTCTGGATGCACCGCGACCACGCCAAGGGCAGATAGTGCAGTGAGCACGTCATCTTCATTGAATTTTCGCCGATGACTGGCCTTCTTGCGCGAAAGGTAAATGCGCTTGGGCCACGGCTGGTGCGGCGCTCCTGGGCCGGCCAACTGCTCGCGCAACTGATCGCGCACATAGATCAGCGCCGCTGCATCCAGGCGGGTATCGCTGGCGCGCATCTGGGACATGCGGTGGTAATTGGGCACGACCAGGTTGGGAAACGAGCAGTAGTAGAGCTCGCCCACCCGATAGCGCAGCGCCGGCTGCATGGCTAGAATTGGCCGTCCATCGCGGTTGAGGGCGGTCAGCAGCGCGAGATGTTGGGGGATCTCAAGGTGAATCTGGTCTACCAGCAGGGGGATCGCTGGGTCGAGGTTCAATGCGTCCACAGCGCGCAGCCGCGGCAAGACCTCAATGACAAAATGATAGTAATTCCAGGCATAATTGCCGCCCAGGTGGATTGCGCGCGGCACATCGTCGCCGTAACCTTGGCGTTTGACCGCGCAGATGTCGCGGCGATAGCCGTGCAACCCCTCATCGCTATAGCGGAAGCGCCGCTGCTGGTCGAAATCGCGCAGGTCGTAGAGGGCCCGCTGGCCCGACACCAGCACGGCGTTGGAGCCCCCCAGCACCTCCACGCGACGCAAGACCGCGGCGTAGAGTTCCGGCCCGGGCAAGAGCTCGGCGGCCGGGCGCGGCTTCTGGAGGTCGGCGGCTTCAGCTGCAAAACGCGGACCGCAGGCGAGCAGTTGATCCGTGGAGAGCTGCAGCAACTCAAATTCGCCAGGGGCTGAGTGCTGCTGGAGCTCGGCCCGGCTGACAAAGCGGCGCATTTCCTTGGCGCGCAGCGGCCCCAACCGGCGCAGCACCCGCTCGGCCGGGGCGAGGTGGGCCAGCTGATACAGCACTTGAAAGCGCGGGGCGGCGGAGGCCTGCACAAGGCGCTCACCTTCGCGCTTGGCGACGCGCACGGCCTTGATAAGCGTCGAGGCCAACGCGCTGCCCACCCTGCTTGCCATGTGCCGCCTGCCTGCCATGTGCCGCCTGCTGGGCCGCCGGTGAGCGGCATTGGAGAGTCTGAGGCCCCGCCCGCTAGGCGCCCGTCCAGCGGGGCCCGGAGAATAGCCCGAGGCCACCGGGGCGTCCAGGCGAACAACGGGTGCCGGCAGGGCAATCGCAAGAACGATGGCGCCCGCCGAATGACCCTTGGATCCTCACCCGGAGCCGCCCCCGCGAGTTGACGGAGGTGGGCGGCCAGCGTAGCCTCGCAATTGCCAGCCGCTGAGCCGGCAAGCCAAGAGCCCAACCCGCTGAGACGCCATGACTATTTGCGGCTCCAAGGCGCCGCGCTGACCACCCAGAGAGGCCAACGTGATTCACCCTACCGCCCTTGTATCGGCCGAAGCCCAGCTCGGCGAGCGCGTCACCATCGGCCCCTTCACGGTCATCCACGGCAACGTGCGGATCGGCGCGGACACCACCATCGGCTCGCACTGCGAAATCGGCACGCCGGCGCCGCGGGCAGAAGGCCGGCCGTTGGTCATTGGCGCAAATACAACCATTCGTTCACACAGCATTTTCTATGAGGGCTCCACTTTTGGCGACGGGCTGGTGACCGGCCATCGCGTCACGGTCAGAGAGGGCACCCGCGCCGGCGTCAGCCTGCAGATCGGCACGCTCAGCGACATCCAGGGCACCTGCACCATCGGCGACTACGTGCGCTTTCACAGCAATGTCCACATCGGACAGTTGTCCACCATCGGCAATTACGTATGGATTTTCCCCTACGTGGTGCTGACCAATGATCCGCATCCGCCCAGCCATGTCATGCGCGGCGTCACCGTGCACGATTACGCGGCCATCGCCACGATGTCGGTCGTCCTGCCCGGCGTGGTCGTCGGCCGCGGGGCTCTGGTCGGGGCCCACAGCTCGGTGGGGCGCGATGTCGCAGAGGACATGGTGGTCGCCGGATCCCCCGCCAAGCCGATCTGTCCAACGGGGGATTTGCGCCTCAAGGACGGCTCTGGTCGACCCGCCTACCCGTGGCGGCGGCACTTTCACCGCGGCTATCCCGATGAGGTGGTGCAGGCGTGGCTGGCGGAGTTTGGCGGCGCGGGCCCAGAGATCACCTGAGTCTGCCTCAGCTTGGGCGGCCTGCCGATGCGCGGCGAATTGGCCAACCTGCGGCGAATTGGCCCTTCCCAGCGGCCTGTCCTCTCCGCCATCCGCACCCGCAGCGCTTGACCCCAAGCGGCGAAAGCGGTACTCCATGGCCGCCGGGTTCGCCACCAAATGGCCAGTGCTGACCCGCATGGAGTGTGCGCGATGTCATCCCCTTCAGCCCGTAAAGCTTCGATCAAAGGCGTCATTCTTGCCGGCGGCATGGGCACGCGCCTGCACCCGCTGACCAAGGCGACCAACAAGCACTTGCTGCCCGTGGGCCGCGAGCCCATGATCTTCCATCTGATTCGCCAGATGCGCTTGGCGGGGATCGAGGACATCTTGGTGGTCACCTCCACCGATCACATGGGCGATGTGGTGCGCTGCTTGGGTTCAGGCGAAGAATTTGGCTGCGCGTTGTCCTACAAAGTCCAGGAGAAGGCCGGCGGCATCGCCCACGCCTTGGCCTTGGCAGAGAATTTTGCTGGCGGATCGCCCATCTGCGTGATCCTGGGCGACAACATTTTTGAGTACAGCATCGCCCCCTATGTGGAGGGCTTTCGCAAGCAGCAGACCGGCGCGCGGGTGCTGCTCAAGCAGGTCGGCGATCCCGAGCGCTACGGCGTGGCCGCGCTGGACGAGCATCAGGTCATCGAGATTGAGGAAAAACCCGCCCAGCCCAAGTCATCGCTGGCGGTGGTCGGCCTGTACCTCTACGACGATCAGGGGTTTGACATCATCCGCGGCATTGAGCCTTCCGCCCGCGGCGAGTACGAAATTACCAGCGTGAACAACGCTTACATCGCCCTTGGTCAGCTGCAATATGACGTCTGTGTGGGCCAGTGGACCGACGCCGGCACCTTTGAGTCCCTGGCCGAGGCCAATCGCATCCTGGGCGCGACCCAGAACCGGATTCTTGAACATGGCTGAGCGCATCCATTCTCCGCAGGTTGTCCTGGTCACCGGCGCCGCGGGGTTCATCGGCTCCAACCTGGTGCTGCGGCTGCTGCGGCTCTATCCGCAACTGCGCGTCGTGTCGCTGGATCTGCTGACCTACGCCGGTTCGCTGGCCAACCTAGAGGGCGCCGACGCCGATCGCCACACTTTTGTCCAAGGCGACATCTGCGACGGCCCGCTCGTGACGCGATTGCTGATCGACCACGCCGTTGACACGGTCCTGCACCTCGCCGCCGAATCGCACGTGGACCGCTCCATTGACGGCCCAGCGGCGTTTGTGCAGACCAACGTGATGGGCACGTACACCCTGCTGGAGGCGGCGCGGCAAGTGTGGCTGGTGCAGGGCAAGGCGGCGCAGTGGGCGGCACAAGGGCGAACGGTGCGTTTTCACCACGTTTCTACCGATGAAGTGTACGGCGATCTGGACCTGGACGAGCCCGGCTTCACCGAGTCGACGCCGTACCATCCGTCATCGCCCTACTCGGCGAGCAAGGCGGGCAGCGATCACCTGGTGCGGGCGTGGTCGCGCACGTACGGCCTGCCGGTCACGCTGTCCAACTGCAGCAACAACTACGGGCCGCGGCAACACGCAGAGAAGCTGATCCCCACTGTGGTGCGCAAGTGCCTGCAGCGCCATGCGATCCCGGTGTACGGCAAAGGCGAGAACGTCCGCGACTGGCTCTATGTCGACGACCACTGCGACGCGCTTTGGCACATTGTGGGCTGCGGCGGCCAGGGCGAGACGTACAACGTGGGCGGCAACAACGAGTGGAGCAACCTGCAACTGGTGCGGCGCATCGCCATCCTGACGGCGCGGGAACTGCAGGTGCCGGAGCAAACACTCCTGGATCTGATTACCTTTGTCACCGATCGCCCCGGCCACGACCGCCGCTACGCCATTGACGCGAGCAAGCTGGCGCAGTTGGGGTGGACACCGCAGACCGAGTTCGACCAAGGGCTGACCGCGACGATCCAGTGGTACATTCAGGCGTTTCGCTCCAGCGGCCTGGAAGAGCCGGGGCGCCTGGGGCTGCACTCGCCGGCCGAGGTCCGATGAGCTGGGGGATCGCTGCGTGCCATGCCGTGGCCATCCGCCATCACCGGCAAGAAGCCATCGGCCTGGCTTTTGCAGAGGGTCGCCGCGATGTGCCCTTTGAGATCGCCCGCGTGTACTACTTGTGGGGCCTAAACCCAGGCGACCGCCGCGGCGAGCACGCCCACAAGGCCCTGCAACAGGTCTACATCTGCGTACACGGCGCCATCGATGTGGTGCTGCGCGACGACCTGGGCACCCAGCGAATTCGCTTGGATAAGCCGG
>JBIKTV010000240.1:0-8625 GCA_044347905.1 Myxococcota bacterium
CCTCCGCACGGGCATTGCAAGGTATCTATTTTCCACGTTATTTTCATCGCAGCCGACCAGGACAGGCGGCCAGACGTCTGCCGGGCCTGCTCGACCGCGATGCTGATCCTAAAGCTGTTCTGAGCCTGCCGCGGCCACCCTGGTCAGCTCCGCCGCCTGCACCCGCTGGGCCATGCGCTCGGCGCGGGTCAAGGCGTGGACCATGCTGGTCGGATCGGCCACGCCCTTGCCGGCGATGTCGTACGCCGTGCCGTGATCCGGCGAGATGCGCGGCACCGGCAGGCCGCAGGTCAGGTTGACGGCATCGTGAAAGTGCACGGTCTTGAGCGGGCCCAGCGCCTGGTCGTGGTACATGCAGATCACCGCGTCAAAGCGCCCCGTCATCGCCCGGTGGAACACGGTGTCGGCCACCAGCGGCCCTTCGGCCAGCACGCCCAGGGCCCGCAGCTGCGCCACGGCCGGGGCGATGATGCGGATCTCCTCGTCGCCCACCCGACCGTCCTCGCCGGCGTGGGGATTGAGGCCGCACACCGCCAGCCGCGGGCTGGGCAGGTCCAGCCAGTCGCGCAGGGCCTCCGCCGCCGCCAAGCTGCAGTCGACAATCCCCTGCACGCTCAGCAGCGAGGCGACCTGGCGCAGCGGCACGTGGGTCGTCACCGGCACCACCCGCAGTCTCGGCCCGGCCAGCATCATGGCAAAGCGCTCCACCCCCAGGCGCTCGGCGATGAACTCCGTCTGGCCCGGCGGCCGCGGCGCGAGGTGATCGAAAATCCCCTTGGGCGCCGGCCCCGTGACCATGGCGTGCAGCTGGCGGGCGCGGGCCGCATCCGCCATCGCCGCCACGGCGCGAAAAGCTTGGGTGCGTGCGAGCTTGGTGCTGTGGCCGGGCTGGGGCGCCACCTGCTGCTCCAGGTCGTCGTCGAGCTCGGGCAGGCGCGGCACATCGACCAGGGTCAGGCCCACGCCGGCCCTGGCGGGGTGGCCCTGCAGCAGCCCGTAGCGCTGACACATCGCCGTGACCCACGGGCGCAGCTCCTCGGCGATGAACAGCTGGACGTCGGCGCGGCGGTGCAGGTCGGTCTGCAGCAGCGCTTGCACCGCCACTTCGGGCCCGATGCCCGCCGGATCGCCCAAGGTGAGGCCCACCCGCGGCGCCGGGTCCTGGGGCAAGCTGCGCAGCGAACGCGGAGTGGCAGCGGCCTGGATGCTCATAAGACTCTCGCGGCGCGGGGATTTCTGCGCGGTGCGATCGTGACCCGACCGCGGCGGGATGCTAGCATGGGACTGTGCGCGCGGCCACCGCCGCCGCCCCACGAGGCGCCGATGCTATTGCATGCCGCTGAATTGCATCTGGATCTCAGCATCGAGGGCGGCTCTCCTCGGATGGCGGCCTTGTTGGAGCGGCGCTGGAGCGAGGTCTGTCACCCGCTGCGTCGCTGGGGTTGTTTTGGCCGGCCGGTGACCCTGTCGCTGCTGCCGACGGTGGAGGCGCTGCGGGCGGCGGCGCCCAGGCCTTCGGTGCTGGATCTGCGCGGCGTGGCCTGGGTCGACCGCGTCTGGCTGCTCTCGCCCGAGCTGTGGCCAAACCCGCCGGAGGATCCGGAGCTTATCAGCCTCATCGTCCACGAGCTGGCCCATGTGTTGTGGTTTCAGCGCAGCACGGCGCCCACGCGGCTGCCGGCCTACGCGCCCACCTGGTTCCGCGAAGGCATTGCAGTGCTGGCAGCGCAGGGGGCTCCAGATGCCCGCGAGCGGCGTCTGTTGGCCGAATTGCCCGTCGCCGCGTTGGCCTACGCCGATGATCGCGCGGTGGCCGAGCACGGCGAGCAGGTGTATGTGGTCGCGGCGCTGCTGACCCAGACTTGGCTGGATCACCAGGGGCCGCGGGGGTATGCCAGCCTGTGCCGCGAATTGCGCAGCGGCCGGGGCTTCGCCGACGCCTTTCGCCGCGTCTGTGGCGAGGACGACCGGCATTTTGCCCACCGCATCGCAGAGATGTGGCAGCGCGAGGCCGCCCAGCGCTAGTGCTGCGAACCCGAACTTCGCGTCGGGTTCGCAGCACGTGGCTGTCCAGTTTTAGGGGCCTCGCCGGCCCCTCGCGCTTCACCCCGCAGTACGCCAATTGGCGGGCACACAACCCATCGCGGACTTCGGAGTTGGCGTACTAGCGAAATCAACCGCCGTGCCGTGCGGAATCCTCCGCGCTGCTTTAGGCTCAAAGACCTCGGGGGTCGCGCAGACCCCGACACCGACCGCCCCATCTACCCAGGAGTCGCCATGGCCAACAAGACCGTCACCCTGACTGCCGAGAACTTCGAGTCCACCATCGCCAAGACTGGCATCGTCCTGGTGGACTGGTGGGCGGAGTGGTGCGGCCCCTGCCGCATGTTTGCCCCCGTGTTTGAGGGCGCGGCGGCCCGCCACAGCGATGTGGTGTTTGGCAAAATCGATACGGAGGATCAGCCCGAGCTGGGCGGGGCTTTTGGGATCCGCTCGATCCCGACGCTGATGGCGTTTCGCGACGGCATCTTGGTGTTCGAGCAGGCTGGGGCGCTGCCGCCACAGGCGGTGGATGAGCTTTTGCGGCAGATCCGCGGCCTCGACATGGCGGCCGTGCGGGCAGAGATTGCCAAGCACGAGGCCGCGCAGGCTCCGTCGCTGTAACTCCCTTGGCGCTGGCGGGCCCAGGGGATCTGCGCGCCGCACAACCTAGAACGGGCTCTTGCTCTGCGCGCCCCACGAGGTGGACGCCTACGGTGGCTGACCCTGGAGCGCGGGTATCGAGCGACGCCAGGGAGTTGCCAGCCCTTCACCAGTCCGAGCTCGCGCCCCCGCTCGACGAGGAGCTGCCTGAAGACGAGCCGCTCGAGGAGCTGGAGTCCCTCGACGACGAACTGTCTGGGTACGTCCACGGTTGCTTGTGGCGCTGCATGGACTCGGTCTTCCACTGCCAGGCGCTGCCACCCTTGAAGAATCTGACGCCGGCGGCCAGGACCGATCCAAAAAGTGGCAGCACAATCATCCCAAGCCCGCCGAGCTGCGCGACATACTTGACGCGGTTCCCCCGGATGGGGGAAGAAATCGCGAGCACCAAGGCGATAAAAATCGCCTCCCCAATCAGCGTGGTCCACCACACCGCCCGGTGCAGGCTCGCGGGGCGCGTCGCTTGGACGCTGGCGCCTAGGAGTACCCCATTCCAGAGCCCGGACACCGCGACGATGGCCAGCGATACGGACAGCGACGGCTGCTCGACAAACCGCGGAAGCGCCACCAGCAGCGCCGCTGCAGCGAACGAGGCATAGGACCACCTTCGATGGACCACCGGTGTCGCACCCGCCGACAAGGTAAAGGCCACAACCCCGAGCAGCGCGAAGTAGAAGGTCAGGACGCCGAGCACCACCGGCGGGAGCTCCCATGGGCTTGACGCGGGCTCATCGCCCTCCGCGACCTGCGTGGGCGGCGCCAGGCTGGCGGTCGCGGCAATGACATCATCGGCGATCTTGCTGATCGCTCGACCGAATTCCTTCGCCTGCAGGCTCGGCCTTACCCCGTCGAGGATTTGCTGCGCCCGGTCGTCTGGGAGGTACGAGCGCAGGCCCCCGCTGTGTTGGAGCCGCGAACGCTGGTCATCCAGGGCCAAGAGGACGAGCACGCCGTGGTCGTCATACTTGCGCGTCACGCTCCAACTGGCGGCGACGCGGCTCGCATAGTCCTCTATCGGTTCGCCAGCGGTGGTCGCCACCACGAGCACCCGGATCGCCACATGCGCGGCCGCGTGGTGGGCAGCGATGCGCGCAGCGACAGCTTCGACATCGGCAGCAGGCACGCGCCCCGTGAGATCGGTGACCGGCGCGGAGAGTTCAGGAATCGGGGCGGCCAGGACCGCATCGGGCAGCGCCATCAGCGCCGCAAAGGCCAAGCAAGCGAGCAGTCGGACGACGCGCACCAGGGACGTTCGAGACCCCCACACAGCCAAATCGCCCATTGCACCACCCCGCCAGGTCAATTCTTCCTTGGATCACGAGCCTTTGCTATTCGCGCCGCTGCTTCGCCGGCCCGCGAGCGTACGCTGACCGGCCACCTCCGTCAAAGCTCCGTCGATAGGCGCGCGAGCCGCTGCAAACCGCCGCTGCCCATCGGCAGCCAGGACTCGCCTACAAGCTGATGGAGTAGAGGGTAAAACCGCCGGTGAGCACCTCGAGGCGGACGACGGCGAGGCCCGCCGGCACTTGCACGGCCAGCGGCGTGCTGTCGTAGAGGTGGGCGGTGCCGGACAGTGCGGCGAGGGTCACCTTTCCTTGAAAAACGCCGTTGATCCAGACGCCGAGCTGGGTGGCGCTGGACGCGTAGCCGCGCACGGTCAATGTTCCGCTGTAGGCGGCGGCGGTGTGGCCGGGATAGGCCGTGAAATTGCCCAGGTTGATGCCAGCGGCGCACGACAGGCCGTCGATCGTGTAGTCGTAGCCAAAGCCGGAGCGGATGTTGTAGGGTTTGTGCGCCTGCGCAATGATCTTGCCCGGCAGCGCGGCCCCGAGCGTGACCGCAGCCCGGGGCGTCGCCTGAATCGCTTCTAGTGCCTTGAGTTTTGGGGTGTTGGCGAGCTGCAGGTCCGGCGAGAATTCCCAAGGAGACGGGCCGCGCAGGTTGTAATAGACCAGCAGATCGCCGCCCTGCTGCGACCAGACCGCGTGCATTGCCTCGAGCACGCTCTGCATCCGCGCATCCGCGTTGAGGATTCTGTTGTCCGCGTCGCTAAAGGACAGGCCCTGGCCGCCTTCGTAGGCCACATGCTTGAGGCCGAAATTGTGCGTCCACATCCCATCGATGCCAAAGGCCTTCATCGCCGCTAGATCCGGATAGTTGTCCTGGGCAAAGAACACATCGGGCACGGCGCTGATCATGCTGTTCATGCCGTAGTAGCCCGAGCCGCCGGCGGCGTAGAGCACATCCTTGGGTGTCCGCGGCTTGGGCAGTCCGGCCAAGTGGGGGGCCAGCCAAGTCAACGCCGCGCCAAGGGTATTTTGCGCGTTGCCGGCCTGGGTCATCAGCACGGGCCGCACCCGCGTCATCATCGCCGCGTCGCCAAACACCGCGCGAAACATGTCGCTGATCACCACGGTTCGCCACGCTGGATAGCGCCACACCGCGGTCCAAATGCTGTCTGGCGGCGGCTGCATGACCGGATGGTCCGGCGTCAGGTGCCCGGCAATGCCCTTGATCATGTGGAAGGCGAGAAAGCCCGCGCCGCTGTTCCAGTTTTCGTTCGAATACTCGACGTACAGGCGCAGGCTGGGGTCGAGCGGTTGGAACACGGGATTTTGTTGCGGTGCAGCATAGGGGTTGACGCCGTCGGTGCCAAAGCGCAGCGCCAGCGCCATCTTCTGCACATAGTCGTCGTCGGCGACCGGCGGCACGTTGATCCAGCAATCGATCATCAAGCGGTTGCACAGGGCGATCTCGTACTCGAGCGCGACACCCAAATGGCCCGTGTAGACAGCGCCATCCGGGGCGGTGTAGGGCGGCGCAGGCAGGCCACCCTGGGTCGCATGGGCGGGCGTGACGCGGTCGGCCCAGTGCTGCACGATGTGGCTGCTGCCGCCTGCCCACTCCATGGGCCGCACCACCTGGGCCTTGCCCAGCGCTTGCAGAAAGGGCGTGGTAAAAACCACGCTGCCGTCGGTCGGATAGCCGGGCCGGTACAGGCGGGCGTTGGTAAAGCCGCTGCCGAGCGCGCTGTCGGCGGTGCGGCGGGTGTTGAGGAACTGCAGGCCCACGCTGCCTTTTACCACCATGCCGAAGGTGACCTGGGCCGTCGTGGTGTTGGAGGCCGCGTCGTAGACCTGCTGCTTGACCGAGCCCGGACACCACATGGTCGACACCGTGGCCTGGCCGTTGAAGATCAGGGTGTAGGTGCCGTTGAAGTCCTTGGGTTGGCCAGAGAAAAGCACCGTCGAGGCGTCGGCGGTGGGCCAGCCCAGCGCGTCGGTGCCGGCGACCGGGTTGTTCCACACCTTGCCGTCCTGCCAGGGCCGCGAGGCCTTGAAGACGTCGACAAAGGCGTTGATCCCGTCCCAGTCGGTGTTGAACCACAGGTTGAGGCCCACGCGGTTGAGGCTGGGATCCTCGGGCGGCGGTGCGACCACGGCGCCTGCCAGCGGCGTGACGGCGGTGACGGGGCTCCAGGCGCTGGCGCCGGTCTTGCTGATGGCGCGAACGCGATAGAAGTAGCTGCTGTTGTTGACCAAAGCCGCGTCGACCGCGTGCGGTACGGCGGTGGTGGCCACGCTGACAAAGGGCCCGGATTGGCTCGCGGCGCGCTGAATTTCGTAGCTGGTGGCGCCGAGGCTGACGCCCCAAAACAGCGCGGCTTGGGCGTCCCCGGCGACGGCGACCAAGCCGGCGGGCACGGCGAGCGGCATCACGGCGACGGGGGTCGTGAAAGCGCTCTTGCCCACGGGGTTTTCTGACGCCGCGGCAAACCAGTAGGTGGTCCCGTTGACCAGGCCGGCGCTGACCAGCGAAGTCTGCGCGGTCACGGCCACTTCTTGCCAGGGCCCTGCGGCGTCCACGGCGCGGCGCACGCGGGTCTGGCTGGCCCGCGCGCCCTTGTTCCAGCTCAGCCAGACCTGGGCATCGCCTGAAGTTCCAGTCAGTTCGCCAGGTGGATCGGGCGGCGCGATCGGCGTGGCGGACACCGGCAGGCTGACGGCGCTGGGGCCTGCGGCGCTCTGGGCCTGCACGGTGTACCACCAGGTGGCCTCGTTGGCGGCGGCCGCGTCGATAAAGGATGGACTGCCGGTGGTGCCCAGCATTTGCCACGGCCCGCCGGCTTGAGGGCTGCGGCGGATCGTCCACGTCGCCGGCACGCTCAATACCTGCCATGTCAATGAAACGGAGCCATCACCGGGGGTTGCCTGCAAGTTCATGGGGGCGGCGCACAACACGGCGTCGGCGCAGACCGCCGGATCGACGCTGCAGCTCTTGCCGTCGCCGACGTAGCCCTTGTTGCACGTGCACACATAGCTGCCCACGCTGTTGGTGCAATCGGCGTGAACATCGCAACCGCCTTTGTTGACGGCGCATTCATCGACGTCGCTGCAGGTGTAGCCGTCGCCGCTGAACCCAGGTTTGCACAGGCACTGCACGGACTTTTGTGCGGGTGCGCAGAGGGCGTTGTCGCCGCAGCCCAGCGTGCCGATGCACTCTCCGGCGCTGCAGGTGTCGCCGGCGGTACAGCCGTTATTGTCGTTGCATGGCGCGGTGTTGGCAGCGAAGGTGCAGCCGGTCAGCGCGTCACAGCTGTCGTCGGTGCAGGGGTTGCCGTCGCTGCACGCCAACTTGGGTCCGGGGGTGCAGGCGCCGCCCTGGCACTGGTCGCCCAAGGTGCAGACCGAGCCGTCGCTGCACGCGGCGCTGTTGCTCTGGGACTGGCACCCCAAGAGGATGTCGCAAACCTCTGTGGTACAAGGGTTCTTGTCGTCGCACTGCACTTGGGCCTTGGGCTTGCAGGCGCCGGCCTGGCACGCGTCGCCGCTGGAGCAGGCGTTGCCGTCATCGCAGAGTGCTGAATTGGCCGTGTGGATGCAGCCTTGCTTGGCGTCGCAGCTGTCGTCGCGGCACGCATTGCCGTCGTCGCAGTTGACCGCGGGGCCATAGACGCAGGCGCCGCCGCTGCACGCGTCGCCCTGGGTGCACAGCGATCCATCGCTGCACGGCTGGCTGTTGGCGGCGAACATGCAGCCCGCGATGGGGTTGCAGCTGTCTGTGGTGCAGGGGTTGTCATCGTTGCACGCGGTCAGCGACCCCGGCAGGCAGGCGCCCTTCTGGCAGGTGTCTGTTGCGGTGCACACATTGCTGTCGCTGCAGGTGGCGCTGTTGTCCGGCAGGCCAACGCAGCCAGCCACTCCCTTGCAACTATCTGTTGTACATGGATTTGTGTCGTCACATGCTTGGGCCAAGGGCGCGTCGGTCAGGCCATCGCAGTCGTCATCGAGGCCATTGCACAGCTCTGGGCCGCTAGGTTGGCAGGCAGGGGCGGCTATTTCGTTCGCATCTGCGGAATCCTCTTGGGGCGCCGCATCTGCAGCGTCGTCCGCATCGGCGGCGTCGAGCGCATCGGCGGCATCGAGCGCATCGGCTGCATCGAGGGCATCTGTGGATTCTGTATCGGCAAAGGTGCTTGCAACATCCAGCGCTGTGTCGGCGTCGGCCGCATCGGGCGAGGCTTGGCCTGCGACGTCGACGGTTTCTGCGCTGTCCGCGTCTATCGCGCTATCTTCAGCAGGTTCAGCTACTTCAGCGATATCTATTCCGGCGTCGGGCGCAGTCGCAGCATCCCCTGCCGGTCCATCCGCGGTATCGGCGTCGCCAGCTGTTGGGCCTGGTGTGTCTTGTGGAGCTTCTGCATCGGCTGCCGAGTCGGTGTCTTGGGCAGCCGCGACGTCGGGCGTGACAGAGGCCTCGTCCTCGGCGCAGCCCGCCAAGCCCAAGGCGACGAACACTGCCAACACCATATAGATGCATAGGGTCCGCAAACCGGGTACCTGTCCATTGAACCACCCCGCCAGCGCCATGCCGCCCCCGACCAAGACCATCCCAGCCGTCAGCAGCGAGCCTACGCCAGCC
>JBIKTV010000241.1:0-8608 GCA_044347905.1 Myxococcota bacterium
GTGCGCCAAGCCCTGCAACGCGAGCACGCCGACTGGCCCTGGCGGCTGCTGCCCGCCCTCAAGCCCGCGGGCGATCACGGCGGTCGCAGTGCCGTGCAAACGTGGTCGATCGGCGTTGCGTGGCACGGTCTCAGGCCAAATATCGACGCCGAAGTGGTGCGCGATGGCGTCGCCGCCCTTGGCCATCTGGTTGACAGCAGCTGCGCCGGCGTTGAGCAATTGCGTTCTGCGGTGCGGCCTTGGCTTGAGCTAGCTGGGCGCTTGGCAGTGGCGCCGCCGCAACCAGCGGACCACGCGCGCCTGGCCGATGCCGGCAATACCGCGCAACTGCTTGGCAATATTACCCAGGCCGCCGGATTTCGCTTTGCGGTAGCCGCGCTGTTTGACGTGTTGGCGGTCTTGGTGGCCGTCCACGCCGGTGATCGCCCAGAAATGCAGAAGCGCTGGCCCGGTCTCGCCTGGACCCTGGACCGCCTTGGGGCTCCCGCGGCACCTTTGGCGCTGTGGCTGAGGCTGCGCCTCTCTCAGGAGGCCCTGGCCGACGCGGATCAGGCGGCGATCTGGGATGGCGAGCTGGCGTCGATGCTCGATCCGTCGCGACCGCCGATGTCCGCGGCCCATGCTGCCAGAATGCGGGGTTGGCTGGCGTTAGCCCAGGGCGATGCCGCCGCAGCCCAGGCTTGGTGGACCCAGGCGAGCCAAAGGGCCCAGCGCTGTGCTCGGCCGCGGTTGGCGCTTTTGTGGGCCCTTGATGTCGCGCAACTGCTTGTGCTGACCGGTGATTATCCGACAGCCGTCAAGCTGGCCAAGCTCGCGGCAGAGCGGTTGGCGGTGGACGGCGATCTGGAACAAGCGCGCTGGGCCGGGCTCATTTGGCTGCTCGCGGCGATGTCTCTGCCCGCCGATGCCGTGGCTTATTTGCCTCCAGACGACGCGCTGGATCAGTGGTCGACGCGCGTGCCGCAGACCGTAGACCAGCGGGCCTTGGCCGAGGGCATCGATCCCAGCGCCCTGTTGCGCTGTGCCGCCCTGCTAGTGGAGGGGCGAGCGACGGAAGTTCAGACGATGCTTCAGTATTTCTCGCAGGTTGCCAGGTCGCGCGGCTGGCGAGGGATCGAGGCGGGGGCGGTTGCCGCAGAGGGCTGGTGCGTTTGGTGGCTGGGAGACGCGGAGCAGGCGTGTGCGCGTTGGAAGGACGCCGCTCGCTTGCCCTCCGGCCCGGGGGCGGCCCTGGTGGCTGGTCGCCTGTGGGCGGACGTCGCGCGCCTGCAGCACAAGGCCGGCAATGACCGAGCCGTGGCCACAGCTCTCAGTAAAGCTCTGGATTTACTTGGGTCGGCCGCGACGCTTCGCCAGTCCTTGCTCGACGAAGCCGTGGGCTGGAGCGAAGAGCCTTCGGCCGCGGCGGGGCTGCGAAAACTCGTCGGCCGGGCGACCGGCGGTATCGGCCAGCCCCTGGAGTGAGTCAACAATTCCCTTGGGCAAAATGGCAGCGGTGACCTGCCGAAGCGCGCAGAAAGGCTAGAACTTATAGCCGACCGTGGCGCTCAACTGGTCGTAACCGGTCTCAAAAGTGCCGTTGTTGACCGGCACCGGGCTCAGCCCCGCGCAGTTGGCCGTATCGGTGCACGGCGCGAGCGGCCGCTCCTGAAAGACCTTTCCGTAAAGCTCTGAGACTTCGCGGGTTTCCTGGAACACGTGGGCGTAGCTCAGGCCCAGCTGCAGGTTCTCGCCCTGCCAGCGCACACCCGTGCCCACGCCCAAGCGGTCAAAGCTGGGGAAGTCCAAGTGCTCGTAGTTCTGCGGCACGGCGCCCTGTTCCCAATAGCCGCCCAAGGACACCTTGAGGCCCTTGGCCACCTCCGCAGAGCCGCCCGCCCGCACCGACCAGGTGTTGCGCCAGCGCTTCTGAATGGTCACATCCGGCGATGGCTGAGCGGCAAACAGATTGATCATACCGCCATTTTTGACGTCATAGGCGTCGATCACGCTCCAGCCTTCCCACACCACGTTGACCTCAGCGTCCCACTTCTCCGCGCCCGTGGCGTCCAAACCGCGGTAGCGCGCGCCCAGCGTCGCCGTGGGGGCGATCTTCATGGTCATTGCGGAAGTGCTGTTGCTAACGACGATTTTCTCCGCCTTGAACTCGGCGCCGGCGCCGGCCTTGTCATTGGCGAGGCTCAGATCACCGGTGGCGTTGAACTCGACCGGCATGACCCGGCTGCTAAAGGCGATTTCCAGCCGCTCGCTCAGGCGCAGCCAGCCGCCGACAATGGCAGAAAACGCCGCCATGTCCTTGAGTTTGATCGTCGCCACCACGTCGTTGCCGGCGTAGTACGGGTTTGCCGCCCCGCCCGTCGCGCCATCGACCACCAGCGAGAGGTGGGTCTTGGGCATGGCCGCGTACTGCAGGGTCGCGCCGATGCCAAAGCGGTCCTTCTTGCCCCACGCGACCGCGGCGCTCGCATAGGCCATGAGCGCATCTAGCTTGGTCAGCATGTAGCGCTGGCCGCCCATCACGTCGAATTCCTTGTTGCCGATCGCCGATGGGCCGTAACCCGCGATAGCAAAGGTCCAATCTTCGAGGCCAAAGTCGCTGCTCGCGACCAAAAAAGCGCCGAGCGGAAACAGCGGCGTTTGATTTTCCGAAGGTTGCCGGGCATACGCCGCGTCCGTGCCGGAGACATTGCCCTGCTTATAGGCACTTGGCCCGCGGGTAAAGGTCTCATGGGCCCACAGCGCCTGCTGCGACCACTGGAGCCGCGTGCCCTTTTGGCGACTCAGCGCCCCCGGGTTGTAGGCGACCGCCGTGCCGTCATCGGCGCTCACCGCAAAGGCCGTGCCGCGGCCCACCGCTGCGGTGCTGTTGCCCGGAATCTCAAAGCCTGCGGAAAAAGCGGAGCTAGCAAGCGCGGTTGTTAGACCGATGCCCGCCGTCACCGCCGCAACCACCCGGCGCATTCCGCCCTGGCGTACCGTCCTGCCGATTCTGCGCCGAGTCTCCATGCCATCCCCCAGGTTCCGCTGGCGCCGTTGGCGCATAAAATTCCATTGTCGTAGACCATAGACGGCGCCTGATTTTCGCGCAAGACTGCAACGGGCGGGACATTCAATCTGGAATCTGGGCGTTCATCTGGGCATTCATTTGGGCAGCGGGCAAGGTGGGAGGCGGCGATGGCGGGACGGAACAGCAGTGCGCGGTGGAGCCTGGGATTGGCTTTGGCGCTGACGACTTGGGCGTGCGGTGTCAAGCTGAGCGGCAATCCGGTCGATGAAAGCCCAAACCCTTTGCCCGGCGCCGACATCGTCCAGGACGTCTCTTTGCCCAGCGACGGCACGACCAGCGCGGACGACTGCGGCTGCCTGCAGAAGGGCATGGTGTTTCGCTTTGACAACCTGCAGATCAAGTCTCTGGACGGCAACGCGGAGCACTTGGTCATCGGCACGCTCAACCCGCTGTGGAAGGGCGACATCGACAAGAAAGAGCTGAACTTTTTCATTGAGATTCAGGACGTCACCGCCAGCGAATTCCAACTGCGCATCGTCAACGGCGCGCGCATCGATACGGCCGGCGCGGTGTGCACCCTGCCGGTGACGAGCAATGTCGTGACCATGAAGCGCGACGGCTGCAAGATCAAGAACTTGCTGCCCACCGCTCTCAACGTCTACGCCGGTACATCTGCAAATCCAAAGAATTGCACCACCGGACTTGAAGTCCCGCATTCAATTCCAGTGCGCAATGTCTTGTTTGAGGCGGAAATTGCCCCGGGCTGTGGCGCCATCACCAAGGGCAACCTGATTCAGGCGTCGATCCCCAAGGATTCTCTTGACGGCACGTGTACTTGCCTGACCGTGGGCGGCAAGCCGGCTGAAGCGTGCGGCGTGCCCGACCCGAGCTTTGCCGGCTACCCAAGCCCCAGCAATGTCGCCGGTGAGCCCCCCGCGTTCTGCACGGAGTGCTGCAAAGGCTGCAACAAGAACTTCACCAATCTCAAGGAGCTCTTGGTCATGTTTGGTGAATTGCAGTACAAGTGCCAAGACGAGAAGGGCAAGCCCTCCGTCTGCCTGTCGGCGGAATTCGCTGCGCCCAAGGTCGAATCGATGCCGGCCGACTGCAAACTGTAGCCGTGATCGCCGCCGCTCCAGGCGATACGCCCGCAGATCCCAAGGCGATGGTCGGGGCGCCGTGGTTGATCGGCGTCCTGGCGGGGGGAAGGTCGTCGCGGTTCATCACCGATAAGGCGCGGGCCCTGTGGCGCGGCCGACCGCTGATTAGCCATGTGGTCGATCTGGCGCGGCGCCTGGGCAGTCCCTCGATCATCCTGGCCGATCGCGCCGATCGCTATGCGGATTTTTCGCTGGAGGCGCTGGTCGATCAGCGGCCGGGGCTTGGGCCGCTGGCGGGGCTGGAGGCGCTGCTGGTCCGCGCTCAGGCAATGGGGCTAAAGGGCGGCCTGCTGCTGTCTTGCGACACCCAGGGCCTGCGCGCAGAGTGGCTGGGCCAGCTCATAGAGAGCCTTGAAAGCCAAGATTTAGCCTGCGCTTTTGGCGATGCCTCGCTGGCCCACAAGGCCGAAGGTTGGCAGCCACTGCCGATGCTGGTGCGGGTCGAGGCTCTGCCGCAGGTGCAGCGGGCCCTGGACGGCGATCAGCGCTCGCTGTGGCGACTGCTGGGCGATCTGGGGGCTCGACCGCGTCCGCTGCCGGCGCTTTGGCACGCCGAGGTGGTGCGCGTGGACAGCCGCGCCGATCTCCTGCGCCTGCCCCAAGAGCGGCCCTTGCCTCTGACTGTCCTCCCCGCGCAGCGGTGGCGGGTGGACGAGCGCGGCTGGGCGGGGGAGATCGACCAGGTCGCCACCGAAGAACCGCTTGAGATCCGTGTGCAATTCGGCCCCATTGGCCGTCGCCGTTCGGAGTCGGCGGGGGTGACGCTGCGGACCCCGGGGCAAGACGGCGATCTGGCGGCAGGCTGGCTGCTCGCGGCGGGAATTGTCCGTGAACCCGACGATATTCTGGGCCTCTATCCCCAAGGGGATGGCAACACCCTCCGCGCCGATCTGCGGCCAGGTCTAGTGGTGCCATGGGCGCGGA
The DNA here is from genome assembly GCA_044347905.1 of Myxococcota bacterium. GTDB lineage: Bacteria > Myxococcota_A > UBA9042 > UBA9042 > UBA9042 > SXRM01. Next base: position 5,092 of record JBIKTV010000241.1, read on the forward strand.
TCCGCAGGGTTTTTCACGCTACCGCCTCGTGCGGTGTCTGTGGCGCCGCGGCGGTGGAGCACTTGCTGGAAGAGCGGCGCTCTCTGCACGATCAGCTGGGGCAGGTCGCGTGGTCTCAGCTGCGGCAAGGGCCGGAGATTTTGCGCAGTGGCCAACCGGGGTTTGCCATGACGGGCGGCCTGCACGCGGCGGCGCTGGTAGATCTCCATGGCGAGCTGATCGCGGTGGACGAAGATGTCGGCCGGCACAACGCGGTGGACAAAGTGTTGGGTCGGGCGTGGTTGCGCTACCAATTGGCGGACCGGCCGGCGGTGCTGTTGTTGTCTGGTCGCGCGGGCTTTGAGCTGGTGCAAAAGGCCCTGGTCGCGGGCGTGGCAACGGTCGCTGCGGTGGGCGCGCCGACGGCGCTGGCGATCGACCTCGCGGACCGCGCCGGCATGACCCTGGTCGGCTTCTTGCGCAACGGCCAGGGCAATGTCTACTGCGGCAAACAGCGGATTCGCTGGGATAATTGAAGGGCCGCTGCTTCGACCCGCTCTACACGTTCGTCCACGTGCATTGGACGCCCGCGAAAAACCAGCCAAAAACGCAAAAACCCCAGTCCGTAAGGACCGGGGTCTGCGTGAGGCGTCGGGTCACCGAGGCTGGTGGAGATGACGGGGATCGAACCCGTGACCCCCTGAATGCCATTCAGGTACTCTCCCAGCTGAGCTACATCCCCGCGAAGGCGACGTCGGCGCTCTCAGGTGCCAGTCGGCGTTGCCGTCTGACGTGGCGCATCTTAGCGATCCTCGCCAGGGGATGCAAGCCCCCCCAAGGCCGGGAGCGCGGTTTTTTTCTACGGCGGTGAAACACGCACGGGCTTTGGGCCGCGCGGAGAGCTGGGCCACCAGGCATTGGTGAGGAAACTATTTGTCTTATCAATGTCTTGACTGCTGCGCTGCGGAGGGATGGCCCAGAGGCCGGCGACCCACGCCGCGGCGATCAGGGCGGTGCATGCCGTGATCACCGCGCGGCGCTGCACGTTGGCGGCGATCGAAGTGGACCACAGCAGCCAAGCTGCGGCGAGCGCCAGGGCGGCGAACCAGGGCAGGGCGGCGGCCATCAGCGGCAGGCCCAGCCAGTACAGCGGACTCGACCAGACCCAGCCGTGGCTCAGCAGGGGACCGACGACTTCTGCAAGGGGATTGTGGACTTCAAAGGGGAAGCCCTGGCTGACGGCGGTGGCAGCGCCGGTGACGACAATGGCCACCGCGCCAGAAATGCCCAGCGCGGTCATAGCAAAGCGCTGCGTTGGGCCGCGCAGGGCGTCCAGGCCGTGGGCGGTGGCGATCGCGGCGAACGGCACAAGCGCGGTGATATAGCGCGGGCCGATGACCCAGCCGCCTCGCCAAAGGCTGTGGGAGCACTGGAACGCCACAAAGTAGAGGACGACCCCCCAGGCGACCAGGGCATCTGCGCGGCGGCTGAACCAGAAACCACCTTGCGGTGCAGTAGCTTGCGGCTCCGCGTACAGGCGGCGAACCGCGGCGATTCCCAGCCAGGTCAGGATCAGCCACGGTGCCCAGAAGTAAAGGCCGGTAAAGGGCGAAATCAGCGATCCTGCGAGCTTTTCTGCATTGGGCAGGTGGATGCCAAACACCCCAGGGGCGATGTCGCGGACAAAATCGGGATTCTCCAGGAAGCCGTAGGGCAGCTTCCAAGGGGCGCCAAACGCCCGGGCGTTAAAGTGGCCCAGGGCCGCGACAGGCAAGGCCGCGCCGCCGCCCAACCAGAGGAGATCGATCGGCCGGTGGCGCCTCAGCAAAGCCCACGCAAACAGCACGATGCCCGCAGGACCAGCCGGGAATTCGATCCAACCCGCCGCCGCAGCGCCAAAGCCGGCCACGGCCAGCCAAGGGCCATGACCGCTGGAACCGGCGCGCTGCAGAGCGGCAAAAGCCAGCAGCAGCGCCAGCCCTGCCAGCTGATGGCCGGCGAACATCTGCCCGTAAGTCAGGGACAGGGAGCCAAAAGCGCCGGCCAACACCGCGGCCAAGCCGATCTCTGGACGGTCCAAGCGCTTGGGCAGGCTCCGAAACAGCCAGAACCAGGCGAGAATGGAGGGAATGACCGCCGTCCAGAGCCGCAGCCACCAGACCATCGCCGCCTTGCTCGGCACGTCTTGGCCGGCCAAACGCCACAATTTCAGCTGAATCCACAGGGGCACAGCGCCGATTTGCGACATGCCCGGGGCCTTGCCCGCGTAGAGCGTGCCGTTGCAGTCGGGGCGCTTCGCCGTGGGATCGTCGCACATCAGGGCCTTGTCGTTGACGTAGCCCCAGGCGCTGTAGATCGGCCCCGTGTCGCGCGATTCGCCCCGAACGACCTCGCGCCGGCCAATGCCGTACGTGCCGTGCTCGGCGATGGCCCGCGCCATGTAGACGCGCACCATCTCATTGGGATTGTTGATCCGCTCCGACCACGGAAACAGCCAAGCGTAGCCCACCACCAAGAGGGCCAGCAGCAACCACGACGATGCAACTGGGCGACGCGGTTGGCGATCAGCGTTGGGAGCTCGGTCGGTCATGGCGATCACCTGGGGCGGCGAAGCCCGCGTGGGGCCAGAAGCCTAAGGGACGCCCCCGGTTTGGGCAACTTGGCTTAGCAGTCCGGGCGCGGTCCCAATTCAGGGGACTGGCGGAGACGCCAGGGCAATCGCAAGAAGCAGGGATCTGCGGTTACAGGACGACCGCGCGGTCCAATTGGCCCCCTTCGACACCTCTGCGGAGGCGGGGGCCCAGGCTAAAACCAAACCATTCGCCTGGGTTCCCGCCTTCGCGGGAATGACGGTGTAGGCGGTCCAGTGGTTCTTGCGATAGCCGCGGCGGAGACGCCTGCAGACCTAGCCCCGCGCCCGCCCCGGAGGTACACTCTTGGGCCGCCGGGGTTAGCCGGGTCGTCCCGCGAGCCCCGACCAGCGCCGTTCGATCGATTTGCCGCCGAGCGTCGCTGAGAATCCGAAACGTGTGTCTTTGACGGTGTCCGTAGCCAGGAGTGTCCATGGAATTGCAGCGGATTCTGATCGTTGGCGCGTCCTCTGGCATCGGCGAGGCGCTGGCTCTGCACCTGGCCGGAGCGGGCAAGACGCTGGGGCTGGTGGCGCGGCGGCAGGCAGCGCTGGCCCGGGTGGCCGACGAAGTCACTCGCCGCGGCGGCAAGGCCGTCGTTGAAGTGTCGGACGCCGCCGATCCTCGCGCCGTTGAGGCCTCGTGGGCCAATTTGCTGAGTCAAATGGGCGGTATCGACGCCGTGGTGTACGCCGCTGGCGTCATGCCGGATGTCGCGCCGGACGAATTTGACACGGCCAAGGATCAGCAGGTCATTGAGATCAACGTCTTAGGTGCGGTGGCCTGGCTCAACTGCGCCGCGCGGCATTTTGCCCCTCTCGGTCGCGGGGTGATCTGTGGCATCGGCTCGGTCGCGGGCGATCGCGGGCGTCGCGGCGCCCCGGTCTACGGTGCCTCCAAGGCGGCCC
>JBIKTV010000242.1:0-8579 GCA_044347905.1 Myxococcota bacterium
AAACACATTGGCGGACGCATCGGCGTATTCGATGCTGCCCGAGCCGATGCCCAACACAAAGCCGGGCTTGCTCCACACGCCGGCCTCGCTGTAGTTGGCGCCGCCGGCGGATTGCCAATAGCGCGTCACGGGACCTGTGGGCGCGCCCCCCGCGATGCCCGGCGCCAGGTCGACAAAGAAGGCAAAGGCCTCCACCGGGTAGTTAAAGCTGGGCGAACCCGGGCCGCTGCGCGAATAGGTGAAGCCGCTGCGCCAGTAGTTGGGCTCCAGCTGTTTGCCCAAGGCGTACCCTTCGACTTTCTTGCCGTCTGGCCCCACGTAGCGCAGCCACATGCCGGCGGCGATCACCTGCGTCTGCGGCGGCGGGGCGACGGCCAGGTAGCTCTCATACCACTTCATCGCCGTGCCGTTGTGCGAAAATGACCCTCGACCGACTGAATTGACGTAGAATTGACAGCCGCTGGCGTCTTGGTTGGCCGCGGGCTGCCAGGTCACGCAGGTCGGCCAGCTGTTGGACGGTCCGTCCCACTGGGTCAGGCCATCGCAGTACTTGATCTCGCCGATATCCATAGAATCGTTGCGGACCCACAGGTTGCGCCAGCCGGGCTCGGCCACTTTGGGGTCACCGGCTTGGGCAAAACTGTCGCCCTTGCCCAGCAAGAACCAGGTGGCGCCGCCGTCCGCAGAGAAGCGCAGGCGGAATTTGTAGTCGCCCTTGTTGGCCATGCCGACTAACTGCGCGGTATGCCAGACAAAGCGGAAGTTGTTGCCCACCTTGCCGTCAAAGCCCAGCGGGTAGCTCACCGGGGTCGCCAGCGGGCCGCCGCCGTAGCCGATGTCGGTCTGTACCTCTGCTAACACCGCGCCCGGCTTGGCATCTTTGTCGGTCACGCCGGCGACATAGACCTCTGCGGTGACGGACATGCAGTCGTGGCCCACGGCGCTTTTGGTCAGGATCAGCGGGTCGGCAAGGCCGGGCTTAAATGTGCAAGCGTGGCTGACATAGCCGCCCCAACTGCCGGCCCAGCCCACCGCCGAATTCTTGGGGCACTCGGCCGGGGCGCCGTCTGGAAACATCTTGCAGTCCAGTGATTTGGCGAGCACAAGCCGCCGCGGCTGGCCATCCGCTTTGGCCGCCTCGACCCAGGTCTTGCCGCCGTCGACAGAAAACCGCAGGGCGTAGGGGTACAGGCCATCGGCTACCTGCAAGCCGGACTGCGGCCAGCGCAAATCGCCTAGTCGATAGCGCCAGACCAAGTTATTGCCCTGCTGGCGCTCAAAAGTCAGCGGCAGGCCGGTCCACTCGCCCTTGGCATTCTTCACCGCAGAGGAATACAGCTGTGCCTGAACGACCTTGGCTGCGGCCTCGGCGGCCTGCTTGCTCGCATAGACCTGGTCGCTGAGCCCCGGGATCCACGCCTGCACCTCAACGTAGGTCGACAGCGGCATGCCCTCCATGCTGTCAAAGTAGTAGACCGGGTCGGTATCGCCCTTGTTCTGGGTGCTTTTGGACACCAGCAAGAACGCCACGTCGCCCGCCCAGCCGACCTGCAGACCGCTCGCCGGCAGCACGGCAAACACATGATTTTTGCTGTTGTTGCTGTCCCAGGCCATGCAGCCGCTGCTGTCGGAGTTGGAGAACCACAGCTCAAGCGACGTCGCACCCTGCGGAATCGGCACCAGCGGCTCTTTGACGTTGCTGTCCGACGGGTTGTCGGCCATCAGCGCCGCGCTGCCGGTCTGGCCGCCGGGCAAAAAGCGCCAACCGGCATAGAGATTCCAGGCGCGCAGGCCGCCCACGCTGTGGCGACAGGCCGGCAACCGCTCGGCCGCATAGACGATTTTGGCCAGCCCCCCTTGCTTGAGCGGCGCGTCGGCGGTCTGGCTGCCGTCGGCCTTAAAGCGCAGCGCCACCGGCACCGCGGGAGGGGCGACGTCATAGGCGTAGTTGGCGCCGCCCTGGCTGTCCCAGGCCTTGCAGCCGTAGTAGTCGTTGTTGTAGAACCAAAGCTGAAGTTTCTTTGCCGTTTCAGGCACCTGCACCACAGGCTGCAGCGCCGACCCAGAGGCCGTCAGCGCCAGGGTCTGCGGGGCGGCGCCGTCCCAGCTGGCGTACCCCAGGATCGACCAAGCCGGCATGCCGTACTTGTGGGCGCGACACTGGGGCAAGCGCTGGGGATCGTAGACAATCTTGATTCGCCCGCCCGCGATCACCGGCCCATTCTCCACCACGCTGCTGCCGTCGGCCAAAAACCGCAGCACCGCCTCGTGATCGACGGTGATGGCGCCCACCTGCACGGCCGACTCAAACGGCGCGCTGGCCGGGCCCGGCGCCACAGGCGAGTCCACCGCACAGCCAAAGAGCGCCAGAGCGACCACTGCGGGCCAAAACTTCTGAATCACCTGAGCCTCCCGATCTAAGCTTTTGGAGAAAAGCCGCGAAATTGTGCGCTGGCGCTGGGCGGCGGTCAACGCTCGGCCCCCGCCGATCGACACAGGCGTGTCACGGCTGGCCTCGCTTGCTCGCTCAGGCTACACTGCGGCCCATGAGCCTGCCGCCCAGCGATCCCAGCCCAAGCCAGCCAGACGACGCCGAATCGGCTGCGGTAGAGCCCGCGGCACAGGAAATTGAGGTGCCAGGGATCGGAGCGCTTGAAGCGCCTGCGGCGGCGCTGGAGCCGGCTGAGGCCCTGGAGCCCGCTGTCGCTCTGGAGTTCGCACAGACCCTGGAGCCGGCTGAGGCCCTGGAGCCCGCACAGCCCAATTCCGCACAGCCTCTTGCCCAACCGCCTGAGGTCCAGACCAGTGCGCTGGACCGCCTGCCCTACGCCCCGGTGGCGCTGCTGCCTCCGGGCTTGCGCGACGCCGAACACGCCGACCCCCTGCCGCTGCTGGCCATGCGCCGGAGCAGTGCCAGGTTGCCGGCCCAGCCCAAGCAGCCGGTGGAGCCGGCCTGGCGCGATCGCCTGCGCTGGATCGCGAGCGCCGCGGCCCTGGCGCTGCTGTTGGCGGCGGCGCTGATCGCCGGTCTGGCGCGGCGCCAAAGCGATGCCGTGACCCCAGAGGCAGCCCAGTTGCTCCAAGCAGCCAAATACGTGGGTGAAAAGGCCCAAGCCGGCGACGCCCTGGCGTTTGTCCCGGCGTGGTCCAGCCATGAGCCGGCGGCCTTTGCCCAGACGTGGCAGGCAAAAGGCCTTGACCCCAAAGCTGATTTCCTGACCGCAGAGCCGCTGGACCTGTGGCAGGCGGACGGCTATCGGCGCCTGTGGATCGTCGCCACCCACGATCGCCTAGCTCGGCTCAAGCTGCCGCTCAATTCCCTGGATCAGCGCGACTTTGACCAGGGCACGGCGGTGGGCCTGTACGCCCTGCCGACCTCGACAACGCTGTTGGATCTGCGCAAAAGCTTGGCCACCGCCGTGGTTCAGGTCGGCGGTCCCAGCGAGTGGCGGGCGTGTACCTGGCAAGCCGATCGCTCCCGCTTTAGCTGCGGCGGGCCCAGTTGGCAGGATGTCTGGGCGGACCTGCAGGAAGTGGGCAATACCCGTAGAGATTGCATCTACCTGCACCCGCCGAGCGACAAGGGCGCGGTGCGCCTGACGGTGCCTTCGTCCGGTGCCGCCAAGGTCGAAGTGCGCGTGGGCAATCGCCTCTGGGCGGTGCGCCATGGCGAAGAGGGGACACCGGTGCGTTTCCGCGTGCTGGTGGGCGGAGAGACGCGCAGGGAATTGACCTTGCCCACCGCGGATTTTGCCTGGCACGCCCTGTCCACGGAGCTGCTGGCCGCCGATCTGAACAAGCCGGTGACCTTTGAGGCCTACGCCGCCAAGGAAGCCTGGCGAGAGCTGTGCTTTGAGGCGCGGCTCGTCGGCCAGACTGCCGGCGGAGGTAAGCCTTGACCGCCGATCTGCAGAGGCAAGCCCAATTGATCGCCTGGTACCGCCTACATCACCGCCAGCTGCCCTGGCGAACCGCCCCGGGCGAGGCGCGCCCCGATGGTTACAGCGTCGCGGTCTCTGAGCTGATGCTGCAGCAGACCCGCGTCGACACCGTGATCGACTACTTCAAGCGCTGGAAAACCCGCTGGCCCGGCTGGCCAGAGCTTGCCGCAGCCGATCTGGACGAGGTCTTGGGCCAGTGGACCGGCCTTGGATACTACAACCGCGCCCGCAACTTGCACCGCGCCGCGCAGATCGTCGTGGCCGATCACGCGGGCCACCTGCCGCAGGACGCAGTGCTGCTCGCCGCCCTGCCCGGTCTAGGGCCGTACACCGTGGGCGCGGTGCGATCGCTGGCCTTTGGCCTCCCCGCGCCGCTGGTGGACGGCAACGTGGTGCGCGTGCTGGCCCGCTGGCATGCCTGGCCGCAACCGCCGGCCGAGCTGAACAAAAAGCTGTGGGAACAAGCGACGATCGAGCTCAACGCCCCGGGGCCTGCGCGCGGCGATCCGGCGAGCTGGAACCAGGCGCTGATGGAGCTGGGCGCCACGGTCTGCACGCCCAAGAAGCCGCAGTGCAGCACCTGCCCGGTGGCCATGGGCTGTCTTGCGCGGGCCCAGGGTCTGCAAGAGTCGATTCCGCCTGCCAAAATCCGCACTGCCAGCCCAGATGTTCAGGCGCGCTACGCCGTGGTGCTGCGGCCGGCCGGTGATTCGGCTGAGCTGGGCTGCGCCGATGCCACAAGCGATCTGGTGCTGCTGGGCCAGCGCCCCGCCACAGGTAGGTGGGCTGGGCTGTGGGAACCGCCTGGCCAGGAAGGCGATCTGCAGCCCCTCGCCGCCTGGATCGCCCGGACAGACCTGCAGCGGCTGCGCGAACTGCCGCCCCTGCAGCATGTGCTGACGCACCGCAATTACCTCGTCGATAGCGCGGTTTTTGCCTGTCCGCCTGGGGAAATTGACCTGACGCCGCTGGGCTACGTGGCGGCGCGCTGGCTGCCGCTGGGCCTGGCCCTGGGCCAAACCGCCGGCCTCTCGCGCCTGGGTCAGCGGCTGCTGGAGGCGACTCTGGCAGCGCCGCAGAGCGAACCGCCGACCAAGCGCCGCCGCGGCCGACCGCCCAGGCAAATGCCGGATCCGTTGCCGCTTCTGGGTGCATGAAGGCCCAGGCGCAGACACCCGCAAATCGGCCAAATAGTCGACCTCTCTTCCGTTTAGCTCCATGATCGGGCAAGGTGTGGAGAGGGCCGCGCAGTCGCGCGAATAGACGCCAGCACGCCGGCAGATCATCGCGCCAGCTACGCGGAGGAACGGGATGGGCATTACCTTTGTCGAGAAAGGCGACCGCACGCGGGTGCGACCCCACGCCAAGGTCGCTCTGGTGCTGGCCGGTGGGGCGATCTCTGGCGGCGCCTTCAAGATCGGCGGCCTCATCGCCCTGAACACCTACCTGGGCAACCGCGCGGTGACGGATTTTGACATCTTTGTGGGCCTGTCTGCCGGGGCTTTCTTGGCCGCGCCGCTGGCCGCCGGGATTTCGCCAGAAGAATTGCTCAAGTCGATCGACGGCAATTCCAGCCGCATCAGTCGCTTTGGCCCGCTCGACTTCTACCAGCCCAACTGGACCGAGTTCGCCACCCGCCCCCTGCGCATGGCCTGGGACGGTTTGGCCATTGCCCCGGCCTTCTGGCAGTCGATGGCCCACCAACTGAGCGACCATCGCCCGGAACTGCTCGAAAGGGCTCGGGCTTTTCTCAGGGATCCTGGGGTGGCCACCGCTGAAGCCTTGGTCGCTCCCGTCATTGAAGACACCGCGCTGCGCACCGGGCTGGGCTCGGGCCGCTCCTACCTGCCCTCTGGCCTCTGCGACAACCGCGGCATCGAAAAATTCATCCGCACCAACCTGCGCAACAACGGCATTCCCAACGACTTTCGCCTGATGAACCTGGAGCGCGGCAATTCGCTTTACATCGCCGCCACCAACTTGGACACCGGCGAAGGCGTGATCTTTGGCCACGACGCCGACACCTCAGCCAGCATCAGCGAGGCGGTGCAGGCCTCCACGGCGATCCCGGGGTTCTACCGGCCGCCCAAAATCCGCGGCAAGCACTACCTGGACGGCGGGGTCCGGCGCACCGCCCACATCAGCCAGGCCACCGATCGCGGCGCCCAGCTGGTGTTTGTGTATAACCCCTTCCGGCCCTTTGTGAATTACCACACCGATCAGCTGCTCAACAACAAGTCGTCGCTGTCAGACATGGGCCTGGGCACCATCATCAACCAGGCTTTCCGCACCCTGCTGCACACGCGGCTGATGCTGGGCATTGAAAAACTCCAGGTCAATCCCGACTTTAACGGTGACGTGATCCTGCTCGAGCCGTCTGAGACCGACATCAAGTTCTTTAGCACCAACCCGCTCAATTTCTGGCAGCGCGCCGATTCTGCCCTGCACGGCTACACCAGCGCCACCGCGGCCCTGGAGCGCCACCACGAGCGCCTCAAGGCGATTCTGCACAGCTACGGCATTGTCGCAGACGTCGATCGCCTGCGCGGCCGCGTGGAGCAGATCCGCCACCACGGCTTTGACAGCGTGTCGATCATGAACGAGCTGCAGCGCGAAGTGCACCGCGGACCGACCGACAAGCGCCGCGACCAGCCAGCGCTGCGGGTGGTGCGCGCCGCGGGAGCGTAACAAATCAGCGGTTTTGTCCAATCAATGCGCTGATCTAACGTAAGGGGGGGGTTGTTTTATCACGCCCCCTCAAGGCGCAGACTCAGGTCAGCCGCGGTCACAGAATGGGTCAGCGCCCCGACCGAAATCAGGTCGACCCCCGTCTCCGCCACCGCGCGCACCCGCTCGAGCGTCATGTTGCCGCTGGCTTCTAGCAACGCCTTGCCCTGGTTGAGCGCGACCGCTTGGCGCAAAGTGGCAAGATCCATGTTGTCCAGCAGCACCACCTCGGCGCCGGCGGCCAGGGCCTCGCGCAGACCGCCCAGGCTCTCAACCTCGACCTCCACCCGCAGCAAGTGCGAGCCCACCCGGCGCGCCGCCTGAACGGCTGCAGTAATCGACCCCGCGGCGTGGGTGTGGTTCTCTTTGACCAGAATGCCCGCGTCCAAGGCCGTGCGGTGGTTGGCCCCTCCGCCCATGCGCACGGCGTACTTGTCCAGCACCCGGTATCCGGGCAGGGTCTTGCGCGTGTCGGCAATGCGGGTCCCCGTGCCGGCCACGGCGTCCACAAAGGCGCGGGTCTGCGTGGCGATGCCAGAGAGGCGCTGCAAAAAGTTCAGGGCCGTGCGCTCACCTGTGAGGATCGACGCCAGCGAACCGCTGATCTTGAGCACTTGGTCGCCCGGCCCGACCTGCTGGCCCTCTGCCGCGAGAATTTGGACCTGCACCTGCGGATCGACGCGGCGCAGCACCTGGGCAAACAGCGGCCCACCGCAGAACACCGCTGGCGCTTTGGCCCGCACCCAAGCCAGGCCCTGCACCTCCGGTCTCAGGCATGCCATGGTGGCGTGATCGCCGCTGCCCACGTCTTCTGCCAGGGCCATCTCAACCAGCGCGCGGATCTGCGGGTGCTCAAACCACATCCTGTGACCTCATGGCGGCGCCCAGCGCGGCCGGGCCAAACGATACGCCAAGGGCCCGGCTGGCGGCAATTGCCCCGCTAGGAGCTGAAGGGATTGGCGCGACCGCCGCTCTCCGCTACGCTTGCCCCGGCCGTTGTTCGGCCCCCCCTTCTCCGACGCGCCCCCAAGCAGCTGGATCGATGACCCAAGCCCCTTTCGCCGCCTCTGCCCCAGCTGAAGCCGACCGCGGCGAGGAAATTCTGCGCCTGCAGCAGCTGTCCAAGACCTTCCGCGTGGGCTTTTGGGCCAAGCAGGTCCAGGCGGTGCGCGACGTCAGCGCCGTGATGTACCGCGGCGAATCGATGGGCTATCTGGGCCCCAACGGCAGCGGCAAGACCACCTCGATCAAGTGCATCTTGGCGCTGATCCAGCCTTCGGGCGGCAAGATCTCTCTGTTTGGCCAAGCGCCGACCTCCGCCTTGGCGCGGGCGCGGGTGGGCTACCTGCCAGAATCACCCTATTTTTACGACTACTTGACCCCCCTTGAGGTGTTTGAGTATGTCGGCAAGCTCTTTGGCCTCGACAGCCGCACGCGCAAAGCTCGCAGCCAGGAGCTGCTGGGCCTTGTGGGACTCGATCACGCCGCTAACCGGCCACTGCGCGGCTTCTCTAAGGGGATGCTGCAGCGCGTTGGCATCGCCCAGAGCCTGATCGCCGATCCAGACCTGCTGATCTGGGACGAACCGCTGAGCGGCCTGGACCCGGTGGGGCGCAAAGAGATCCGCGAGCTGATGATGGACCTGCGCCGCCAGGGCAAGTCGCTGTTCTTTAGCTCGCATGTACTGACCGACATTGAAGCTTTGTGCGACGGCGTGTGCATCCTCGATCGCGGCGTCGCAGTGGCCCAGGGCCGATTGACGGATCTGCTGCGCCAAGACGCTTTGGAGTCAGAAGCGCTGGTCGATCTGCCCCAATCGCCTGAGGATCAGCAGAAATTGGCTGCGGCGATCGGCCAGATCCAAAGCGCCCGCGTGCAAATCTTGCCGACCTCGCTGCAGATCGTCCTGCC
>JBIKTV010000028.1:0-24091 GCA_044347905.1 Myxococcota bacterium
CAGCTGGACCGCCACCTCGAGCTCGTGCTCCAGGGCCAGCTGCAGGGTCGAGCAGGCCGGCAGCCCGTCGGCAGCCTCGCAGTCCAGCAGCAACACCTGGGGCTGCTGCGAGGCCGAGGCAGGCTGGGCGACGGTGATCCGCGGCAGCTGCAGCGCGGCCAGCGCCAGGATCGCCGCCAGCGTCCACCGGACGAATTTAGAGGGGGACCCACTTACAACCTGATGCCAGAGCTGAGTTTTTGCTGAATTCATCGTCCCCTCGCGCGGCCGGCATCGGCGGGCCTTCCAACACTGAGTGCCCGCAGACGCTGCGAGTGTTCAAGGCTCGGGGCCATCTTCCAGCGCGCGCAGCAGGGCCTGGGCCTCGGCCTGGCGATACCCCCCTTCGGCGCCTTGGGCAAAGGGCTGTAGCGCGCGGCGGGCCTCGGCAGTGCGGTGCAGGCGCAACAGACAAACGGCGCGGTTCCAGCGGGCTTCTGGCGCCAGCGCCCCGTGTTCCTGGCCGGCCAAGTAGGCATCCCAGGCGTTCAGCGCCGCTTGCCACCGGTACTCTTTGAACTGCAGCTGCTGGGCGCGGCGGAACAGGTCCAAGCCGTCCGGCGGGGGCGGCAGCTGCGGCTCGGGCGCCGCGGGCGCGGCAGAAGCTGCAGGCGAAGGCTCGGCGGTGGGTGCTTTCTCTAGGGATCGCCCGGCTTTTTGCGCGGCCTTGGGCTTAGCAGGCGTCGCGCCGGGGTGCTGGGCCAACAGCTCAGATGGCTCCGCCTGGTCGCGTTGGGCCGGTGGAGCGGGCTGGGCCGGCGCCTGGTCGGGTTGGCCGAGCTCGTCGGGCTGGTCGGGCTGGGCAGGCTGGGCAGGTTGGTCCGGCTGGGTATCCTGGCCAAGCTGGTCGGGCTGGGTCGGGGCGCGGACCTGGGCAGGGCGATGGCGCGGCGCGTTGACCGAGGGCTGCGCAGCGGGCTCCACCGCGGGTTCCGCCAGCGGCGCCGTGACCAGGGCCTTGACCTTGATCCAAGCCACCGGCAGCACCCCTGTGGCCGCGGCGATCGCCGTCGACGTCAGCAGCAATGCCGCCAGAGGTGTCACAATCGCCATGCGCCGGGCATGGTTGCGCCTCTCAAGCTCGATCTGTTCGAGGATCGCCCCTTTGTTCAGCGGCGGCGCCGACGGACCTTCGGCCTCTTGGCGCAAGGCCCGGGCGGCGCGCTGCAGCAGGTCATCGCTCATCGGTAGCCCTCCGCCGTCAGCAGATCGCGCAATTTGCGCTTGGCGTGAAACAATCGGGTGCGCATCGTCGCCTCTGGGGCGCCCGTGATCTCAGAAGCCTCCGCGGCGGTGCGCTCTTCCACTTCGCAAAGCACAAAAGCGACGCGTTGATCCAGAGGCAAAGCGTCCAAGGCCTTTTGCAGGGCCCGCGCCAGCTCGCGGTCGGCGGCGTCTCGCTCCGGGCTGTCGGCCAAGCTGGGCGCCTCTAGGGCCGATCGCTCCCAGGCCTTGCGCCGCCGCACTGCCGCGCGCAGGTGGTGGCGGGCGTGGTTGACCGCGATCCCCATCAGGAATGTGCGCAGCGTACAGCGGCCGTCAAAGCGCCCCGCCACTTTGGGCAAGGTGACAAACACTTCTTGCAGCAGGTCCTGAGCGCTGTCCGCGTCGCCGACGAGCCGGCGGGCAAAGCCAGCGACGGCCGCGCCGTGCAGGTCATAGGCCTCCGCCACGGCAGACAGCTCGCCGCTGCGCAAGCGTTCGACCAGCGCATCGCCGCTAGGGGGATTACGCCGCCAGAACAATGGAAATTCCATGGTTAATGAGGTCAGCGTCATGAACCTTCCGCTGGGCAGTGGGGGCGGTGGCGCAGGCTCGTCGGCACAGCGGCTCTGCCCCGCTAGCCCCTGCAATCGCTCTGTGCCCGCGGACTGCCAAACCGTTCACGCCTATTTCGCCTTGCCGCGCGTTTTTTGCCCAGCGCCGCGAGGATAGCCCAACCACGGCCGAATTTCGCCGCGCCAAGAAATTTTTGGCGGCGCTTGAACGCCCTGCAAAGCAGCGGGCACTGACCTGCAGAGACCCGCGGAACGGTCCGCCGGCTCGCCACCTTCTAAAGCCCCGCTTGCGCGTCCAGACCGACGCCTTGCTGCTGCATTGCCTTTTGGGCGACGCGCTGGGCTTGCTTGGGCCGACTCTTCGGCCGGATCTTGGAGATCACCATGAAGCGCCCGTATTTTCTGAACGCCCTCCTTGGCCACAGCTCTTCCCTGCGAACCGCGCTCGCCACCGCTGCCGGCCTCTGCGCCATGGCCATCCTGGGCGGCTGCCACATCGAGCACCACAACGGCAAGGACATTGACTTTGATACCTCGAGCAAATTTGAGGTGTGCGGGGCGTTTTGCACCCAGCTGCTCGACTGCGGGGACATCGGCGCGGTCGATTTTGGCGCGTGCTATTCGACCTGTTCCAGCCAGTTTGACAAGAACGAGACCAAGGTGCGCAACGGCTGCAGCTGCGCGGTCAAGGCCACCTGCAGCGCGGTGAGCAGCAAGACCTGCAGCGGTGCGCCGTTCCCCAGCGGTGTGGGCGAGGCGACCTCCAGCGCCGACGCCGGGACCACCAACAGCACGGACAGCAGCGCCAGCGCCGACACTTCAAGCCCCGCCGCAGACACAAGCCAGCCCAGTGACAGCGGATCGTCCGGCGGCAGCGGCTCGACCGGCGTGCAGACCAGCGGCACCGTGAGCACCTGCAAGATCAATCAGGACTGCGAGTCGAACCAGGACTGCATCTCTGGCTACTGCCTCGAGCGCTGCAAGGCGTCCTGTGAGTGCGCGACCGGCCAGAGCTGCCTCAACGGCTATTGCTCGATCGCCATCGCCCAAGACAAGCCGTGCACCGTGGACTGCGAGTGCCCGTCTGGCAGCAAGTGTACGGCGGGATTCTGCAAGTAGGTTCGCGCGACCCCAGCCAGTCGCCCCCGCCTCGCAGCTCAATGAACCGGCGTAAGATTAGGGCGTTGAACCGCTGGGTGGTAGTGATGCCACATCGCCACGCCGGCAAGCGCCAAGGCCACAAATCCAGCGACACATGCGGCCACCAGGGTCGACAAGGGCTGAAGCCCAGTCCAGCTCGCCACGACCAACACCATGGCACCAAAGCCTTTCTTTAGGGTCGCCGCAGGAACCGCGGTGGAGAAGCGCGCGCCGATGAGGCTGCCCACCGCCGACGCCAGGGCCAAAGGCGCGACCGCAGAGAATTCCAAAGGCGTGTGGCCCAGTTGGCCGACGAGCCCCGCCACGCCCTGCAGGGCGATGATCAGCAGCGACGTGCCCACGGCCTGGCGCATGGGCAGCCCCACCAGCAGCGAAAGGGCGGGCACGATGACAAAGCCGCCGCCCGCGCCGACCAGCCCCGTCAGCGATCCGGCGGCCAAGGCGGCCAAGGCGGTGCGCACGGGCTTCGCCGGCTGCACCACGGTGGGCGCGGCGCGGCGGTCGCGGAGCATGGTCAGCCCCGTGACCGCCATCACCAGGGCAAACCCGATGATCAGCGCTTGCCCCGGAATGAACTGCGACACGGCGCCGCCCCCCAGAGCGCCGATCGCGCTAATCCCGGCAAAGGTCAACCCCGGGCGCAGCGCGACATTGCCGGCGCGCCAGTGCGGGAGGAGCGAGACCAGCGCCGTGCTGACGACCACAGCCAGGGAAGTGGCCATGGCCAAGCGCTCCGGCAGGCCCTGCACGGCCATCAGCATCGGCACGGTCAGGATCGAGCCGCCGCCCCCCAGCAGGCCCATCACGCCGCCGATCGCCGCGGCAAGGGCTATGGAGAGGGCGGTGGCGGTCAGCATGGGGGCCTCCTAGGGCTGCGGTTGAACAAAATCCGTTGGCAAGTTCAGGCTTAGGGTCAGGCGCGCTCGACCGGCAAGCCCGCGCTGTTCCACCCGAGCATGCCGCCGCTGACGTTGTAGACCTGGCCAAAGCCCATCTGGATCAGGGCCATCGCCCCGCGGCCAGAGCGCCCGCCAGAGCGGCAGACCACGGCGATGGGCTCGTCGCGGCTCCAGGACTCGGCGACCTGCGGCAGCGTGGCCAGCGGCACCAACTCGGCCCCAGCGGCGTGGCCCAGGGCGTCATTGAACTCAGGGATCTCGCGGACATCGATCAGGCGGACCTGACCGCGGTGGGCGGCAAAGTCCTCGGGCGCGACCTCTTCAAAGCCAAAGGGGGTCTTGCGGGCGCGAAAGGCAACGGCGGGGCTAGTCATGGGGGAACTCCTATTCATGTTGAAATCGTTGGACACTTTGCTGTGGTTCTACGCGGCGTGGCTGGTTTCGCGGCCGCACTGGCGGTTGGCCGGCACAGCGCGGTCGATAAAGCGCGGGTACGGCAGGTTCAGCCCGTCCATAATCGCCACAAAGTCGTCGCGGGACTTGCCGTTGCCCAGGCGGGCATTGGTGGCGCGCTCTTCGGCGATGCTGGAGACGGTGCGGCCCTTGTAGTCGTGGCCGGGGTACACCAGCGTCTCTGCCGGCAGGCTGAAAAGCTGCGTGTGGATGCTGTCATAGAGACGCGCAGCGCTGCCCTCTTGGAAGTCGGTGCGGCCGCAGCCGCCGATGAGCAGGGCGTCGCCGGTGAACACCCGGTCGCCCATCAGGTAGGACACGTCGCCCGAGGTGTGGCCAGGGGTGTAGAGCACTTGGATCAGCAGTGAACCGACGCGCAGCTCGTCCCCGCCGACGACCTTCACGTCCGCGCAGGGGGCGCCGCCGTCGCGATGCACCACGCTGCGACTGCCGAGCTCTTGGCGCAGCTGATCGGCGGCGGTGACGTGGTCGGCGTGGACGTGGGTCTCCAGGGTGTAGACGAGCTGCAGGTCCAGCTCGGCCAGAAGAGCCTTGTATTTGGCCACTTCTTCCACCACCGGATCGATCAGCACAGCCTGGCGGGTGGCCTCGTCGGCGATCAGGTAGGTGTAGGTCGAAGTCACGGGATCAATCAGTTGGCGAAACAGCATGGCGGACGGCCCTCCAGTGAATGCCCGCCCTGGCGCCGCTCTGTGCGGCCGTGTTCAGCGGGACATCCCTAGAGATAGCACGACGCGTGCCAAGTGCTGCGCAAAGGGGGGACCCTAGGCAAAAACCCGCGTCAGGTCTGGCGAATTGCCGTTTTCGCTCGCCAAAGTGCCGCGACGCGACTGTTTCAATACTGTTTCACGGATGGTTCATCTGTTTCACCACAGCTGTTTCACTGAAACATGAAACAGCGCGGGTGCGGGCTACACGCCCAGGCGCTTGCGGTGGCGCCAAAAGGTCGGCCGGCTCATGCCCAACAGCGCCGCGGCTTGGCCTACGTGGCCGGCGGAATTTGCCAAAGCCTGGCGCAGTTGCTGGGCTTCATCGACCTCCAGCGGCGCCGCGGGCAGCAGCGGCTTGGGCAGCAGCGGCCTCGGCATCGGCGGCTGGGCAGCGCTCAAGCTCGGCTCCGCTTGGGGCAGCACCGGGGCAATCGCTTGGATATTGCGCAGTTCTTCCGGCAGCTCGTTCAAGCGCAGCTCCGGCCCGCGGCCCACGGCAAAGGCAAAATCGACGGCGTTGATCAGCTCGCGGACATTGCCCGGCCACGCATAGGCCAGCAGGGCGCGCATGGCCTCCGGGGCAATCCGCCGCACCAAGCGCTGGCCGCGGCTGCCGCGTTGCTCGATGGTGTGCCACAGCAACAGCGGGATGTCGCCCGGGCGTTCGCGCAGCGCCGGCAGAAAGATCGGCACGACGCGCAGACGATACAGCAAATCTTCCCGAAACTTACCTTGGGCCACCGCTTCGCGCAGAGAGCGATGGGTCGCGGCGACAATCCGCACATCCACCTGGCGCGCCTTGGTACCGCCCACCGGCGTGACCGTGCGCTCTTGCAGCACCCGCAGCAGCCGCGCCTGCAATTCCAGGGGCAGCTCAGCGACTTCATCCAGGAAAAGCGTGCCCTTGTCGGCCGCGACAAACAGGCCCGGGTGATCGCGCAACGCCCCCGTAAAGGCGCCGCGGACATGGCCAAACAGCTCGCTCTCCAGCAGCGTAGGCGACAGAGTCGCGCAGTTGATCGCCACAAAAGGCTTTGAAGCGCGCGAGCTTTCCTTGTGCAGGGCTTGGGCGATGCCCTCCTTGCCGCTGCCGGTCTCGCCCCGCACCAGCACCGTGGCATCGCTCTGGGCCACCATGCGCACCAGCTCAAACACGGCGATCATCTGGGGATCGCGGGCAATAAGCCCATGAAACACCACGGTATCGCTGGGCAAGGAGGTCTCAATGGGCCCGGCGGTGTCGTCGCGGGTCAGGATCTCCACGCCGCCCAGAAAGCTGCCGTCTTGGCCGACAAAGGCCCGACCGCTCTTGGTCACGGCCACCGGGGTGCCGTCGCGGTGCAGCAACACCAGAGCCGCCTGATCCACCGTGCCCTGGCGCTGAAGGCCACAGCCCACAAGGCATTGATGGCAGCGCTGCGCCTCTTGGCACGACTTTCCCAGCACTTCGCTGGAGCGAAAGCCCAGCAGCCTCTCCGCACCGCTGCTCCAAAACGTCACGCGGCGCTGGGCATCGACGGCGAATACCGCGCGATCCGGCTGCAATTCCGCGAGCGCGGCGATGCCGGCCAAGGTCAGCGGATCGGCGGTTTGCGACAGTTCGGCCATGCGGCGATGCTAGGCGGCGGTCGGCCGGTTGACAAGCCGCTGTCGCCGTCGCAGCCTCGCCAGCGGCAGTTCCGCGGCGGGATCCGCACTCGACCCCTCAAAAGTAGGCAGAAGATGCGGCGAATTCAGATGCGGGTGTATGTCAGCGGCAGCGTGCAAGGCGTGTCTTTTCGGAGCTTGACGCGCAAAGAGGCCCTCAAGGTCGGCGTGGTCGGCTGGGTGCGCAATCTGGAGGATGGGCGGGTGGAGGCGGTGTTTGGCGGCCCTGAAACAGCGGTGAAATATATGATTCACTGGTGCAGCCGCGGGCCGCTGTGCGCCCAGGTCACAGAAGTGGTCGCAGAGCCGATGCCGCTGGAGGCATTTGGCGGTTTTGACATCCGCTAAAGCGGGCAAAGGCGGCCAATGCAGCGGCGAATCTCCATAGCTATCAAGACACTCATCGCTCTGACTGGGCTGGCGGTGGCCCTGATGGCCGCGTGCAACAAGCCGCCGAGCGCCGCTCAAGCTCCCGTGGGGCCGCGGCCAGGGCTGAGCACAGGGCAATTGGCCGGTTTTGAGCGAGGCAAGCTAGCTTTTCTCAAAGTGTTTTCTCCGCAAGAGGGCATGGGGCCGCACTTTAACGAGCGCTCTTGCGGCGCCTGCCACGCCCTGCCGGGTCCAGGCGGCCATGAGGGGATGGCCAAGGCCGCGCGCAATTCAATGGATCGCGGTGATATCAACGGCTTTCCTCAGCAGACTCTGCCCGGCTATGCGCCGCTGAGCTTGCCCAAAGGCCAGCCCGTGAGCCTGCACCGGCCGCCGCCGCTGTTTGGCCTGGGGCTGCTGCAAGACCTGCCGGACCAGGCCATTGCCGACCACTGCGGTCGCGATCCGGCCCTGGGGATCCACGGCATCGCCAACGTCAATGCGGGAGAAAACGCTGTTGGCCGCTTTGGTTATAAGGCCCACACCTCATCGCTGCGCAACTTTATCGCCAACGCCCTGAACCTGGAGATGGGCCTGACCAATCCGGCGGAGCGCGACCCGCGCCATTTTGCCGATGCCGACGCCGTGGCCGATCCCGAGCTGGCGACCGCCACGGTGGACGACCTGACGGCCTATGTGTATGGCCTGCCGCCGCCGCCGCCCGCCCAGCCAAATCCGCAGGCTGAGCAGCTGTTTGCCCAGGTGGGCTGTGCCAATTGCCACCGGCCGCAGACAGCCCCCCAGGTGATGGCGTACAGCGATCTGTGCGTGCACGACCTCGGGGCGGCCTTTGACAACGGCTTGCCCGACTTCAAGGCCGGTCCGCGCCACTGGCGAACCGCGCCGCTGTGGGGATTGCGCTGGCGGGATCGCTACTTTCACGACGATCGCGCCACGACGCTGGCCGACGCGATTGCCCGCCATGACGGCGAGGCTGCCCAGGTGCGCCAGCGCTTTGCCGCCCTGCCCGCGGCGGATCAACAGATCTTGATCGCCTGGCTGCGGACGCTGTAGGTCCCATTGTCTAAGCTGATTGCGAGCTCTGCTATCGCCTTGCCGTCGCTCATCAGCGCGTGGAGCCTGGGCGGATCGCAGCTCAATGCCGATACGGTGATGTACTCGGTGATGGCCCACGAGCAGCTGACGCTGTTCTATTGGGGGCAGAACCGCCTGGCCAACGCAGTGGCGGCGCTGACGTGGCCGCTGCGGGACGCCGACCTGAACCTATGGACAGTCCTGGTCATTCACGCCCTGGCTTGGCATGGGCTGCTGTGGCTGGTGGCGGCGGCGACCCGGCTTTGGACCCGCGATGGCCAGACGCTTCCACCGGTGCTGGCGGTCTACGCGGTGCTGACGGCGCTGAGCCACGGCCTGCTGACCCCGGAGGCCCGCTACGTGCTGGTGGCCGAAGGTCAGCCCTACGCCCTGTCCTGCGTGGCGATGGTCGCGGCGTGGCCGTGGCTGATGGGCGCGGCGCGACCGGGGCTGATGGGCGCGGCGCGGCAGGGTGAGGTGGCTCAACCACAGTCGATCCCAAGGCTTTTTCTGGCGATTGCCGCGCTGACGGCCGGCCTTGGGCTCAATCCCGGGGCTCTCACGCTGCTGGTTTGCCTCGCCATCACCGCGGCCTGGGCTGGGCATTCGCGGCCGCGCGCCGGCGCTGTGGTGGCCCTGGGGGTAGTGCTGACCGCAGCTTGGCAAGGCGCTGCCCACCTCTGGGGGCCCGCGATAGGCCAGCCCAGCTACTTGACCCTGCGCACGCTGCAGCAAAAAGCCCATCTGCTGGAGGCGCTTGGCAATCTCTGGCGCACCCTGGCCCTGCCCTGGCTTGCGCTCGCCTTGGCGCTGATGGGCGGGCTGGCGGTGGTGCGCCACGGCCGGCGCGAGGCGCGGATCCTGGGGGTGTTGCTGGCGGCGCTGGCTGTGGCCTGGCTGGGGCTGTTTGCGAGCAACCGCTGGGTGGTGATCAACCATCTGCACTTTAAGTACTTTTTTCCGGTCGTGCTGTTCGCCCTTTGGCTGGGGGGCTGGGCAGCGGCGGCGGCGGTGCGGGCGTGGCCCGATCAGCGGATCGAGCGCTGGACCGCCATGGCCCTGGTCGTAGCCCTCCTGAGCGCGGGCGTAGGTGCTCAGAATCGCTGGATGATCGCCAGTTTCGCCAGTCTTGCCCCCGCGGAGCAGCGCCTGCGCCAGCTCCCCACCTCACCGCGGCCCCTGCTGGTGGGGGGCGACTACTGGCAGGTGTGGCCGCTGGTCCACCGCGCTCTGGCCGCCAAGAAGCCGGTGTTTGGCACAGCGGAGCGCGGCGATGCCAGGAGGGGGACCCTACTGCAACAGCTTGCCGCTACAGCGGAATCTGCTGATGCGACCCCGTGGATCGCCGTGTGCGTCGGCGCCCCAGAGGCCACCTGCCAAGGCGATCTCCAGAATTTGACCCGCCGACCGTGGCAGCTAGGCCCCGCCCAGAGCTGCGGCCAAGACTGCACCTGGCGCCAAGCTCTACCGGGGGGACCCACCTGGAACTGCCCGCCCAGCCTGGATTTTTGCGCGAATGGCGCCGTGCCAAGCTGGACCACCTGGGGCCTGGGCCCCGCAGAGAGCCATGGCCGCTGGACGGTGGGCCAGCAAGCCGGCGTGCGCTGCTGGTGGCCCAATGGCCAGCCCCTGCCGCGGGCTTTGCGCCTGGAGGTCAGCGGCTATGTCCCCACCGCCGACGCCGCTCAGCGCGTCATGACAGGCAATTCCGCAGCGCCCATCGCGACCTTGACCGCGCAGCAGCCCAAGGCGATCCTGGAAATCCCCTTGCGGCGCGCAGAGGACGGGGCGATCGAGGCCCGCTGGAGGCTCCCCGACGCCATCGCCCCCGCCGATCGCGGTTTGGGTGGCGACGAGCGATACCTGGGCATCGCGGTGAGCCGCGGCGGGTGGGCCTACTAATGCGTTCTTTTGCTCTGGCCTTGCGCGCCCACCGCGACTACTTTGCCGACGCCGCCCTGCAGGCCGCCGCAGACCTTGACCTGCCTAGGCTTTTTGCTGCGCCCCGGGATCCGCGCGAGGTTGCAGCGGCGCACGACTACGACGATGCCCGCCTCCTTCGACTGGGCCGCGCCCTGGCCGATCTGGGGCAGCTAGAGCTGACGGGTGACGGCCGCTGGCGTTGGCTGGGCGATCGCGCACCGCTGCTGCCCGTAATTCGCCAGGGCTGGGGCCTGCTGAGCCAGGTCATCCGCACCGGCCAGCCGCTGGACGCCTCGGCGCACTTGCACGCCTATCAGAAGGCGATGGCGAGCGATCACGCTGAGACGGCCGCGGCCTGGGCGAACGCCTGGGCGGCGCAATTGCCCAGTCATGGAGAGCTCTTAGACGTGGGTGCGGGGCTAGGCACCTGGGGGCGCGCGCTGGTCCACGCGGCGGAGGATTGGCGCGCGGTGCTGGTCGATCGCCCAGAAGTGCTGGCGCTGGCCCAGCCGCAGCCGCGCATCGAGCTGGCCCCTGGCGACGCGACCCGCCTGCCGCAAGACCGGCCCTTTGACCTCGCTGTGTGCGCCCACCTGCTGCACCACCTCAGCGATCAACAATGTGTTCAGACGCTTACAGCCATGAGCGAAGCGCTGGGCCCAGGCGGCTGGCTTTCAATTGTGGAGGTCTTTGCCCTGCCCGGCCAGCCTGCCCCCGATCCGGCCCTCTGGTTTGACCTGGACATGGCGCTGTATTCGCCCGGCGGCCGGGTGCGCAGCGTGGACGAAATCCAGCGGATCGCTATGGAATTACCGCTTGAGTGGCTGGATCTGCGCATTTTGGATGGCGATGCCGGCGTGGCCGAGCTGCGAGCGCGCCGGCGCGGCTAGATTTTCCGCACGCTCACGGAGAATCGCTTCCGTTCAGTTCGCCCGCGCCCGCACCATCGTGCCAATGCCGCGATCAGTAAACAGTTCTTCGATCAGCGCCGCGTGAACCAGGCCGTTGATCACGTGCAAAGTGCCGCCGCCTTCCAGGAACGTCTGCACATCGGCCTGGGCAAACCGCTCCGGCAGCTCCGGCGTGCCCAGCTCAGAGGCGACATGGCCATCCGCGGCCAAAAGACCGTCGGCATCCGTCAAAATCAGCAGCTTGGCCGCATGGTTGTCCCGAGCGACCGCCACCGCCGCCGCCAAATTGCTGTCGCGCAGCACGATCGGTCGAATGCCCGTTTGGCGCAGCAGGGCCAGATCGTCGTCGGTCGTCGGCGAATCCGCTTCGATCAGGATCACCATGGTCTGGCGGTCGTGGTCGTGCAAGTAGCGCAACGCCTCGCGCAGCACGCCTTTTTTCAGCACGGGCGTCAGCGTCTGCAGCTCCAGCTTGGACCGCACCGGCTCCGCGCTGCCCACCGCACCGTAGGACACCGGCGCCTCGGCGTTGATGCGCACGTAGTCGTAGCTGAGGTCGCAGCCCCAGGCCTCGCCGTTCCCCGGCCCGTCGCCAATCGCCAAGGCGATCTCGATCGTGTCACTGGCGCGCATCCGCGCTCCCAAGGCCGGCTTGTCCAACGGCTGAAGCGGCGGAAAAACCCGCTGCCCCTGCAAATCGATCGTCACCAGGCGCCGATCCAGCACCTGCTGTTGGCGGGCCAGCGATGCCCCCAGCGCCGCAACCGTGCGACCCCAGTTGGGATCACAGGCAAACAGCGCGCTCTTGACCAGATCGCTGCCGGCAATATCGCGGGCGGTGGTGCGCGCCACTTCGTCGTTGGCCGCGCCTTGCACGCTGACCGTGACCAGCCGCGTCGCCCCTTCGCCATCGCGGGCGATCGCCCGGGCCAGCGCGCCAAACACTGCGTGCAGCGCCGGCTCCGGGTCCGCCACCTGCGCGGCCTGGCCGGTGGCAAAAACCAGCGCCGTGTCATTGGTCGAGGTGTCGCGGTCCACCGTAATGGCGTTAAAGGTCTTGCCGACCACCCGCAGGGTCGCCGCGCGCAACACCTCTGGGTCCACCGCGGCATCCGTCACGCAAACGGCGATCATCGTGGCCATGTCTGGGTGGATCATCCCAGAACCTTTGGCAATTCCTAGCCACGTCGCCCCGGCGTAGTCAAAGCACGCCACCTTGGCGACGGTATCCGTGGTCAGCACCGCCTCAGAGAAGGCCTGCCAGCTATCGGCTTGAGCCAATAATTCCGGGAGCTTGGCCACCACGCGCGCCGCGTCAAAGGGCACGCCGATCGGGCCGGTGGTCGCCGTCAGCACCGCACCGCGCTGGGCAAAACCCGCTTGGCCCAAGGCCGCGTCGAGCCCCGTTCGCAGCAGCTGATCTGCCGCAACATCGCCCGTAGCATAGCAATTAGCATTGCCGCTGACGGCAATAAAGCCGCTGGCCAAGCCCGGCAGCAGCGGCCGATTGCCCTCAACACAGGCTGCGGCGCAGCGGTTGCGGGTCAGCGCCCCCACCACTGGAACGGGCGGGTCAAACGCCAGGATCGCCGTGTCTAGCCGGCTGGCCTTGATGCCGCTGTGGCCGCCGATCATCCGCACCCCGGCGGGAATCCGCGGCTCGATCGACAGGGGCTCGGCAGAAGTCAAACTGGGCAACATCTGATCAGTCATGAATTTTTTCGGGCTGCAAGCCCGCCTCGTCAGCCCAGCCACAGGCGCGATTGAGGTTGTAGATGGCGTGAGAAGCCGCGCCGCGCAACAGGTTATCGATGGCGCTGACAAACACCACCCGGCCCGACGGCGCGTCGAGATAGTAGTGGACCTGCACGCTCGGCTGATGGGCCACCGCCAGCACGTCCGGCGCTTGAGCCACGCGCTGCCAAAAAGGGTCGTCCGCCATGTGCAGATCGGGCAACTGCGCCGCGGCCCCTTGCTGCTGCACCCAAGCCGAGACATCGGCGCTGCCCGTCACCAACATGCCGCGCTTGAGCGGCGCGACCATCGGCACAAACAGCAGGCGCACTTGGGCGCGGCCCTCGACCTCAACGAGGTGCTGATGAGCGCGACCGGTGCGATAAGGCGCAAGGTTTTCAGCCACGTACATGTACATGGTCCGCTCAGTTGCCGCGCGACCCGCGCCAGAAGCCCCGCTGATGCCCGTCGCGTCGACCACCGCACCGGCGCGCAGCATCCCCGCGGCCTGCAGCGGCACCAGCGCGGACAACAGGGCATTGGCATAGCAGCCGGGATTGGCGATCAGCCGGGCTTTCTGCAGCTTTTCGCGTGGCGCGTCAAAGCCATACGCCGCTTCGGCCAGGGCCTCTGGATGGGGATGGGCAAAGCCATACGCGCCCAGGTGGGCCTCTGGCGTGGCCGCGCGATGGGCCCCAGAGACGTCGATCACCCGCACGCCGCGTTGCACCAGGGGCCAAGCCAGCTCCGCGCTCGCCTCGGCGGGTGTGGCGAGAATAGCCCAATCGACATCAGCAGGTACGGCATCAGGCCCCTCGCGCGACGCGGCGGTCGAGACGCGCCCCACCCGCGGATGGCGGGCCAACAGCTGCAGCAGTTCTTGGCCGGCGTAACCCGTGGCGCCGACAATACAGATATGGAGACGGTGGGACATATGCGCAGAATCCATGTGAAGACCCCCAATTTCAGGGAGACGGGCCGCCCCTGTGGGTCCCGCAAATCCGCGCGATCCTGAGGTCAGCCCGGGCCGCGAGCGAGGGCGGCAAGGATCCGGAGAAACACACCGAAAAAACCTGGTCCAGAAACGCGAAAGGCCCCTGGTTTGCACCAGAGGCCTTTCAGGGTCGCGGGGGTAGGATTTGAACCTACGACCTTCGGGTTATGAGCCCGACGAGCTACCGGGCTGCTCCACCCCGCAGTTCGGCTTTATAGAGCAGGTGGTCGGGGACGTCAACAGCTCAGCCAAAGAAAAGCGCGAACGGAAAAACAAAGTTGCGGCGGCAAAGCGGGCGTGGCCAGACCCCAACGGCTTTAGCCAACCTGTCCAGCGAGTTGCCTGCGCCGGCGGCCGAGGCCGGGCCGGGGCGAATGCGCGCTGCAGGGCTGATCACGCGGCTGCAGCTAGTCGAGGGCATCGTCGATCTCTTCGATCAGGTCCTCTGCGTCGCCCCGCGGGCCCACATGGTTCTGGGCGATGGCCAGGCGCCGGGTCTCTTCGGCCAGCGGCCGCGCCTCCGCAGGTCGCCCCAGGGCCACCAAACACTGCGCGCGGCGGTACCACGCCATCATCAGGTCGGGCTGCAGCTCGGCGGCGCGGGCAAATGCCTGGTCCGCTTCCGCGTGGCGCTTGGTCTCAAACAGCGCCTGGCCCAGAGAAAACCACGCGAGCTCATTGTCCGGGTCGTCGGCTAGCATGGCGTGAAAGCGGGTGATGCGCGGATCTTCAGCAGTGGTCATGCGGTGTTCCCCTGGGACCCGTGGCGGCCCCCCAGCGGCGATTGTGCGGGAGGAAGGCGGCGGCGCCAAGCCATGCCCGGGCAATCCGTACAAAAGTGGCGAAGGCAGAGCCAAATTCTTGCTTCACCGCGCAAAGTCCCTACCCTCAGGGGGCTGTGCGGCCCTGTGGTCAACCAGCAACCCCGCTGCCCGATCGAGGTCCCCGTGCCCAAAGCGCCCCGCACGCCCGCTCATCCGTCTGCCAAAAAGCCCAGTGCCAGCCGCGGTTGGAGGCAAGAGATGCTGCCCTTGGCGGTGATCGGCGCGCTGTCGATCTCCGCACTTGGCCTGTGGGCCCTGCGCAGTCAGGACGCTGCGGAGGCGGCGCCCCTGCCCAGCCCCATCGCGCCCGCCCCGGTAGAAGCGCCCAAGCCCAAGCCGCCGGCGCCGATCCAAGTGGCCGAGCTTGAAAAAGCCCAGAAGGGCGCGGACGGCCACCTGGTGCTGCAGCGCCAAGCCGAGCCGCGGCCGACGACCTTGCGCAGCGATCTGCAAGACGGTGTCGAGGCTTACCTGGCGCGCACCGGGCTGGCTTATGGCGCTGTGGTGATGATCGATCCGCAGACCGGCCATGTGCTGGCGATGGCGGAGACCCGCGATCCCAGCGACCCCGTAGGGGCGATCGGCCGGCTGACCGAGCCCACGGTGCCCGCCGCATCGGTGATCAAGGTGGTGACGGCGGCGGCGCTGCTAGAGAACGGCGCCACGCCGGAGACCACCGCGTGCTTTCACGGCGGCATGCACGGGCTAGACGGCTCCCATCTGGTTGAAAGGCCTAGCGATCGCCGATGCGAGACCCTGACCATGGCCTTGGCGCGCTCCTCCAACGCGGCGTTCGCCCGCTTTGCCCTGCGCGATCTGCCAGACGGCGCCCTGCTCAAGACCGCCGAGGCCTTTGGCTTTAACCGCGGGATCGCCTCCGATGTGGCGGTGGTGCCTTCGCATTTCAGCGACGCGGGGGCCAAGCTCGATCGCGCCCGCGCCGCTGCCGGTTTTTCTGGCTCGACGCTCTCGCCCCTTCACGCCGCTTGGCTGGCGGCCGTGGTGGCGAGCGACGGGCGGGTGGAGCGAATTTCTGCTTGGCGCGACAACACTTCGAATGCCGGCCTGCTGGTGGACCCGGCCAAGGCCCCGCCGGCGATCAGGCCAGAGACGGCGGCGGCGCTGCGGCAGATGATGGTGCAGACCACCGTGGCCGGCACCGGCAGCAAGGCCTTTGGCGCGCGGCCCAAGTCCCTGCGCGGCATGGAGATCGGCGGCAAGACCGGTTCTCTCTCGGCCCCTGAGGGCGAGCTGTTCCGCCACGTCAGCTGGTTTATCGGCTTTGCCCCGGCAGAGAATCCCAAGGTGGCGGTGGCCGCGCTGGCGATCAACGGCTGGAAGTGGAAGGTCAAGGCCCCAGCTTTAGCGCGTGATGCCATGGGGTTGTACTTTGACCAGGCCGGCAAGCAGACCGCAGGCGCCGCGCCTTCGCCCGTGGAGATGCGGGCCCCTGCCCTGGCGATTGGCACGGCCGCGGCGGCCCGCGGTGCGGAGCTGTCGCTTTTGCCTCTTGACGGCGGCCCGGGTTCTCTGTAAAGTGCTGCCTCACCAACGGCTGCTGCGCGCGGCCCGCGGCC
Source organism: Myxococcota bacterium (assembly GCA_044347905.1). GTDB lineage: Bacteria > Myxococcota_A > UBA9042 > UBA9042 > UBA9042 > SXRM01. Next base: position 16,136 of record JBIKTV010000028.1, read on the forward strand.
CCACCCTCCGGTTTTTCAGATGGTCGTTGCCCAGGTAACGCCAGGCCGGAAAGGTGCGATAGGGGGATCGTCTAACGGCAGGACCGCAGACTCTGAATCTGCTTATCAAGGTTCGAATCCTTGTCCCCCTGCCCAAAAATTGAGATCGGACGGCGCCGCGCCGCAGAGCTAAGCCCTTATGGGGCAAGGCCGATGCCAGCGGACTCACGCCGACCGATGGGGACTGCCCAGGTCTTGCACGCTTAACGCTTGCATAGGCCGCGGAGGGCCCCGACCGCCCCGTTAGTCTAGCGGTCAGGACACGGCCCTCTCAAGGCTGGGACAGGAGTTCAATTCTCCTACGGGGCACCGCAAAGCGCTGGGCAGCGTTCTTCGCTCCAGCCGCACCACACCTCAGGGCCGACATCCCGGGAACCCCCGCTGTGATGTCGGCCCTTTGTGTTTTTGCCTCTCGACGCTCTCGGGTTTGGCAGTTCTTTGGTGTTTGGCAGCTCTGTGACGTTTGGCAGTTCTGCAACGTTTGGCAGTGCAGTCTGTGTTTTCTCCTTGCGTTGCGGCGCTGATCGGCGCCCTTGGCCCGGAGCTGGCTTTTTGCACCGGCCCGTCGCAAGGGGCTGGCCCCAGGACACCGTGACCTCAGAAGCTCCGATGGAGACAAGCGATTCTGTGGCTCCCGGGCTGCCTCGCGGCGCTTGGGCCGACGTGCCCCTGGCGCAATGGCTCGACTGGCGCTGGCAGCTGCGCAACCGCCTGCGGTCGTCTGCCGAGCTGAGCGCGCTGGCACCGCTGTCAGAGGCCCAAAGGCAGCTGATCGACAGCGGCAAGGCCTTTGAGGTCGGCATCACCCCATATTTTGCCAGCCTGGCCGACCCCGCGCGCCAGCCCTGCCCGATTCTGCGCCAGGTGCTGCCAGAAGCCGCGGAGGCTGAAGTCGCAGCGTTTGAGGTCGCCGATCCCCTGGGCGAGGATCCCCACCGCAAAGCCCCCGGGCTCGTCCACAAGTATCCGGATCGCGTATTGTTTTTGGTGACGGACACCTGCGCCGCCTACTGCCGCTACTGCACCCGGGCCCGCTGGGTGGCGGGCGGCCAGGAGGCGCTGGGCCAAGAGCAGTGGCGCGAAGCCCTGGCGTACATCGCCGCGACACCGCAGATCCGCGATGTGCTGATTTCTGGGGGCGATCCCCTGCTTCTGGCCGACGCCAAGCTGGACTGGCTGCTGGACCAACTGGCGGCCATCCCGCACCTGCGCTTTGTGCGGATCGGCACGCGGGTGCCGGTGTTCTTGCCGATGCGCATCGATGCCGGGCTGGTCAAAGCGCTGCGGCCGCGGCGGATTCCGGTGTTTGTCAACGTGCACTGCAACCACTATCGCGAGCTGACCGATCTGGCGGTGCAGGCCCTGGGTCGCCTGGCGGACGGCGGAATTCCCTTGGGTGGTCAGGCCGTTCTGCTCAAAGGAATCAACGACGACGCCGAAGTGCTGCGCGAGACCTTCTACGCGATGCTCTCTGCGCGGGTGCGGCCCTACTACCTGTTCCACTGCGACCCGATCCGCGGCAGCGCCCACTTGAGGACGAGCGTGAGTCAAGGTCTCGCCTTAATGGAGCAATTGATCGGCTTTACCAGCGGCATGGCGGTGCCCAAGTACTGCATTGACTTGGTGGGCGCGGGCAAAGTGCCGCTGTGGCCGGCCTATGTGGAACAGATCGACGGCGCGTGGCTCACGGGGCACAACTACCGCGGGTTGCCGTGGCGCTACGTCAATGATCCGCTGCAAGCCCAAGAGGTTGGCTGAGGCAAGCGGGCATCAGAGCAGGTGAGATCGCAGTCGCCGCGGCGATCGTCTATACTCATGCGGTTGCGCTAGGTCGCCTGGGCTCGATCGCCTGTGCTGGATCGCCCACGCGGGGCCGGCGCTTGCCGCTGCCACCTGCGAATGCCGCGCCTCCACCGGGACTGCTGGGACTGCCGATGAACCACCTGCCCCTCGCGCCTGCCCCTTACAACTCCGCGTCCCGAATGCAGGATTGGCGGCTGCGCGCCGTGTTGGTGGCCGCGCTGGGGCTGGCGGGCACAGTCGGCTGTGGGGCGCCGCAGCGGCAGGCTGATCAGGAGGCGGCTTTGCCCCTGCGGGTGGCGCTGCCCATGGCCCGGCAGGCGGCAGCACGGCGCGATTGGCCCGGCGTGCTGGCGGCCCAACGGCGCACCCAAGGGGCAAATGATGCGCAACTGCTTGGTTTGGCTGCCCAAGCGGCTTGGCAGCTGCTGGACGCTGCGGCGGCGCAACAGCTAGAAGACCGCCTGGTGCAACAAGCTTTGGCCGATCAGCCCAAGCTGGCGCGGCGCGAGATCGAGAAGCTGGCGACCCTGCACCTGGGCAAAGTGCGCCGGCCCGCCCAGGCCCTGCGCCTGCTGGGGGCAGCGATGCCGCGGGGCTGTGACGGCGCGGATCTGTGCCGCCTGGCCGCAAAATCCCTGGTGATGAGCGCAGATGGCACCCCAGCTTGGCAGATGCGGGTGCTGGCCCTGGCGCCGGCGGCTGAGCGAGGAGCGCCGCGAACCCGGTGGATGGCGGCCCTGGCGAGCGAGCTGGTGCTGCAGACCCGCGCCCAAGAGGCCCGCGAATTGCTGTTGCGCCACGCGGTTGAACAGCCCCAGGACGCGGAGCGCTGGGCGGCGGCCTATGCCGTGGCGCGCAAACAGCCCGGCGTCGAGGGGCGCGCTGCGTGGCTGCAGGCGCTGGTGGCCGCGGCGCCAAGCGCCCAGACCCTGGCCGCCGTGTCTGAGCACCCTGAATTATCTGGGGATCGTGCAGCCGTTGCCCAGATCCTGACGGTCGCGAGCCAGCGCGCCGATGCCGATCGCGGTGTTTGGCAGCGCTTGGTGGCGGCGTGGATGCGCCTGGACGATCGGCGCTCGCTCGCGGCGGTGCAACAGACGCGGCCAGAAGCCCTGCAAGACGCAGAGGGCCGGCAGGTGCTGGCGCGGGCGCTGCTGGCGGCGAGGATGGTCGCAGAAGCTGAGAAAGTCCTTGGCGAATTGGCCCAGACTCCGCCAGAGGACGCTGTGACCTTGGCGTTGCGCGCGGAATGGCAGCGCCAAGCGGGGCAGGCCGCTCAGGCCAAGACCACCGCCGCGGCGATCGCCAGCGCCCCGGGCGATCGCAGCCTCGCCGCGCTGATCCTGGGCCAGGCTTGGCGGACCGTGCTTCCTGAACTTGCGGAAAAGTATTCCGAACTGGCCGCCAATACCCCAGGGCGCGGGCAGTTGTCGGCGGCCCGGCTGCGGGCCCAGAGGCTGTTTACTGCGGGGCCGACCCCTGCGGCGATGGCAGCCGTCCAGCGCTTGGGCCGCTTGCTGGCTGTGGCGACCCCTCCGCCTGGGCCCGGTCCGCTGGGCGAGGAACGCGAGGCCGATCCCGCGGCGCTGCGCCAGGAGTGGCTGGCCAAGCTGGCGAGCGGCGGCTGGCTCGAGGTTCAAGGTCAGCTGCTGGCGCGCTGGTGCGAGTCCGGCGTGGCCACAGCAGAACAACAGCGGCGCGTGGCCATGCGCGCAGTCCAGCAAGAGGATCTGGCGCAGTTCCTGATCCTGGACGCCCGGGCGCGCCAGCAGGCAGAGCAAGAGCTGGCCCCGCTGGATAACGGCGCCGTGCTTCAGGATTTGAGCCGACGCAGTGCGGTTTGGCTGGCGCGCTGGCTGGCCGCGGCAGACGTGCACCAGCTGGACGATGCCCGAATGGCGTGGCGCACGGCGCGGCAGTTGTTGCGCGGTGGCTTTGGCGCTCTGGGCCTGGCGTGGCTGGACTATGCCCGGCAGAACCACGCAGAAGTCGATATCGGCGTTGGCGAATTGCAGGAACTGGCGCAGAGCGGCGCGGCCCAGGCGGTGCTGGATCACCTGGCGGCGCGTTCGGCGGAGGCGCAAGCCCAGGATCCCAATCCCATCGCCGTGCGCGTGTCCGCCCAGGTGGCGCTGGGCCAATTCCAGGCGGCCGAGCAGACGCTGATGGACGCCGCCGCGCGCAAAGACCTGCCGTCGCGGGCGTGGCGGCCGCTGCTGGAGGCCGGGGCCACCCATGGCTTGTGCCGCGGTGTCCACGCGTTGGCGCTGAAAATGGCCGCTGAGCCTGACCTTTTTGGCCTGCGCACCGCCCTGGGTCGCGGCCTGGACTGCGCGCGGCGCCAGCAAGATCCCGCGCTTGCGACGGCGCTGGTGCGGGCCAGCCAGGGGGAGCGCTTTGACGCCAACCGCGCGGAGACGGCGGGACAGCTGCTGGTAGAGCGCGGCTTTGAGCAGCTGGCCTTGGGTTTTTTTGACCAAGTTGCGGTGGTGCGGCCGCTGACCGACGACAGCGTGATGGCCCTGGCGCGCGCCCAGATCGTCAGCGATCAGCTACCAAAAGCCCTGGAAACACTGCAAAAAGCCACAACACTTCGCGGTCGAGCTTCGCGCCTTTGGCTTCGGGCCGCTGAGCTCTTGGAAGATTACAGCCACTCTGCGGAGTCGGTGGAGTTTTTCCGCGGGGCCGTTCAGGTCGATCCCGACGCGACGCGGCTGCGGGTGAGGCTGGTGCTGGCCTTGCTGCGCTCTGGACAGATGGCCGAGGCGGCAATCCAGACCGCCCAGCTCGCCCAACAGGGCGCCACGGAAGACGATTATCGCATTGTCCTGGAGATGGGCCGGCGGGCTCAGGCCCAGGGCGCGCTGCTCACCGCCGTCAAAGAAGTGGCCGACGCCGATCGAGAACTGGAGCGGTTTCGCGTACAACTGGCCGTAGACTTGGGTGATCGCCCGCAGGTGGTGGCCGGGGTGCGAAGGCTGCGGGCCAAGGGGGCCCAAGTCAACGCCCGCTTGGTCGAGTGGCTGGAGGCCGTTGGGGCGCTGCGCGAAGCCCGCGAGGCCGCCGAAGATGGCTTGGCGTCTGCAGATCCCAGCGAAGATGAGGAGAGGATCGCCCTCCTGGAAGCGGCTTTGCGCATGCGCCGCGACCCGACCTCGGCCGACGAAGCACTTGGCTTGGCGCGGCTGTTTGCGGCGCGGGCTCTGGACGCCGATCGGGGCTGGGCGCTGGCGGCGATGGCCCTGTCGCGGTTGGGTTTTGTCGAGCAGGCGGAGGCCGCCGCCCGGGCGTGGAAGGCCGATCGGACCTTGAGCTTTGCCTGCCTGCGAGCGCGTTTTGCCTGGGACGCGGGCAAGCACGCCCAAGCGCGGCAGATTTGGGCCGAAGTGCGCGCCCATGTGCTGGTGGATTCGCGCACCCGCGAGGTCTTGCGCGCGGCCCGGGCGACTCCCTCGGCGACGGAGCGCCGCTCAGAGGTCCACCAAGCGCTGTTGCTGGTCATCGCGGAGATGAACGAGCTGGGGCTGGGCGAGGAACTGCTGCCTTTCTTGGACGAATTGCTGGTCCTGGCGCCTGACAGCGAGCTGATCCACGCCAAGAAGGTCCAGACCCTGCTCGCCGTCGGTCGGGGCGAGGCGGCCCGCGAGGCGTGGACGGCCGCGCGCGGTGTTGTGCGCAATTGGACAGCGGATCTTGCGGCGACCGCCGAGCGGCTGGCCCAAAGCATCGGCGCCGAGCCGCTGTTGGCTGAGGCCGCATCCGACGGTCCCATGCAGCGGACCGATGACTGGTGGCTGGCGCTGACTGCCGACATGGCCGCCCATGAACATGAGATTCCAGGTGAAATTTCCAGCGTCCTGCAAGCGCTGCTGCCGGCCCACGCGGAACTGCGGCTGCAGTGGGCGCTCAAGCTGGCCCAGCGCGGCCAAGCGGAAAAAGCCGCGGCGCTGCTGGGCGAAGCAGGGCTAGCCTGCCGCGAGGATCTCCAAGACCAGACAGCGCGAACGGCAGCGGCGATTCTGGTGAGTGTGCAAGGGCAGGCCCAGGCAAAGGGCCTCGCCGCGGATCAGATCACCCCCAAGGCCCAGGCGTGGCTGCAAAAATGGCTCGGCCCAAAGCCTGCCTACGACACGGCGGCGCGCTTGGCCCTGGAGCTGGTGCGCCAAGGGCACCCGGAGCTGGCCAGGGTGGCGCTTCGTTCCTCTGAGGGGCCCCATGTCGGCTTTTTGAATGCCGATCTGCAAATGCGGCGCACGCTGGCGGTGATCGGCGCCGGCGACGACGAGGCGGTAGTCGCGGCAGTCCAGCAGTATCTCCGCGGGCAGCGCAGCAACCTGCTCTTTACCGCCAGCTCATCCGGGCGCGGTGCGGTGCAGTACCTGCCCAATCAGCCGGTCCGCTCGCCGGTGGATGACGTTTTTGACTGGCTGATCACCGCAGGGCGGCTGCGCGCGGCGACGCAACTCGCAGAGGCCTTGAGGCGCGAAGAGCCCGGCCAAGACGTGCCGCCGGCCGCCGATGCAGGCGCGGGACTCTCTTTGCCCCAGCGCTTGGCCGCCTGGGACGCCGACGCCGCCGTGCGCTTGGCAGAGCAACCCGGCGGTCCGCCCAGCGAATTGCTGCCCCTGCTGGTGGCGGTGCTCATGGCGCGCGAGCCGCTTTTGGCGCTCAAAGCCGGCGACCAGCTGCAGGGACTCCATGAGGAGCCTTGGCGAATCTGGGGGCAAATTGCCGAGGCAGCCGCTGATTTTGGGGAGGTTCCCGCCGGTCGCCAAGCGTTGGCCAAGGCCCGCCAATGGGGGGCGCCGCAGACCGCCATCGCCTGCCTTGCCGTGGACCTGGGCGAAGAGGCGAGCCCCAGTACCTGTCTGCGCGGCCGCAACCTTGGCGCCCTGAACCCGCGCGAGAGTCACGCCCTTGCCAACGCCCTTGCCCGTGAACCCCAAGGGGAATTCTCCGTGGCCATGCGCGCGGCATTTGAGCGCGCCCCGGTGCCGGCCCTGCGCCAGTGGTTGTCGGCGGCAGCGGAGGGCCAGGCGCGGCGCACCCCTGCCGAGCGGACCGCTTTGGCCAATTGGCTTGGCGCTGCGCTGCAAAGCCTGCCCGCGGCCCAGCAAGAGGCCCTGGTGTTTGTGGCCATGGAGGATCTGGGCGAGCTCGGCCTGGGGGCCCTGGGCGTGCGGGCCATGGGCCAAGTGCTGCAGCGCCATCCGACCGGCCACGGCTACCACAACAATTTGGCTTACGCGCTGCACTTGGCCGGCGATGCCACCCCGCAGGCGGCGGAGCACGCGCGCTGGGCGCTGTGGGCCACGGGGGGCGAACCAGCCTTTGCCGCTTTGGACACCTTGGCGGCGACCCTGCACCGCGAAGGCAACCTGCAGGGGGCGCTGGTGTGGCAGAAGCGGGCATTGGCGGCGGCGCTGTCTGTGCCAAGCGATCGCAACCGCCCATCGATGGCGCTGCCGTGGGCGCGGTATAGCGAATTCCTTCTGCAGAGCGGCGATATCGACCAGGCCCGGCGGTTGTCCGCGGAGGCCCTGCGGCGCCTGAGCGGCGAGGCCGCCGAACTCATGGACACCGTGGCGCTCTACCGCTTGCGCCAAGTGCTCAAAACCGCCCTGCGCAGCGCCGCTTTGCCCCCCAAGGCCCCATGACCAGCTCAGCCGCGCCCGCGCCCCCCAGCCCTGAGTCCGCAAAGGCAGCGCCCAACAAGCCGGGCAAGCCGGCCCCGCTCAAGCGCAAGCTCCGCGGCACTGCCCTGGCCCTGCGGATTTTGGGGTGGCTGCTGCTGGCGGGAGTGCTGGTGCCGATCGCCCAGACCGGGCTGCTCCGCTGGGTCGATCCGCCGGTGACCCATACGATGCTGTCGCGGACCTGGAGCCACGGCTGGCAAGAGGGCGACTGGAGCCTGCCCGATTACCGCTGGGCGAGTGCAGAAGAGCTGCCGCGCCCGCTGGTGGTAGCGGCCATTTCCAGCGAAGACCGCAGCTTCTTTGCCCATCACGGCTTTGACGTCGTGGCGATCCGCCGCGCTTGGCACCGCTACCAGACCAAGCCAGGGGCGCGACTGGTGGGCGGCAGCACTATCTCTCAGCAGGTGGCGCGCAACGT
>JBIKTV010000029.1:0-24084 GCA_044347905.1 Myxococcota bacterium
CAGCCGGGGCCCACAGAGCTGGTCAAGCCTCCTGCCGCGCCGCTGTCTTTCACCTTTGACGGCAGCGCGATGCCCGATCTGCAACTGCGCCGCCACGCACTGCGCCAAGGCTATATCGACCTAGAAGTCGACGCGGTGCTAGAGCAGAAGTCCAAGAACGCCTTCAAGGAACTGTTGATGGAAGCCGCGCTCATCGACAGCGCCGGGCAGGTGCTGCTGACCAGCCAGGCGGCCTTTGTCGGCGACTTTGGCCCCGCGGTCGCGCAAGGTGACTTGGTGCCGGTGCGGCTTCACCTCCAGGGTCCGGAAACGGCGCGGGGAACTTCCGTGCGGCTGCGCGTCCTCGCCGCCCAAGCCGCAGTGGCCAAGACGCGGCCGCGCAAGCCAAGTTCCCCTGAGCTGGTTTGGGCAACGCCTGCACCGGCCGGCGTGCAGATCCACGTGATCGACCGGCTTAATGATGCCAAGACCATCGGCACCAACGGCAAGATCTGGTCGCGTAGCCACGACGCGGAGTGGACCCTGACCAACACGGGCCAACGCAGTATCGGGCAGCTGCAAATGGCTGTCCGCTACCTAGATGAGCATGGCGCCATCGCTTTTCAGAGCGACGAGCTCCACGCCGTCGTGAACTTTCTGCCCGCCTTGGACCCCGGCGAAGCGAGGGTGGTGCGCAGCTTCACGATGCCGAGCCGAGCCTGGCACAGCGTCCAGCTCGTCATCACCAAGATTTCGACCAAAGAGGATGAGCCGCCGCCCTGATCCTGAGCATCCAACCTCTGCGCGGGCGGTAGCCATCCAACTGCAACAGTTCTTTGGGTTTCCATGCGACCATGGCGGTGCGTCCGTGCGCTTTGTCGCAGCCTCGCGCAGAGCGCGCCAACCGCAGCGTGCGCATCGGCAATCTCACCTGGCGATCGCACAAGCATAGGGTCCCAGGGCTCAGGCCCGGGACGCTGACGCAGAAGCCCCTCGGTCGCAGGCTGGTTCGGTGGGCCCACGACCGCGACTGTCCAATACACCCCGCACCGCTTCGCTGGCGGCGGGCTGGTTTGGTGGACCTACGACCGCGACTGTCCAATACACCCCCGCACCGCTTCGCTGGCGGCGGGCTGGTTCGGTGGACCCACGACCGCGACTGTCCAATACACCCCCGCACCGCTTCGCTGGCGGCGGGCAGACGTCCCTAAGTTATGGATTGATCAGGGGGATGGAGGGTAAAGGAGGGGGAGTGCAGAGGGGGAAACATTAGGGAGGTCGGGGGCGGAACGCCCCCACGTTCCCTATGGTTCACCCTTTGCAAAACGCAAGTAATGAATAGCCAATTCCCCCCTCGCGCGGAGCGCGCCAATCGCCGCGTGCGCGACGCCCAAATCGCCGCGCGCGGATCGCGCCCAGTTGACGCCGCTTCGTTTCGCTCGTAGAACCCCGAGCACTCCGGCGCTGCTGGCGCCGTCAAGAGGCGCCCATGTACGCAGGCATCCAAGACCGTCTGACCCAAACCCTCGCAGAGATCGAAAGCGCCGGCATGACCAAGCCAGAGCGCGTCATCGTCACCCCTCAGGGCGGCGCCATCCGTGTGCAAGACGGCCGCGAAGTGCTCAACTTCTGCGCCAACAATTACCTGGGCTTGGCCAATCATCCGCGCATTGTCGCGGCGGCCCACGCCGGCTTAGACCAGTGGGGCTACGGCCTATCGTCCGTGCGCTTCATCTGCGGCACCCAAGCGGTGCACAAGCAGCTTGAAGCGGCGATCGCCAAATTCTTTGGCTTTGAAGACACGATCCTCTACTCGTCGTGCTTTGACGCCAACGGCGGCGTGTTCGAAACGCTCATGGGCGAAGAGGACGCGATCATCTCTGACGCCCTCAACCACGCCTCGATCATCGACGGCATCCGCCTGAGCAAGGCCGAGCGCTACCGCTACGAACACGGCAACCTCGCCGACCTGGAGCGCTGCCTGCAAGAGAGCCAGGCCCAGCGCAGCCGCATGGTCGTCACGGATGGCGTGTTCAGCATGGACGGCGACGTAGCCGATCTCAAAGCCATCGCCGACCTCTGCGACAAGTACGGCGCCCTGCTCATGGTCGATGAGAGCCACTCCACTGGCTTTTTTGGCCCCGGCGGCCGCGGCGTGCCGGCCTACCACGGCGTGATGGACCGCGTAGACCTCATCACTTCGACCTTGGGCAAGGCCTTGGGCGGCGCTTCCGGCGGCTTTGTCACCGGCAAGAAGGAAATCGTCGCCCTGTTGCGCCAGCGTTCGCGGCCGTACCTGTTCAGCAATACTCTGGCCCCGGCGATCGCCGCTGCGAGCTTGGAGGCCCTCAAGATCATCGACGAGAGCGAGGACCTGCGCAGCCGCTTGCACGCCAACACCCAGCGCTTTCGCCAGGCGATGACCGAGGCGGGCTTCAACCTGCGCCCCGGCATCCACCCCATCGCTCCGGTGATGCTCGGCGACGCCAAACTGGCCCAGGAGATGGCCCGCGAACTGCTGGAAGAGGGCATCTACGTCATCGGCTTCTTCTTTCCGGTGGTGCCCAAGGGCCAGGCGCGCATCCGCGTGCAGCTGTCGGCGGCGCACAGCCCAGAGCATGTCGAGACAGCGATTGCCGCGTTTATCAAAGTGGGCAAGAAGTTGGGTGTCATCTCGTGATGTAATACTGTAGGAAGGCCCGCCATGTCCGTCCCTATCCCCAAGATGCGCGGTTCCGTCGACATCCGGTCCATGGAGATCGACGATCTCGCAGAGGTTTACGCGCTCGGCGAGGAGCTGTTTACCGCCGAGCGCTGGCCAACCCTTTACCGCACCTGGGACGACTACGAGCTCGCCGTGCTGTTTGCCGCCGACGCCGAGCTGTGTCTGGTGGCCGAGATCGACGACCGCATCGTCGGCTTTGCCTTGGGCACCATCCTGGAAAAGCGCGGTTCAGCTTGGACGTATGGCCACTTGCTCTGGCTCGGCGTCGATCCCATGGCCGGTCGGCGCGGCATCGCGGGGCGTTTGGTTGACAAGTTGACGGAATTGTTCATCGAAGAAGGCGCGCGCATCTTGATGGTGGACACGGCGGCCGACAACACCGCGGCCTTGGGCTTCTTTCACAAGCTGGGCTTTGGCGATCCAGAAGAGCACGTCTACCTGTCTAAGAATCTGACCGATGATCCGGACTATAAGGCCCACAGAAAGCGAGAGAAGCTTCGCGATGCCGCTGCACGGCGCCGGGCTGCACAAAAGCGCCGGGCTAAACTTGAAGAGAAGCGCGCGGCTCGGGCGGCAGCGGCGCTGGCTGCTTCTGTAGTTCCATCAACCGCTTCAGCAGGTGAACCTGCCAAGCCAGGTAAGGATCACGGACCTAAGTAGCTATTGCTCCTACTAGAAGCATCTCGTCTACTTTGGCATCGCCTTGCTGATCGCGCTCGGGCCGTAATACACCACCTGGCCGTTGATCTGGGGGGCGCTCATCAGCTGGCCGCCCACTGCCCACAGGCCGCCAGCGCTGTCCATCCACACGCCGTGGTAATCCTCAAAGGCTTCGGTCACATCGCCTGCGCCCGTGTCGCTCCACACCCCTGCGGTGCTTCGCCGCCAGATGTTGCCGTTGGCGCCCACTGCGCTGCCGCTGCCGTCCGCCTGCAGGAAGACCCCGTTTAGCATCAGCATCTTGCCGGGGGTCGCCTTTTTCCACTGGCCGTCGTGCAGTTCGATGATTTCGCCGCTGGCATAGCCGCCCACCGCCGCGCAGAGCTTGCCAGCGCAGTGAATCGTCCGCAGGCCCGTCTCGGTGCCGCTGGCCGGGCTGGTCCAAGTTTTGCCGTCATACCGCAGGATTTTGCCATCTAGCCCAACAATCCAAAGTACATCTTGGTGCTTAAATGCCTTAAACCATTGGGTCGTTTGCTTGATCAACTCGCTCGGCACATCCGCCGCGGCCCACACTTTGCCGTCCCAGCGCCAGACCAGCCCTGGACCGCCCGGCGCGCCGCCCACCGCCCAGGCCTCGCTCGCGCTGACGGGGAGTACGCCAAAAAGCTGGGACTTGTCAGGGGTCGGCATCAGCTCGACCGCGCCTGTGGCCTTGATCCAGCGGGCAATGGTGCCGCCGGTGCCGCACATCCACACCTCGTCGCCCTTTGCGGTGCCGGCAACCCACCACAAGTCGATGCCGGGCGCAGCGATCTTCAAGCGGCTCCAGGCCTTGCCATTCCAGCGCAGCACCGTGGGGCCGTCGGCCGATTTCGCCGGATCGCGGGCCCCGACCATCCAAACGTCGCTTGCACCGCTGCCCCAAACGGAGAAGATCGCCCCCGGCAGCTCCGCGGCGACATACTGCCAGGTCGATTTAGCGGGTGGCGGCGCAGGTTCCGTGTCGCAACCGCTGGTCGTCCACCACGCGCCCAAGACCGCGGCCATCGACAAAAACCGTTTGAAAATGCCGCCGTGTTGCCTAGATCCTAAAGTAAAGCTGCGCATTCAGACCTCGCTTCTCGGCTAGTCTACACCGCCTCGTCCGCGACTTGGAGCGCTGCAGCAAATTCATCAGCCCCTTGCGCTTGTCGCCCGGCTCATCTCAGGCGAACATGGGCTCACGGGTGCGCAACCGCTGCGGCGGGGAATCTTGTGGGGGGACATGGAACCAGTTGCAGTCATTGATGTTGGCTCGAATTCGATCTGTCTGCTGGTAGTGGCGCGGCTGCGCGACGGCACCCTGGCGACGTTAGCCAAGCACAAAGACGCCGCCCGCCTGCGCGACGAGGTGGGCGAAGACGGCTGCCTGACCGAGCGCGGCATGGACCGGGCCACGGCTGTCCTCTGCAGTTTCGCTGAAATTCTGCGCAATTGGTCGGTGCGCCGCGTGCGGGTGGTGGCGACAGCGGCCCTGCGCGCGGCCTGCAATAGCGCCGATCTGGTCGAGCGCATTGAACGCGCCGCTGGCCTGCAACTGCAGATTATCTCTGGTGATGAGGAGGCGCGCCTGGCCTTTCGCGGCGTGCTGTACGGCATGGGTCCGCGGGCTCAGGGTCGCGTGCTGTGCGCCGATGTGGGCGGCGGCTCGACCGAAGTGGTGCTGGCGGAAGGCGGCGAAGTGCTTCGCACCCACTCTGTGCCCATCGGTGCGCTGGTGGTGACGCGGCAGTGGCTGGGTGAGGATCCCGTGCATCCCTCCGCCGTCGCGGTGGCCCGCCAGCAATTGCGCCATGCTTTTGCTGAACTGCGCGAACTGGTCGCCCACGAGCCCGCGTCGATCGCCATCGCCACTTCCGGAACGATCCAGCGGGTGGCGCGCATCGCCGCAGCGCAGCAGGGGCAGATCCTCCAAGATGTCCACGGGATTGCCCTTGTCCGCGATCAGTTGGCCGGCGTGACTCGCGCACTTGAACAGGCCCCGACCAATGAAGAGCGCCTGCGCCTGCCCGGCATGGATCCTTCGCGGGCTGACATTCTGCTCGGCGGCGCACTGATCTATGAGATCCTTGCAGAAACCCTGGGCCTCTCTGACTGGACCGTGTCCATGGACGGTCTGCGCATGGGCGTGGCCGGTGAGCTCGCCGCGGGTCCGTGGTAGCCCCTTGCCGCGGGAGAACCGCTGATGTCGACCGTCCTCCTGCTCATCGCCTCAAACCTGTTCATGACCGCGGCCTGGTACGGCCACCTGCGCTTCAAGGAAGTGCCTCTGTGGCAAGCGATTCTGGTCAGCTGGCTCATCGCCGGGTTTGAGTACACGCTGCAGGTGCCGGCCAATCGCTTAGGCTACGGCAAATTCACCGCGTATGAGCTTAAAATTATGCAGGAAGTCATCACGCTGGTGGTGTTCTCGCTCTTTGCGATCCTCTGGCTGGGTGAGACGCCGCGCTGGAACCACGCCGTGGCCCTAGTGCTGGTGGCGGCGGCGGTGGGATTCGCCTTTCTTCCCGCCAAGGCCGGCGGCTAGTCTCTGGATCCAAGTCCTTTGCCTGTCGATGCCCGCACCCGGCGCTACCCGCGCGTGACAGATCGCGGGGGCAAACGGCGCCAGGGTGTTCCCTTTGGCCGCCAATAGCGCTACACCATGGCCCTCGCCCCGCCCCCGCGGGTCAGGTGGACCATGAGTCTGCAAGCAGATGCCCTCCGTTATCACACTGAAGGTCGCCCCGGCAAGATCGAGATCGCTCTGACCAAGCCCTGCGAGACCCAGCGCGACCTGTCGCTCGCCTATTCGCCCGGCGTGGCCTATCCGTGCCTGGAGATTCAGCGCAACCCCGATCGGATCTTCGACTACACCGCCAAAGGCAACCTCGTCGCGGTGATCTCCAACGGCACCGCGGTGCTTGGGCTGGGCGACATTGGAGCTGCGGCCGGCAAGCCGGTGATGGAAGGCAAAGGCGTGTTGTTCAAGCGCTTTGCCGACATTGACGTGTTCGACATTGAGATCGACGAGAAAGATCCGCAGAAGCTCATCGACACGATCGCCCGCCTCGAGCCGACCTTTGGCGGCATCAACCTGGAGGATATCAAGGCCCCAGAGTGCTTCCTGGTGGAGACCGAGCTGAAGAAGCGCATGAACATTCCGGTGTTCCATGACGATCAGCACGGCACGGCGATCATCAGCGGCGCGGGCCTCATCAACGCCGCCGAGCTGTCTGGCAAGCCTCTGGACTCGCTCAAGATTGCCGTCTCTGGCGCGGGTGCTTCGGCGATCGCCTGCATGACGCTCTGGCAGCTGCTGGGGGTCAAGAATGAGAATATTCTCATGTGCGACTCCCATGGCGTGCTGCACGAGGGCCGGCGCGGGCAAGTCGATGTGTCCAAAGAGCCGTTCCTGCGCGTCACCGAGGCCCGCACACTGACCGACGCGCTGACCGGCGCCGACGTCTTTGTGGGCCTGTCCAAGGCCAACACCGTCACGGGTGAGATGCTGCAGAAGATGGCGGCGCACCCCATCATTTTCGCCTTGGCCAACCCGGATCCGGAGATTCCCTATCCAGAAGCCCGCGCCGCGCGGCCGGACGCCATCATCGGCACGGGTCGCAGCGATTACCCCAATCAGGTCAATAACGTCCTGGGCTTCCCGTACATCTTCCGCGGCGCCCTGGATGTCGGTGCCCGGCAGATCAATGACGCGATGAAGCTCGCCGCCGTGCGTGCCTTGGCCGCCCTGGCCAAAGAAGACGTGCCCGATCGCGTGCGTGCGGCCTATGGCGGGGCGACGCTGCGCTTTGGTCTGGACTACATCCTGCCCAAGCCGGTCGACGAGCGGGTGCTGCTGTGGGTCGCCCCGGCGGTGGCCAAAGCGGCGATCGACACCGGCGTGGCCCGGCGCATCGTCGATCCCGTGGAGTACCGCGAGGCCTTGGAGCGCCGTCTGGGCCCTGCGCGCTCGCTGATGCGCCAGGTCATCCACCGCGTCTCGCGCGAGCCCAAGCGCGTGCTGTTCTCTGACGGCGATGACGAGCGGGTGCTGCGCGCCTTGCCCGTGCTCATCGAAGAGAAAATCGCCCGCCCGGTGCTGATTGGCGACGAGAAAGAGCTGCGTTTGCGCGCCGAGGCCCTGGAAATCGACCTGACGGGCGTCGAATTCGTGCCGCTCATCGGCCGGCCCAGCTTTGACCATGAGGTGGCGGCGCTCCTGCAGGCTCGGGGTCGCCGCGGCATGTCGGCGGCCTACGCCAAGCTGCTGCTTCAGACCGATCCCATGACGGTGTCGCTGATGATGCTGCGCGAGCGCCTGGCCGACGGCGCGGTGGTGGGGCTGCAGCACACCTATCCGGACACCATCCGCGCGGCGCTGCAGCTGCTGGGCACGTCCAATGGCGCCCACACGGCTTGCGGCGTTCACGTGCTCCTGACCAAGAAAGGGCCGCTGTTTCTGGCGGATACTTCTGTCAATCCCGATCCAGACGCCAAGACCCTGGCAGAGACGGCCCTGCTCACCGCGCATTTCGCCAAGGAGTTGGGGGTTGAGCCGCACATCGCCCTGGTGTCGTACAGCAATTTTGGCGCGTCCCGCTCCAGTGAAGCGGTCAAGTCGGCCGAGGCGGTGGCCCTGGTCAAGGCCCGCGCCGCTGGTCTGGACATCGACGGCGAAATGCAGGTGCAGCTGGCCCTGGATCCGGAAGCCCGCCAGCGGGTTTGGCCGCAGTCCACGCTCCACGGCGCGGCTAACGTGCTGGTTTTCCCCAATTTGGCCGCTGCCAACACCGCGTATCAGCTGCTGGGCGCGGCCGGTGGCGCCGAGGCGATCGGCCCCGTGCTGCTGGGCTTGGGCCGGCCGCTGACGGTGGTGCCGCCGACCGGCAACGCGGAGACCATCGTGCAAATGACGGCGATGACCGTCCTGCAGGCCCTGGAAGACTAGGCTTTTCCCGGATAGGGCCCCGCTCAGCTGGGGCGGGGTCTTGTCTGGGTTGGGCTGGGCTTGTTTGGGTAGGGGCGGGTCTCTGGTTCGACTGGGTTGCACCAGTGATGTTTCGACATATCGAACGGTTACAACCGGTCCGGGCAGGGGCGGGTCTCTGGCCCGACCGGCTTCCACCAGCAATGTTCCGCCAAACCATGGGTTTCCCGACATCGGGGGGCGGCCAGTCCGGGTAGGGGCGGGTCTCTGGCCCGACCGGTTCATGCCAGCAATGTTCCGCCAAACCAAGGGGTTCCCGACATCGGGGGGCGCCGGACTGAAGTCCAGGCGCTGCGTTCAAGAAGTCCCTCCGGGACTGAATGCCTGCAATCGCTGAGGAATCTCCCATTCTCAGACCCTGCGGCAGCTTGTCGCCGTGTGGTTGTGCGCGCAATCACCGCGATTTGGCCAAGTGCGGTTGCAAGCCAAAACCGTCACCCCCGCGGAGGCGGGGGCCCAGGCTAATACCCTGAATGTGATAGGGAATACTCCTGCGACGACCGTATCTGGCCTCCTCGGTCGGGTCTCTAACCCGACCGGTTCACCCCAGCAATGTTCGGCCAAACCAAGGGGTTCCCGACATCGGGGGGCGCGGCGGCTGAAGTCCCCACCGAAAGAGCCCGCAGGGCTCTTTCGAAGTCCGGCCCACCGGCCGGACTACGCGGGGGCCCCTGGCGCAACACCTACAAAGCCCTCCGGCTGCGACTGCGTCTTGAATTGCCGAGGCCAATTCGAACGAGGCGGAGGCTCCTCCTCCGCCGAACAGCCCCAAAAGGGGCTTCCAAGATGTTGCCACGCGGCTTTAGCCGCCTGGCCCCTCCCGCCGGGCAATTCCCCAAAATTCATCAGGGCCAAAGCAGGCCGCAGCGATTTGGCCAAGGGCCATCGCAAGACGCAAGGATTGGCGGTCTTGGAGAAGTCGCGCGCGCCATGGAGACCGCCTGCCCGTCTGGACGAAGGCCATAACTCATTGACAGAAGCGGATTTTAGCCTGGGCCCCCGCCTCCGCGAGGGTGACGGTGTGGGCGGTCCCGCGGTTCTTGCGATAGCCCGTCCAGCAAATCCCGCCGCGCCCCCTCCGCCCGCCCGGGCCCCCGCTCTACAGCCGCAAAACCGTCACCGTCCGTCCGCTCGGCGTCTGGGCCTCGGCAAACTCGCCGCGGTTCTCCCAGTCGTCGCCCTTGGGCGCGGTCGAGCGAGCGTCAAACAGCATCAGCGTGCCGGTCGCCAGCTCCAGCCGCTCCAGGTAGCCGTCGATCTGCTCCAAGCCCTGGCGCAGCGGGTCTCGCTGGCCATCGCGCCACACCTTGAGTTCTAGGGCATGGCGATCTTCGCCGGTGGGCAGCCCGGCAGTGTCGACGCCGGTAAACCAGCGAATCAACAAGTCCAAGCGCTTGCGGCCAAGGCCATACTCGCGCTCGATGTAGCCGCCGCCGTTGACGAGCCGCTGCAAAAAAGCCATCACCACAATTTGTTGCGCGGACTCCGGCCACTGCTGGTGGTGGACCATCCACTCGCCGTGTTGGCGCCAAAAATCCACAAAGGTCTCCAGCAAAGCGCGCAGGTCGAGCCGGCCGTCGTCCGCCGCCCATTTGCGCCGCGCGGCCATGCGGTTGGTCTGCGGCATGGAATCGCCCGCTTCAAACGCCAGTTCGCGCGGCAAAACTTCGCGGTAGATCGGATTGGCGATCTCGGTGCCCTGTCGCGAGCGCCTCACCAAGCCCAGGTCGACGCAATAGTCGACATCGCGCGGCTCGGCAGGGGGCGCCGGCTCGCCGCTCAACATGGGCGCAATCACCGCACGCACCCTCTGCTCGTTGAGCTTGTCCGCCAGGCTGTCTAAGTGCGTGCTTCGGCAGAGGATCAGCAGTTCTCGCGCCCGGGCAATGTGCACGGCTTCGACGCGACCGGTGACGCCGAGTTTGTTGATCACCTGGTCCATCAAGGCGTTGACGAGCCACGGCTGGCCTTGGGTGGCCTCGTAGGCAAGGTCGAGCGCCTCCGCCGCGAATTCCTGGCCTGTTTCAGCGGTGTGCTGGTCGTACAAGGCGCCGACGTCGTCGCGGCTAAAGTTGCCCATCGTCAGCGACTCAGCTTTGACGTTGAACGGCGACGCCGTGCCCAAATGCGCCGAGCCACCGGAGGCGACTTTGTAGTCGCGCACGTCGCGCAGGCCGATCAGGGCCACCGTCGATGGCGCACCGCGGGGGCGATGGGGAAACATCCCGCGCAGTTGGCGCAGCACAGTGATGAGCGCGTCGTTTTGCATCGCGTCGATTTCGTCCAGCAGCAGCACCACTGGGCGCGGGCAGGCTTCGCACCAAGCCTTGAGGTAGCTTGCGAGCTGTCGTCCCGCGGGCGCCTCAAAACTGGCAACCGCTGGCCGGAGTTCAGCGGGCAGGTCCAAACTGGCGCTCGCCGCGATGCTGTCGACGACAATCCGCTCCGCCGCAGCCGGATCATCGCGGTAGGGCTCGGCGTCCTCGCAGGTGGCCCACAGCGCTGCGTATTTGCCCGATGCCGTTAGTTCTTGGGCCAGGGTGCGCATGGCCGTGGTCTTGCCCACTTGGCGGGGGGCGTGCAAGACGAACCAGGCCTGATCTTGAACCAGGCGATGCACTTCTGGCAGGCGTGCAAGCGCTGGCAACGTATAGTGCATTTCGATGCGATTGGGACCGGCAGTATTGAAGTGGCGGGGCATGAGCAGAGACCTCCGGCGCGGAGGATAACACGGCTGGCGGAGGAGCCGCGAGGTAAGCCGGGCAGCCACGGCCAGGGGGAAATACCTAATCTATCAAAGCCCTACCCCAAAACCACCCTAAGGCCGCACCATCGTCACGTGCTCGATCTCCGCTTCAATGTACACGTCCCCGACTCGCCGCCAGCCCAGCCCCGCGTACCAATTCTCCAGGTGGGCCTGCGCGCTCATCTTGCCCGGGCGCAGACCAATGATCTGATTGACATACCCCATCAGCTGGGTGCCAACCCCCTGCCCCTGCAGCTTTGGATGCACGGCGACCCGCCCCACCTTAACCGGCTGCATGCCCAGAAAAATCCTCGCCGTCGCCACGACTTGCCCGCTCTCGTCGCGACCGATCACGTGGGTACACGCGGGATCCTCGCCGTCGACCTCGCTCTCCGCGGTGATCTTCTGGCCAACGACAAACACCACGTCGCGCAGCCAAAGCACCGCGTAGAGCTCTTCCAAGCTCAGGTCGTCAAAGGCTTTGTGCGAAAACTCAATATTCATCGTCCGCCGGTGCCGCATCCTCGTCGGCGACGTCAAAAGTGCGCAGGGGCTTGATCGTCACGTCAAATTCGCGGCTCTTGATGCGCTCGCTGATGACCTTGGCCACCTCGCGGTAGTCTGACTCCGGCTGCTGGCCATCGCGGTAGGTGCGCAGAGACACCGTGCCTTTCTCCGCTTCCTTCTCGCCAACCACCAGCATAAACGGCACTTTCTGCATCTCGGCTTCGCGGATCTTGTACTGCATCTTCTCCGGACGCTCGTCGATCTCCGCGCGAATCCCCAGGGACTTGAGGTGGTTGCCCACGGTGTAGGCGTAGTCCAGCGACTTGTCTGAGATCGGCACGACCACCGCTTGCACCGGGCTCAGCCAAGTGGGCATGGCGCCACCCGTGTGCTCCAACAGCACGCCGATAAAGCGCTCAAAGCTGCCAAAAATCGCCCGGTGGATGACGATCGGCCGCTGCTGGGTGTTGTCGCTGGCCGTGTACTTCATGTCAAAGTTCAGCGGCTGCTGAAAATCCAGCTGGACGGTGGCGCACTGCCACTTGCGCCCCAAACAGTCGTCGATCTTGATGTCGATCTTGGGGCCGTAAAACGCGCCGCCGCCTTCATCCAGGGCGTAGGTGTAGCCACCGGCATCCAGGGCGGCCTTGAGATCGGCCTCGGCCTTGTCCCAAACGGCGATTTCACCCATAAACTTATCGGGATGGCGCGTCGACAGCGTAAAGCTATACGACAGCCCAAACAGCGCGTAGACCTCGGAAACGATGTCCAGCACCTCGGCAATTTCCGACTGGACTTGGTCGGGCATCACAAAGATGTGCGCGTCGTCCTGCATAAACTGGCGCACGCGGAACAGGCCGTTCAGCGCGCCGGCGAGCTCATTGCGGTGCAGGATCCCGCCCTCAGCGATGCGCAGCGGCAGCTCGCGGAAGGAGCGCTTCTTGCTGGTGTAATACAAGAAGGTGTCCGGGCAATTCATCGGCTTGAGGCAGTATTCCGTGTCCTCTTGGTGGATGATGAACATGTCATCTTTGTAGTGGGTGTAGTGGCCACTGCGGATGTACAGGTCCTTCTTGTAGAGCATCGGATTGAAGATTTCCTGGTACCCGCGCTGGTTTTGCTGTTCGCGCCAGTAGCTCAGCAAGCTCTGCATGATCGTAAAGCCGCGCGGGGTCCAAAAGGCCGCTCCCGGCGCTTCCTGGTGAAAGTGGAACAAATCCAGCTGCTCGCCCAGGCGCTTGTGGTTGCGCTTCTTGGCTTCTTCCAGGTAGTTGAGGTAGGAGTCCAGGTCTTCCTGAGTCTCCCAAGCCGTGCCGTAGATGCGCTGCAGCATGGGATTGTTGGCATCGCCGCGCCAATAGGCACCAGAGGTACGGAGCAATTTGTAGAACTTGAGCCGACTTGTGCTCGCCACGTGCGGGCCCGCACACAGGTCCACAAACTGGCTCTGGCGGAAAAGCGTGGCCGTCTGGTTGCCCAGGCCCTCAATTTTCTCCAGGATCTCCAGCTTGTACGGCTGGGCTGCCCCGGCAAACAGCGCCTTGGCCTCCGCCAGCGGCACCTCGGCGACCTGGAACGGCCAGCCGCGCTTGATCAGCTTCTTCATGCGCTTCTCAAGGTCTTCCAGATCCTCGGGATTCAGCGGGCGCGGCAGCTCAATGTCGTAGTAGAATCCGTGCTCGATCGCCGGCCCAGCGCCAAAGCGCGCCTCCGGGAACTTCTGCAGCACGGCCTCCGCCAACACGTGGGCGGCCGAGTGGCGCAAACGGTGGAGGCGGCGGCTGCGGCTCTCTTCTTCCGGCACGCGGTTGCTGCCAAACGCCACGTTCTGCGCCATGCGCGCCAGCAGCGAGGAGCCCTCTTCGTGATCGCTAGGGGCCTGAGAAATCGGAGATTCGGGCTGGCTCATCTGGACCTGGGTCGGCCGGTTGCTTCGGCGCGGGGCGACACTATAGCAGAGGTCGGCGCAAAACTGGATCTCTGCCTCAGAGGCTGGGAGAATATTCTGGATGCGAAAGAACGACTTTGGACAACATTGGCTTTTTTAACTCCCAAGGGCGTGGAACTGCCGTTCTTTCACACCCTTTCAGAGCGTTCCTATGATGCCGCGCCGTCCGGGGCCACCACACCTCGCTATTTGCCGCGGCGCGAAAGGGCAATTGCATGTCTCGATTGGCAGATCCGCGCTGGTTGGCGGGCAAGGCGGGCTTGTCTGCGGGCTTGGCCGTGGCCCTAGTCCAGCTCGCCGGCATCCCGGACGGGGTCTCCGCGGCCTTTGTCGCCACCGTTTGCACGGCCCCCACCGTCTGGAGCGGCATCAAGCGCGCCCGCGATCAGGCCTTGGCCTCGCTGCTGGGGGCCTTGGGTGCGGCGGGCTTGGCGTGGCTCGGACTGCCTGCGCCCATCGGTGTGACCCTCGCCGTCATCTTGGCCATCAGCTCGACCTGGGCCGCCAGCTTGGCCCACGCCTACCCGGTGGCCAGTTTCACGGCGATCTACATGCTGCTCTTGCCCAAGGGCTCGCCGGAAACCACTTTAGAGGTGCGGTTGCTGGCCGTCTCCGTCGGCGCGTTGGCGGCCTTGAGCGTCAATTTCGCCCTGTCGTGGAGCGCAGTGCGCCAGGTGTTCCGCAAGCGCCTTGCCCGCGCCGACGGCATCCTGATCTCTGCGATTCGCCAATTGCCGCGCCAGCCCGGGGCGATCCGCCGCGCCAGCCAGGACCTCGACACCCTGGGCAGCGAGCTGGCCGACGCCCTGCGAGAAGCGCAAATGCTGAGGCGCCCCAAGCGCATCGCCGACCTAGCCGAGCTGGGCCGCCGCCTGGACGCCCTGCGCTTGGTCGCGCACTTGGCTTGCGATCTGACCGTCCACCGCGATTTGTTGAAGCGCCATGACGTAGAACGCTGGATCGAGCGGTTGGCCGACGCCATGCAAGCGGGCGCAGCCCTGCCCTCAGCCCCCGTGGCGGATCTGCAGCGCTTGGCTGTGGCGGTGGCGGCGTGGCAAGGGCAGTGTTCGGTGGTGGTAGGCGAAATTCATTGATCGTCAAGGGCTTTGCTGACCCAAAAGCTTGTGTTGACTTGCGCACTGGCTGTCGGGACAATCGGGCCCCTGCCGGTTTTGGGCCCGACCGCCCAGCTTGGCAGGCTTTTTCAATCAATTCGGCACCTTCTTGGAGGAATCATGGCGGCATCAGCAGCTCGAACGGCGACTCAGGCCCGTGGGCTGGCCCTGCCGTACCGCGCCTTCTGGATCGCCACGGCGGCGGCACTGGTCCTGGCGGGCTGTGGCGCCACCGGGTTTGAGCGCACTTCAGGTTCCAAGCGTTACCGCCAGTTGCCCGTGGGCGCAGCGGTGCGCGTCGCGGAGAGCCAGGACCTGCTGCCCCAACCCGTCGAGGTGCTCGGGACGCTCAAGACCACCACGCGCGGCGATCCCGCCAACCGGCCTGAGGCAGAGAACGCCTTTCGCAAGTTCGCCGCGCGCTACGGCTGCGACGCGGTGTCGGACCTGGCGTCGATTCGCCGCGAAGTGCAGGTCAAGCGCAAAACGCCGACCTTGGCCCCCGACGGCACCCGCAAGTACGTTGAAGAAGTTGAGATTACCCCGGAGCACGACTGGACCGCTCTCTGCGTGCGAACGGCCGACGCGCCGG
This sequence comes from Myxococcota bacterium, assembly GCA_044347905.1. Classification (GTDB taxonomy): domain Bacteria; phylum Myxococcota_A; class UBA9042; order UBA9042; family UBA9042; genus SXRM01. The sequence goes on from JBIKTV010000029.1 coordinate 15,284, forward strand.
CGGATGCGAGCGCCGTGGCCACGCCCGTCAAGCCCGCGCCCGAGCCCGAGCCGCCGGTCGAGCCCAAGAAGATCATCAAGAAAGGCAAAGGCGATCAGCCCAAGCACGAACCCAAGCCGGAACCGGTCAAGCCAGAGCCCGTCAAGCCGGAGCCCAAGGCGGAGCCGGTCAAACCCGAGCCCAAGCCGCTGCCGCCGCCCAAGCCCGAGCCCGTCAAGCCGGAGCCCAAGGTTGAACCCGTCAAGCCCGAGCCCAAAGTGGAGCCGCCCAAGCCCGAGCCCAAGCCGCTGCCGCCGCCCAAGCCGGAACCGGTGGCCGACGCCGCGCCGGTGTTGCCGCCCGTCGACGCCAAGGTCGCGATTGAAGTGGCTAAATTCTTCCGGACCTGGTCCAAGCAGGTGATGACGGGCAATGTCGACGCGCTGTGCGGCAGCCTGGATGAGCAGGTGCTGTTTGACATCTCGGCCAGCCAGCCCAAGTTCAAGTTCAAGGCGACGATGACGGCGCCCGAGGCCTGCGAGTCGCTGCGCACCGGGGAACTCGCTGGTTATCTTCGCGAATTTGGCCCAGCAGAGCTCCACGCTGAGGTGGAGTACGTGCTGCCGACGCTGTTCGCCATGCACGGCAAGCCGTTCCTCAAGCTCGATGAAGCCACCCAGCGCAAGTACGCGGACGAAGTCAATCGCACCCGCACGGCAGAGAACAAGAAGCCGCTGGCGTGTACCAGTTACGCCGCGACGCCCATGGGCGAAGAGAACTTCGTCATTACCATGGGTTGCCAAGGCGTGCAGGCCTTTCGGCTGATCGTCAAGCGCCCGGCGGAAGGCTCGTTCAAGCTGATGCGCCTGATTCACCAGCGCCCCTAACTAGTTCTTGGGCAGCACATTGCGCCTGCAATAGCCATCGCGCTGCCGCTACAGATTTTCCGCGCCTGGAAAAGAATCGTGTTGCCCCTAGTGGATCCGCGGGACGCGCTGGCAGCGAGCGGCGCCGATGTGTAGCATGGCCGCAGACCTTGTTCTGCCCAGCCCCGCAGGAGAACTACGGCCAATGCCCAGCAGTGACGCCCCAGCCGAGCCATTTGGCCCCCTCCGTCCGCTCCCTTGGCGCCAGGGGTTCGGTTTTCTGCGCCTGGCCTTGGTGTTTTTGGCCTTGATAGCCGCGCTCACCGCCTGCTCTCCAGAAGTCAGCAGCAGCGGCGCCGCCAGCAGCGCAGATGCGATCTCCGGTGGCGATGTGGCCGCGGACGCCAAGCCTGAAGGGCTCAAGCCATTGACTTTAATGACGGTGACTCCGTCCCGCGGGCCTCTGAGCGGCGGCGACCTGGTGGACCTGTTGGGCACGGGCTTTGGCCCCTCCGCCAGAGTCTTCATCGCCGATCGCGAGGCAACGGTTGAGTGGCGCGGCGGCACGACCCACGTCTATGCCGTTGTTCCCCCTGCCGTTCAGGCCGGTGTCGTCGATGTACGGGTAGAGAACAGCAAGACCAGCAAAGCCACGCTCGCCCGGAGCTATACCTACGTATCCGAAGTCACGGTCAGCGATTTTGCCCCGGAGCGCGGGCCCATGCAGGGCGGCACGGAGCTCATTGTCCACGGCGACGGTTTTCGTCCCGGCGATCGGGTGCTGGTCGGCTACGCAGAAGCCTACAACACGCAGTTTGTCGACGACCGCACTCTTGTGGCGATGACGCCGGCCTATTCCGCCGATCAGAACGTCGATTTGGCCAAGGTGCAGGTGTCGGTGCGCCACGCCAGCGGGGTGACCCATGCCAAACTGCCCTATACTTATGGGCGTCCGCCCCAGCTGCTCGCGGTCCAGCCGGCCCTCGTTCCCCTGAGCGGCGGCACCGTGACCCTGAGCGGTGTGGCCCTTGGCAACGCGGACAAGCTCTATGCCCGCGGCGCGGAAGGCGTTTTGGCCCCAGGAACGGCGAGCAGTGTGCGCGGCGCGAGTGTGCCGGCGCTGTTGGCCGTCTCGCCGCAGGCCAAACCCGGTCCCGCGGATGTGGTGGTCACCGGGCCCTACGGCAACCACAAGCTTTATCCGGCCTTCGCCTACATCGATGCGGCGAGCAAGAATCTGGAGCTCTTTGGCGTGGCCCCGCCCAGTGGCCCAGCGGTGGGCGGCAATGAGCTGGTGCTGATGCTGCAGCTGCCGGAGGGCACCCAAGTCAGCGCGGTGACGATCGGCGGCAAATCCGCGCCGTTTAAGCAGAATGGCTATTCGGTCACCGCCACGGCGCCGGCAGGCTCGCCCGGCAGCGCAGACGTTGAGGTGACCACCAGTGCCGGCAAAGTCAGCCTGGCCAAAGGCTATTCTTGGCTTTCGCCAGTGGTCGTAGAGCAGATCGAGCCGACCATGGGCCCAGTCAGCGGCGGCACCAAAGTGCTGATCCGCGGCAGCGGCTTTGCCGAGGATTGCCTTGTACAAATCGGCATGTACGCCGCCAAGATCAACCAAATCGCCGCGAACGGCTCGGCCATTGAGGCGATCACCCCGGCCGGTGCCCCAGGCGCGGCTGACGTCATCGTTCGCTGCGGCAGCCAGCAGAGCAAGCTCGCCAACGGCTTTGGCTATGTCGAAGGTTCGGCGCGGATCAACGCCGTCAGCCCGCCCAGCGGTTCTACGGGCGGCGGCGCCACGGTCAAAATCTACGGCAGCGGTTTTGGCAAAACCGTCAAATTCGCCTTTGGCGGCAAGGCAGTGCTGGGCGCCAGCTTTATCCACAGCGGCCTAGCCGAGGTCAAAGTGCCCGCCCACGCCGCGGGGCCTGTCGCCGTCGACGTCATCGACGGCAAGCAAATGGACACGCTGATCGACGGCTTTAGCTACTTTGCCCCCGGCAGCCCGGACGGCGGTACCTGGGGCGAGGGCGTGGGCGGCACCCTCAACGTCACCGTGCTCAACATCTACACCCGCGGGGCGATTGAAGGCGCCACGGTGCAGCTCGGCTCGCCCGGCGACGCGCTGTACCAAAAATATGTAGGGATTACCGACGAAAAGGGCTCGGTGGTCTTCTCTGGCCCCGATATCATTCCGCCGATGCGGGTCAGCGCCACCAAAGAGCAGTTTACCGCCAGTTCGATCATGCACTTTGACGCTAGCAACGCCACGCTGCTGCTGTTTCCGTATTCGCCCCCTTCCAGCGGCAGTGGCGGCGGCGAGCAGCCCAATCCCCCTCCGCTCGCCCTGCTCAAGGGCAAGGTCGTCGACCTGGACAAATACCTGCTGGTGCCCCCGGCCAACTGCCTGGGCTCGACCGATACCGGCGATCAAACCTGCAAAGCCTGCCAAAATGACAGCGACTGCGGCGGCACGGCGCCTTCTGGGGCCAGCTTCTTGTGCGTGGACAACGGCGCCGCCGGCAAGCGCTGCCTCGCGGACTGCTCCAGCAAACCTGTGTGCGGCCAAGGTTTTGTCTGCGTGCCTGAGCCAACTTTGGCGCCCACGCTGGTGTGCAAGCCGACCATGGGCATCCGCAAGGTGTTCTGCGCCACCTCCGTGCGAGACATGGAGGCCGAAAAAGACAACCCGCCGCCCAGCAAGTTCAGCAATAACGGGGCCCTGCCCTATGAGACCGCGCCGGTAGACGAGGTCACGGGGGCCTGGGAAATGACCAGCCGCCTAGACGAGCTGGCTGTGGTGTGTATCGGCGGCTATGTATCCAATCAGACTAAGCAATTTGTCCCCACTGCCATGGGCGTGCGCCGCCACGTGTTCCCCAAGCCGTACTATTCGCCGACCGACGCAGTGGCCAACCTCGACCTGCGCCTGGACGTGCCGCTGAGCCGCAAAATGAACGTGCGCCTGGATCATCCACAGGCTTTTTACGGCAGTACCCCGGGTTCGCTCGCCCTGCTCGGCTGGCTGGATCTGGGGTCAGACGGGCTGATCCGCCTGCCGTCGCTGCGCAAACCGGGGCTCGCGGGCGTGACGGGTGTGCAGGACGACATCGAACTCAAGTACCAGCCGCTGAGCCTGCCGGGCCACTTGACCGACACGACCTACACCTACTACGCCCACTCTTTGTTTAGCGAATTCACAGAGGTTGGGCCGGTCACCCTCACGATTCACGACAGCGTGCTCCGCCCGGGCGACGACAACCACCGCATCCGCAACGCCAACGGCACCAGTGTTGACCGCGCCCTGGGCATTGACTTGAGCCTAGCCGGCGTCGTGGCGGGCACCGACGGCAAGCTGCTTTTCGCCGGCCGCGATGGCAGCCTCTGGCGCGGAACCCCTCAGGATCCGGTGCTGTTCTGGCTGCCGCCGGTGATCGATCCCTACGCTGTGCCGCCTGCGGTCCTGGCGCTTGCGGGCACACCGACGGACGCCACCGCCGTGGGTGAAGCCGGGCTCATCCGCAAAATCATCAACAAGACCGTCAAGGTAGAAGCCTCCGGCACCCTCGCCGATCTGCACGCGGTCTGCCAGGGCGACGGCTTTCGCGTGGCGGCGGGCAGCCAGGCCAAGCTCCTTCTGCACGACGGCCAGGTGTGGAGCGAGGTCAATTCGCAAGCTCCTAGCACGGTTACGCTGCGTGCCCTGGCCTGCACCGCCAAGGGCGCGGTCGCAGCGGGCGATGACGGCTGGGTCGTGACTCTGGACCTCAGCGGCCCAACGCCCAGCGCCAGCGCGGTCCAGGCTGCCAAGGCGACCGTGCGCGCCGCTGCCGTGCGCGATGGCGAAATCTGGTTGGCCGGTGACAAGCCCAAAGGCGAAGGCCCGGTTCTGCTAGTGGCCAAGAACGGCGCCTGGAAGGACGCTTGGCCCGCCGGGGTCGTGTCGCCCAAGTACACCGAATTGCGCGGCCTGGTGGCCTTGGATGGCTCCAGCTGGCTGCTGTTGGACCGCGACGGCGGCGTGCTGCGCCTGGACCCCAAGACCGTGGCCGATGAGTCGCCGGAGCGCCGCGACCTGCGCGCCCACACGGGCGCCGTCCTGCCCGACGGCACGGCGGTCCTGGTGGGCCAGCCGGGCCTGTGGCTGGGGCCGTTCTTGACCGTGCCCGTCATCGCCAAACCCGTGCCCAACAGCGGCCTTCAGGGCGCCGTGCCCGTAGAATGGTCCACCGCCCCCGGCCCCGCCGCCTCGTTCACCCGCATCCACGTCGACGCGGGCATGGACAAAATCAGCGGCTGGGGCTTCCCGTTCTGGTGGATCTACGCCGCGCCGGACATCAGCAACCTGGTCCTGCCTGATTTTGAACAGGAAGGCATCACCGTGTTCCCCGCCTTGGAGCAGATGCCCTACTCCATCCGCATCGACCGCGGCTACATCCCCGGCTTCTCGATCAACGGCTTTGCCACCATGGACCTCGAGTTTGGCCGATGGCGCTCGCGGGCCAGCAACCACCTCGACCTGGGCCAGCCCTGAGGCCCCGGCGAGTATTCCCCCACCCTCATAAGTGACATAGGACTGGCATGCGCACTCTCTCTGACCGCGATCAGGCGATCTGGCAGACCTGTCGCCGCACGGCGGGGCTTTTTGGCCGCGATGACCTGGTGGCGGTGGTGGTCCGCGGCGGCGATCGCCTCAAGTTCCTGCACGCGATGTTAACCCAAGATGTCAAAGGCTTGCCTGAAGGCGCCGTGGCCACAACCTGCCTGTGCGATGCCCAGGGCGCGATGGTGGCGATCAGCGAGATGGTGCTGCGCCCCGACTCTGTGGTGCTGTGGACCCAGCGGCATAGCGCCCAGCAACTCTTTGAAGGGTTGGACAAATTTGTCATCATGGACGACGTCGAGCTGGCGATCGACGAAGAGGTGGCGCTCATCGAGCTCTTGGGTCCTGCCGCGCCGCAGATTGCCCTGGCGGCGGGGATCGCCTGGCCGGAAGCCGGTCTGAGCGCAGTGCAGCCCCTGGCCGCCGCGGAAGCGGTGATGTGGAGCGGCCTGACCGGCGGAGCCCCGGGTTCGCCGTTGGGCGAGGCGATGCCGGCGCTGTACCTGATGATCCCAAGGGATTCTCAGGGCGATGTCGCGGGCCTGTTGGTGGAGGCCGGCGCGTCGATCGGCAGCCACGCCGCCCGCGAGCTGTTGCGGGTCGCCAGCGGCCAATTGCTGCTCGCCAAAGACATTGCCGATGGCAGTCTGCCGCTTGAAGTCGGGCTCAAGGGCGCGGTGAGCTTCCGCAAGGGCTGCTACGTGGGCCAGGAAGCCATCGCCATGATGACCTACCGCGGGCAAATTCGCAGGCATCTCTGTTGGGTTCAGGGTCAGATCGGCCAGGGCTGGGTTCAGGGCCAGGTCGCCCAGGGCCAACCGGAGTGCGGCTGGTCGCTCAAGACCGCGGAAGGCAAGCGCGCGGGCCGCCTGGGCACCTGCATCTCGCTCGGCCAGAGCTGGTACGGGCTGGCGATGGTGCCCCGCAAGGCCTACGCTGCGGGCGCGGCGCTTCAGGTCGTCGGCGAAGACGGCTCCAGCGCCCCTGCGCAACTGCTTGGAACTACAGTGGTCGGTATCTTGGACAGCGTCGAGGGGGCGGGATGATCATCGGACTGACCGGGCGCAACGCCTCTGGCAAAGGCACCGTGGCCGACTGGCTTGTCGAGCAAGGCTTTGTCTATACGTCCCTTTCTGATGCCATCCGCGTGTGGCTGCGCGAGCAAGGCAAAGAACCCAGCCGCGACAACCTGATCTGGGCCGGCCGCACCCTCCGCAGCCAAGGCGGTCCCGGGGTCCTGGCGGTCAAGACCCTGGCCACCCTGCCCGCCGGTCGCCACGCCTTGGTGGACAGCGTGCGCAACCCCGCCGAGGTCGAGGTGTTGCGCCAGCGCGGCGACTTTATCCTGGTGGAGGTCTGCGCCGATGAGGCGGTGCGCTATGAGCGCCTGCGCAGCCGCGGTCGCTCCGGAGATGCAGCAAACCTTGAAGAATTTCGCCGCCAAGAGCAGGCGGAGCTGGCCTCCGGAGATGTCGCGGCCCAGCAGCTCGTGGCCACGGCGGCCCTGGCCGACCTGCACATCGACAACAACGGCGAACGCCCGGCGCTCCTGCTCCAGCTAGAAAACCTCCTGGCCCAATGGCAGCTTGCCCACCCCCTGGCAAATCCGGCGGAGGATAATCCGCACACCTGAACAACTGTGCAGTATTTTCTTGCGCACTACTGAACAAGTGTTTAGGCTATCTCCAGGTCCCCGGGACATTCTCCGCGGACCGCACAACCGCCCTCTGGGCAGGGAGGAGATATGGGCCCGATCACGCAAGTTCGCACCACGGCTGAGTTTGCCCGCCACAGCGACCGCAGCAATGACCTGGAGACCGCCTACGCCAGCTCGCGAGCTCAGGAGCGCCGCGATGTCGCGGAAGAGCGCAGCTTGGCCGGAGCCATGGTCGGCCTGAGCATGGGCTGGCTGGTCGCGGGTCCCATCGGCGCTGTGGTCGGCCTCGCCATCGGCGCGCTGGTGCCTGTGCTAGAGGACCGCTGAATCGCCTTGTGGGCCTGTGCGGACGGCTGTGTGCAGGTTGCCAAGCGCTCAGGACCCGGCGTCGCCTAACGGATGCCGAGCCAGTGGGTAACCCACAGCACAGACGGCGGAATTACCAGAAGCCCGGTCAGGTCGAGCCAGATGCCGTAGCGCATCATCAGCCCCAATGGCACGCGGCCAGTGCCGTACACAATCGCGTTGGGCGCGGTCGAGATGGGCATCAAGAACCCCATCGACGCCGCCAAGCCGCTAGCGACGACCGGGGCGACGGGGGGCAGGCCGAGCTGTTGAGCCGTCATCACCGCGAGCGGACACATCATCGCCGCGGTGGCCGTATTGCTGGTGAGCTCGGACAGAATCAGCGAAATGGTAGAGAAGAGAATCGTCAGCCCCAGCTCTGAGTTAACCCCAGTAGCGTGAACTACAGCATCGCCAATCCAGGAGGACAGTCCGGTCTTAAAGACCTGCTCGCCCAGGGCTAGCCCTCCGCCAAACAGCAGAATGGTCCCCCAGTCGATTTGCACGGCCTCCGCCCAGGTAAGCACAGGCCGCGGCCGAGACTTGCCGCCCACGGTGCGCACCGCCGCGGGCAGCACAAACAGCGCCGCCGCCGCCAACACCGCCACAACCGCTTCTGGCAAAGCCTTTTTGAGCCACACGACCTCAGGGGCGCCGCGGTCCAGGGTCAGCTCCAGCACGCCGGGCAGCACCCAGCCCAGCGCCGCCAGACAAATCACCGCCAAGGTCGCCGTCTGACCGCGGTTGAGCCCCCAGGGCCCTTGCCCAGCCTGCAGGTGCAGCGCATCGCCGGGTGCAGCCACGTCGGCCATCGCCGGCGCCGCCACCAGCTCGCCCATGTGGCGTTCGCGCCGCACTGCGCCGACCATCAGCACTAACCAGACCGCCAGCGTCGAAAGCGCCATGGGCAAAGCCAGCAGCGTCCAATGGAAAAACGGAATCGAGGTCTTGGCGTATTGGCTCAGCGCCGCCATGGCGAGCAGGTTGGGCGGCGTGCCAATGGGCGTCAGAACCCCGCCAATCGACGAAGAAAATGCCGCGCTCAGCAGCCCTACCCCTTGGGTCCGCGGGCCCAGGCGCGCCACCGCCGCGCGGATCACCGGCACCATCATGGCCGTGGTCGCGGTGTTGGAAAACAGGCTAGAAATCGCCGCGGTCACCACGCTGGTCGCCGCCAGGGTCTTTTCCGGCGAGGAGCTCTCATGCGGGAACAGGCGCGCGGCTAGAACCCGGTCCAAGCGGGTGCGCTCGGCCGCTGTCGCCAGGACAAAGGCGCCAAAGAACAGGAATAGCAGGGGGTTGCCAAAGGCCGCGAACATCTGATCGGCCGGTGCGACGCCCAGCACCACCG
>JBIKTV010000243.1:0-8549 GCA_044347905.1 Myxococcota bacterium
CGGGATGCTGCGGATGGAACAGGTGCATGTGATTCGAGAAGTCCCTCCGGGACTGCGCGCGGGGGGAACAGTTGCCGCGCGGCAACTGTTCCCGGCCGGTCGAGCCGCTGTCCGAGCCCGGAGGGCTTCCCAGATGTTGCCACGCGGCTTTAGCCGCCTGGCACCCCGTGTACAGCCAATTCCCCAGGGATGATCAGAACAAGCGACCGGTCGATCCGAGTTCCTGCCGAGACAAAGTCCGCGAGACCTCAATCCCAGAGGCCGGACCTTCGGTGCCGGTTCATCCGCCTGCAGCACAGGCTCCGGAGCATGTTTTTGGGCGCGTCGCCCTGGGCGACCAGGCTCGGATTTTTTGGCCGTCCGCGCCGCCCCGCTGGGGCGCCTTTGGACACGGCCAAAAAACAGCGTCGGACGCTGCCCCTCTGGGGTCTCGATCCTTCGCGCATGGGGCTTAGGGGCGGCAAGCCGCCCTCAGGGGCGAATTCCGTAGTGCCCGCAAACCTGAAGGTGAATGCTCCGGCGGGTACGCGCGGGCTCGGCTGCCCAGTCGGAGGGCTCGATCAGCACAAGGGCGAGCTCGTCAGCCGCTCCGTCCGGCCGCTGAACGGAGACCGCAAAGCGGAGCGTGAATTCACGCCACCGGTCCCAGTCCTGCAGCGCGGCGGTCCAGCTGCCGCCGTCGGCCAGGGGAACGGGAGTGGAAAAGTCGAGGATGCGAAAGCCCTCGTCGTCTGTGGGCATGACTCTACTCCCGCGCCGGCGGACGAGACCGCGGCCGTGCGCCGCGCAAACGCCCCAGCCGGAAGCGCCGAGGCTACGCCGGGCAGTGGTGGCCGTCAAACCAGGCTGCGACTATCGACGACACAGCCGCCGGCAAATCCCGCCCTCATCGCCACACACCCTGGCCACCTTGACGCCGCAGGTCGCTGCGCGCATCCTCGCCAAGTCGGCGCTCAGCCGCAGGGATAGCTAGCAATGTCAAGACTTTTCGCCACAGCGACCCGGCTAGTAGCGCTCTGGCTCACCTCCCTCTGCCTCGCGACACCCCAATTGGCCCAGGCTAGCCAAGTCGTCTACCGGGACCAGGACTTGGCAAGCCTGCTGGGCCACCTGGAGTCGAGCCCGACGGCCGTGGTGACGCTGACCTTGGCGACCCCGGCCACGGAGCGCCAAGAGTGGCCCGTGCCGGGCAAGGGCGCCAAGCGCTGCCCGCCGTACCAAGGCTGGCAGTACCGCGGCCGGATAGAGACCATCCACTTCGCCTCGCGGGGTGCGCCATCGCTGCAGGTAGGCGCCCAACTGCTTGTATCCCCATCTACTATGCTCGACCTCATCCATCTAGAGCACCTGGCCTGCGCCGAGGGGATCTCCAAAAGCCCCATCTGGGAGCGGTTCGCCGGCATCGAGCCCAAGCCCGGGCAGGCGGCGGTGGCGGTGCTGGCGTGGCACGGCGAATACGGCTGGCTGGAGCGCGTCAGCGGCGCCTGGCTCGACCCCAAGGATCTGCCTAAAGTCCTTGCCCTTTTGCCGCCGGCCAAGCGCTTCTCTCCGCGCGATGCCCTGCTGGCGGAGTGGAGTCGCCAGCCGCCTGACCTGCGGCCCGAAGAGACGCTGGCGGCCGATCGACCGCGGCTGGTGCAGAGCCTGACCCGCATTGGTGCGCCCGGGGCGCCGGCGCTGCTGCCGCCAGAGCTGGCGACACCTACTGAAGAACAGTGGCTGGCCAAAGCCGCCGTGGCCCGCGAGCCGCTGGAGCGCTTCACCGCGCTGATGTTCCTCAACCGCCTGAAGTCAAAGCGCAGCTGGGTGGCCCTGACTGGCCTGACAGAGAAGGACGCGGCTGGGTGGCCAGCGGAGCCCGACCTGACCTGGGCGCTGCAGCGGGCCAGCGAGATCAGTGCGGCACCCGCGGAACTGCAGGCGTTTCTTCAACGTTACCAATTGCGGCCGCTGGATCCGGCCCGGCGGTCCGCCCTTGCGTGGCGGCGCTTCTTGACCGGGCAGTCGCGGGACCCGGGGCCGCTGGTGCACACGCGGGCGGAGCTGTTGGCCACCAGCGAACAGTGGGCGCGGGCCAATGAGGAACAGAAGGCGCGGGGCCTGGGCCACTGCCGGCAAACAGGCAAAACTGACCTGGATCCCATGGCCTGCCTGCTGCGCTGGGGCGGGTCTCTGCACGACATGGAGGCGGGCGCGACGCTGCAGGCCGTGCGCCACGGTTGGTGCGCGGGGACGCCAAACGACCGGGTCGACGGCTGTTTCTCGTGGTTGACTCCGCAGGGGACCGAGCCCGGGCAGCCGCGCACGCTCTGGCCAGCGCTCCTGCAGTTGACGGAACTGACGGCCGTCGAGCAGCTGCCGCTCTGGCGCAAGACGTTGCCAGAGGGGCATGAGCCTCTGTACACCCGCCTAGCGCTGGGGCAGAACTCGCCGCCGTGGCGGCTGGCCCGGGCGCTGCCGGTGGTTCGCCAGCTCGATGCTGCGGCTGCTGACCGGCTGCGCGCCCAGCTTTTGAGCGACCCTTCGCCCTTGGCCCGCGCCGCTGCCATCGACGATCTGCCCACCGCGCCTACAGAAACCCAGTCGCTGGTGGCGTCCATTCTGCGCGACCGCGAAGTCGATGCGGCGCAGGCCCTGGTCAGTGCAGTGGAGCGCTGGCAGTTGCCCAAGCCAAAGGCTGCCGCGCTGCTGAGCCCCCTCCTGCAAGGCGCGGTCTGGGCGGTGTGGCTTCAAGCATGGCAGGCGCTGCACAAGCTGGAGCCGGCGACGCCCTGGCCAGGGGCACCCGACCTCACCGCAAGAGATCGCGAGATCCTGGCGCTAGCGGAGCAGCTGCTGACCCGGACAAAGCCGGTGCGGCTCAAGCTGAATTTCGCTAGCCCGGCGCCCGGCAGCCCGTCGGGCAAAGTGATTCGCCAGGTGGTCCTGCAGCTCGACGCTCAAAGGGCGCCCATCAACGTCGCCAATCTCCTGCTGCTGGCGCGCAAGGGGTTCTACACTGGCCGGGCCATTAGCCGGGTGGTGCCGGAATTCGTCCTTCAGCTGGGCAGTCCCCTAGAGACCATGGACGGCGGGCCTGGCTATCACGTGCCATGTGAGAATCACCTCGCGCCCTACACCGCGGGCAGTGTCGGCATGGCCCTTTCGGGAAAGGACACCGGCGGCAGCCAGTTCTTTGTGACGCTGGCCGCTGCGCCGCACCTGACGGGGAGCTATACGCGGGTTGGCTTTTTGGAGGACCTGCCGCGGTCTTTGAAGGTGGTGCGCGACCTTGGGCCTGGCGACGTGCTGGTCCAGGTGAGCGAGCTCTGAGAGGATGTGGGGCGCTTCTTGCCTTGGCGCGTCGTGGCCGAGTTCTAGAGTCGCCCAGCGCAACTAGTACATCGAACCTCAAGTTCGCGGTGGGTTGTCAGGAATTCCGAGTTCGATGCACGAAAAAAGACCCAGCAGAAGTACCCCAAACCCATGCCCTGGAATTCGGCGAACACGCCGCGAATTTCGGGTTTGGGGTACTAGATCCAAGTGGTCGCCAGCTGGTCTCGCTTGAGGCGCCTGCCGAGCAGCCACAGCAGCGCCGCATCCACGGCAACCATCGCCAAGCCCAGCAGCAGCGCCATGCCGCCGTCGAGCATCACCACCCCGGCCGCCTGCCCGGCGACGAGGCCCACCACCGGCAGCACCAGGATGCCGCCCAGCTGATAAGCGGCTTGAAAAGTCTTGACCCGCGCCGAGATGAACACCCCACCCAGCACCGCCGCCAGGGCCGTCGCGGGGACCAGCAAGAGCATGATCGCCGCGAAGTGCGGAGCCGGAAAGAAGTAGCGCTCGACCCAGGGCAGCGCGATCGCATTGACCACAAGCACTTGGAGCAGAAACGTCGTCCACGCCGTGGTCAGCGCCGCCAGGAGCGCCGCCGCGACTTTGCCGGTAAACAGCTCGACCAGCGTCGCCGGGGTCAGCAGCAGGGCTTCTAGCGTGCCGCGCTCGCGCTCGCCGACAAAGCTCTCGGTCGCCATCAGGTTGCCGACCATCAGGGGCATGATCAGAATCATGGGCGAGAATAGGTAGTTACAGACGATCCACGCGACCTGGGCGTTCAGGCTCGGCATGCCGTCGAGCAGCGCCTGGAGCTCGGGCGGGTAGCGCGCCAGCCACATCTGGGTCTTGGCGACCTGCGCGGCCAGCTGCACGCCAGGCGGCGGCTGGCTGAAGCGCAGGCCCAGCAGCGCACCGGCCGGAACCAGCACGCCAAGGACGACCGGCAAAATCGCCATGGGCAGCCAGACTTGGATGTTGGTGCGAATCGCCGCGAGGTCCTTTTTGGCCACGGTCCAGACGATGGTGCGGTTCATGCGGGCGGCCCCATCAGCTTGAAGTAGACGTGCTCGAGATCTCGTTCTTGCATCTCGACTTGCCAGACCTCGCACTGGCCGGCCAGCGCGGCGACCAGCGCCGGCAACTGCTCGGCTTGGGCGAGCCGGGCCTCGTAGCGGTCCTGGCCCAAAGGCGTCAAGCCCAGTCCCAGCGCAGTCGCCGGCACGGCCCCGCGCAGGCGCAGGCGGACCAGCTGGGGCAATTCGAGCTGATCGGCCAATTCCTCAACACTTCCCAAGTGCAACAGCTTGCCTTCGCGCATGACCGCGTAGCGCTGGCACACCGACTCCAGCTGCGACAGCACGTGCGAGCACAGCACCACCGTCGTCCCTTGGGCCCGGGCCTGATCGGCCAAGAGCTCCAGAACATGGCGTATTCCACCGGGATCTAGGCCGCTCGTCGGCTCGTCTAGCAACAGCAGCCGGGGGCGGTGCAGCATCGCCCGGGCCAGACCGAGCCGCCGGGCCATGCCGGTCGAGTAACCCCCGACTTTCTGGTCGATCGCCGAACCCAGGCCGACCGCTTCGAGCCAGCCGCGCGCCGTGGCCGTGGGATGGGCGAGCTCGTGAACTCTGGCAAAAAACTCAAGCTCTTGTAGGCCGGTCAGGTGGCGATAGTGCCCCGCGGACTCGGTCAAGACGCCGGTGTGGCGGCGAACTTCCTCGCCGTCGCGCAGCGGATCGAGGCCAAACACCTGCACCGCGCCGCCGCTGGGCTGCAACAGGCCCGTCAGCAGGCGAACCATCGTGGTCTTGCCGGCGCCGTTGGGCCCCACAAGGCCCAGCACCTCGCCGGGCCGCACCGCCAGCGAGACCTCGTCGACCGCCCGCTGATCGCCAAAGCGCCGGCTCACCGCGGTTGTCTCGATCGCCAGGGCACTGGCGTTCCGTCTCGCCGCCTGGGTCATTCAGCCTCCGCAGGGCTTGCGGGGCCTGGGGTGCTGCAAGGTGGGCCGGCCGTTCAGCATTCCCGTCCACCGGAGCGGTTGCGATGGCCCCATCGCGTTGAGGTTGCGGAGGTTGGTCTCGCCCACACCTTGCGGCAGCTCAACAACCTTTTGCTCGGCATGGCGATGGGGCGGAAGGCCAAAGCCCGCCAAACTGGGTACCCGCCCGTTGGACCACCCCGCCAGCGCCATCTCGCCCCCGGCCAAGACCATCCCGGCCGTCTGCGCCGAGCCTACGCCCGCCGGCCACCGCCGTCAACCGCAAATTCAACTGTTTTTTCAAGGTCATCTGCCGAGCCCACCGTGTTTGCCCCGCGCTCCGCCGGCCAGCAGACCGTTGCCGCCGCCGCCACCAGCGATGGCAAAATGGCCCCGGTCGAGCGCGCCTGCGCGTAACCGCAAACCCATTTGGCGTTGGCTGGCTCTCAACGCCGGTGCGGCGACAGCCGTGGGGGAGGTTCAGATGAACGTCAACGTGGGAACCATCGATCGAGTCGTGCGTTTTGTCGCCGGTGCTGGCCTTGTCGCCGCTGCGGCCACCGGGGCGATTGGCCCGTGGGGCTATGCTGGGCTGATCTTTGTCGCTACCGCGGCGGCGTCGCGTTGCCCGCTGTACCTTCCGTTTGGCCTCTCGACCTGCAAAGTTCCGCAAAAATAGGCTGTTGCCTCAGCTAGATCCTTGGAGTCCGTGGCGCGCCCCAAGCCGTTGGAGGTGCGAGATGGCCAGGACGCTTGAGCTATTGCTGGTTGCGCTGGCCCTCATGGCGGTTGCTGGCTCGCTGGGCCATCAAGACGACAGCCGGGTCGACCGCGGCGGCTTTGGCATCGGCACGCTGGCCGTCACGACCGACCCGACCAGCGGAGGGGGCACAGGCTACGGCTGGTTTGGCCAGGCCTCGCTCGACAGCGGCTACATCGTCCCCACCGCGGTGGTCATCGGCCGGGTCGAGCGCTGAAAGGATGTGAAAGAACGTCGGCTCCAGGCCCGCGAGTGCCGAAAAATCCAATGCTATCAATTGGGTGTTCTTTCACATCCAGAATATTTCACGGGCTCTGAGGCGCCCAGGCTGTTCACGGCGGCCAAAAGCTCACTGCCCTGCGGTGAAATCCGCGCGCATGGCCGCGGCTAAGTTGAAGGCTACGCTGGCCAGCCAGGGCAGTCAGTCGAGAATTCTAGCGTGAGTTCAAGGCCGTTTCCATCGATCAGTCAGAACTCGACGGGACAGCCACTGCCCCCTAGGGAAGCACCTGAGCATGAGCCGCGCAAACACCCTGACCGCCCATCGCACCACCGCGATGGTGGCCGACACCGAGCGCCGTCCACGCGGGTGCAGCGAGAATCCAACCTTGAGACGGTCAGATTTCTGAGCGCCTGGGCACAAGACCGCTTGCGTCCCCGCCGCGGTCGATTGCACCATGGCTGCGAGGGGCATCGTTCGCTTTGCCGGCGGCTACCCCAAACGCCGGGGCCTAGGCGCCTCTTTGCCTCCGAGTCGCGGCGAAGCGGTCTACCGATCTGCGCAAAGGTTGTCGCTATGACGGATCCGCACGCCATTCAGATCGGCCAGATCAGGGCGGGGCTGCGGGCCAACCTGTTGGCGATGGCGCCGCTGGCGACGCTGCTGCTGGCCACGGCGGCGTGGCTCGGCGCCTGCGGTCCAGCGGAGCCCGCTGGGGCGCAAGGGGCAGCGGTCGCCGACACGGCGACGGCAGACGCGCTCGACGGTGGAGCCGAGGCCGACGCCGTAGCCCTGGGAACCGCCTGCACCCAGGACCAAGCCTGTGCCGACCAGCAACAGCAAGCGGGCGCCTGCTACGCCTGGCAATGCGTCGCCGGCAGCTGTCGGCTCGCCGAGGTGGCCAGCGGCCAGGCCTGCGCCGGCTCGAACCCCTGCGTCGAATTCACCTGCGACGGCAAGGGCAATTGTCAGGCCGGCGCCGGCAAAATCTGCGCCGGGGCCACCTGCCGCGCCGGCGTTTGCGACCCGGCCACCGGCGAGTGCGCGCTGACGGCCGTTGCCGCCGGCATACCCTGCAGCGATGGCAACCCCTGCACCCAGCAAGACGCCTGCGACGGCGCGGGAAACTGCAGCAGCGGCGCGATGTTGCCCTGCCTGGGCTCGGCCTGCGCGCCCCAAGCGTGTTCAGTTGCCACGGGGGCCTGCGTCGCGACCCCCGCCCAGAGCGGCGGCAGCTGTGAGGACGGCAACCCCTGCACCCTGGCGGATAGCTGCGACGGCAAAGGCAATTGTAGCGCAGGCCCCCTGCTGGACTGCGGCGGCGGGCCGTGCTGGACTGGCGCTTGCCAGCCCAAGACCGGGGCGTGCGCGGCAATTCCCAAGGCGGCGACGGTGTTGTGCGACGACGGCGTGGCCTGCACCACGGGCGATAGCTGCGACGGCGGCGGGTGCAAGGGCGGGCCGTGGACCTGCGCCTGCCAGCTAGACGGCGACTGCAACGACGCAAACCCCTGCACCGCCGATGAATGCGTCGCCGGCAGTTGCGTGCAGGCACCGGTGGAGGCCACGCCGTGCAGCGATGGCAGCGCCTGCACCGCGGGCGACGCGTGCGCTGGCGGGCAGTGCGTGCCCGGTGCGGCCGCGAATTGCCAGGACGGCAACGCCTGCACCGCCGATAGCTGCGACGCCGCCAGCGGAATTTGCGCCTTCGCGCCTCTGTCTGAGCTGGCGTGCAGCGACGGCGACGCGTGCACCCTGGCCGACAGCTGCTCGGCCGGCAGTTGCGCGGCGGGCCCGGCCAAAATCTGCCTCGCCAGCGGGATCTGCCAAGAGGCCAGCTGCGCGCCGCTCACCGGGGCCTGCGTCGCCGTCGACCTGGCGGGCCCGTGCACCGGCAGCGATGCGTGCGTCCAAGGCCAAACCTGCCAAGGCGGCCAGTGCGGCGGCGGTGTGGCCGTAGACTGCGACGACGGCAACCCCTGCACCACCGACGGCTGTCAGCCGGCCAGCGGCCTGTGCAGCGCCCAACCGTTGCCCGACGGCAGCCCTTGCGGCAGCTACCGGGCCTGCCTGGCCGGGGTCTGCAGCTGCGTTTTGGGCGAGTATGGCCTGCCCGCCGAGGTCACAGAGAGCTTTCGCAGCGTGCAGCCCGCCGCGCAGGGCTTTGTCGCTGCAGGCCAAGCCACGCCACCTGGCACAAGCAAAGGACTGATCGCACTAATTAGCTGGGCGAATCAACCGATTTGGCAGCACCGCCACGCTGGCCCCGC
>JBIKTV010000244.1:0-8545 GCA_044347905.1 Myxococcota bacterium
GAGCGGCTCGGGCGAGTCGTCGGCCCCTTGAAAGAGCTGCAGATGTCCGGCAAAGCCGCGGTGACGCAGCGTGGTCAGGTCGACGACCCGCAGCAGCCGCCACGCCCCCAACCACCGCAGGGAGGTCAACAGCGCCGCAGTGGCCACCAGCAGCGCCTCCGCCTGGGGGGCGTGCGGGGCATCGATGCTGACATTGGTGATCGCCTCGCGGCGCCGCTGCACCAGCTCGCCCAGAAGAGCCAAGCCCTGGGGCCCCGCTGGCGTGGACCGATCGCGCCAAACAAGCATGTCCGCCATCAGCACCGGCGGATCGCGCCGCGCCGCAAGGGCTTCCAGGGCCGCTTGAATCAGCGCCAGCCAGTCCTCGGGCTCAGGACGGTCCAGCCTGCGGATCTGCGCCTCCACAGCGTCCACCACCGGGCCGCGCAGATAATCGCAGAGCGCCACCACCGCCAAGAGCCGCGTGATCACCTCAATCTCAATGTGCAGGCGAGCTTGCAGCTGCGCTGGGGTGGCGGCAGAGAGCACCTCGAGCCAAGCCGACGCCAGCGGGTACGGCAGCAGCCGGCAGACCTGCTGTTGCTCCTCCGTCAGCGTGCCCAGCACTCCGCTCACGCCGCCACCCTTGCCCGATTGCCGCTGCGATCAGCGCTTGCCTTTGCCCAGGCTGGCCATCAGAGCCTCGCCAAAGGAGCCCACACCGGCAGAAGAGGAGCGCGAAGTCTGCTCGGACAGCCAATTGGCGGCCTGGGCCTGCTCGCGGGCCTGGGCGGCGGCAATCTGCGACAGGCGCACCCGACCGTCTGGGCGCGCGTCAATGACCACGGCGTCCAAAGTCGAACCCACAGGCAGGCTTCGGCGCGGATCCCCGCCCTTGGCCAGGGCCATTTCAGAGATCGGCAACAGGCCGCGGCCCAAAGCACCGGGGACGCCCCAGGTGACGTAGATGCCAAAGGTCTCGTGCTTATCGACGGTCACGCTCAACAATTCGCCGATCGAAGGCACCCGCGCCCTTTCCGGTCGGGCATTGCTGGGAGCCGAGGCCAGGCCTTCGCCCGCGCCGCGGTTCTCTTGCGGCAGGGCCACGCCCACCACTTTGGCGCCACCGGCAGCCTCGGGCACCGCCGCCGCGGGATCTAGAATTTTCTCGAGCTGGTCCGCCGCCACATAAGCCAGCGACAGCCGCCGCGCCGCGGGATCGACCGCAAGCACCCGCACCAGCGCCTTTTGCTCAGGCAGCACCACGTCGCCGGGCTTGTTGATCCGCTTGCCAAAAGCGCTGACGTGAATCAAGCCCTCCACACCGGGGACGATTTCCACAAAGGCGCCAAAGGGCTCAACGCGGCGCACCCGGCCTTCCAGCACCACCCCCGGCTGAAGCAGCGCGGCCAGCAGCTCAAACGGATCTTGGGCAAGCGCGCGCATCGACAGCGAAATACGCTCTTGCGGCCGGCCCTTGCCGTCGACCCCGGGCTCGATGCGCATGACCTCGACCGAGACTTTCTCGCCGACCTGCACCACTTCCTGCACCTTGACCTTGCCGTAGGCGAGCTCGCTGGCGGGAATCATGCCCTCCACGCCGCCCAGATCGACAAACGCCCCAAAATCGCGGACATTGACGATGGTCCCCTCAAGCCGAGCCCCGGGCTTGAGCAGCCGGCGGGTCTCTTCCGCCTTGCGCTGCTGCTCTTCTTCCAAGTAGGCGCGCCGCGACACCAACACATCTTTATTGTTGCGCACTTCCATGACGCGAAAGCGCAATTTCTGGCCCACAAAGGCGTTGCCGTCTTCCACCCGGCGGATGTCGATCATCGCGTGCGGGCAGAAACCCTGAGCGCCGCCGCCCAGATCCACCACGTAGCCGCCTTTGTTGGTGGCGGTGACCATGCCATCGACCGGCACGTGCGACGCCGCCGCTTCGTGCAACACTTCCATGTTGATCGAGCTCTTGGAGATTTGCCGCGCCACTTCCACCACGCGATCGCGAATCCGCAGCACGTAGGCGTCCACAAAATCGCCCAGCTTGAACAGCAATTCGCCGTCTTTGCCGCGCATGCCAGAGAGGTCCAGCAGGCCTTCCTGGCCGTCGTTCAGGTCCAGCGTCGCGGTCTTTTCGCCGATAAACGTGACCTTGCCGCGCACTTTGTCGCCGGGCTTGTAGTGGGCGCGGGTGCTGCGGCCGGACTCGGCGAGCAAGGCTTCAAATTCAGCCATCTCGTCGCCAGCCGCTGGGGAGAATTGGATTGCCATGGGCGTAGCTCGTGCGGCTTTGGCCGCGATTGCCGTGGGCTTGTAGCGCGCTGGCGCGGTCGCTGGCAAGGGGTGGCCTCACCGCTGCGCTTTAGCGGGCTGCAGGCGGGCTTGATCGCTGCAAAGGTCCGCAAGGTCTCGACGCCACAGGGCCCCAGGCCGGCGCGGATTTGCCACCTCCGGCGGTCCACGCTACGATCTGCGCCAACTGCTGCGGCAAACGGCAAAAAGCGGGCAAATGAGACGTCTCTCGCGCGCTGTGCCCCCCTCGCCGCACCTGCACCTAGAGGACCGGCGATGACCGACCGACTCAGCTTTCGCCGCGGACGCCTGCCTTTGGCCCTGCCGCGCGCCCTGGCCTTTTTCTGCACCGTCTTGGCCCTGATCGCCATGGCCGCGCCGGCTTGGGCCGCAAAAATCAAGACTTCCCCCATCAACTTGGACACACAGCCGCCGGGTGCTGAGGTCACGCTGCTGGAGCCCGCGCCGTCGCGGCTGCTGGGCCTGACCCCGCTCAAGAAAGTCGCCGTGCCCCAGGGGCCGGTCAAGATCTCTATTAAGCTCGCCGGTTATGAAGACAAGGTGGAAACCGTGACCGTCGCGGCCAAGCTGACCACCTTCAACTTCCAGCTCGTGCGCAAGATCATGCCCGCCACCTTGGACTTGGGCGGCGACGCGGCGGCGCTGGGCGCTGAAGTGGCGGTCGACGGCGAGGTCAAGGGCAAGCTGCCGATCAAAGTCAGCGTCGCTCCGGGTCGCCACCAGATCGTGGTGCGCAAGGCCGGTTTTGTGAATTGGGAGAAATGGGCGGAGGTAACGGAAAACCAGACCGCTACTTTTGAGGTGGTGCTCAAAGCCCAGGAGAAGCCCAAGGGCTCGCTGCTCGTGTCCTCGGCGCCCGCTGGGGCAGAAGTGCGGCTCAACGGCGCGCCCAAAGGCAAGGCGCCGCAGGTGATTGAGAATCTCGACGCCGGCAACTACGAAGTTGACCTGTCGCTGGACGGGCACAAGTCGTTCCGCCAGACCGTGCAAGTCCGCGAGGGCCAGCGCGAGACCGTCAGCGGCGTGCTCGAAGCCTCCAGCGGCCCCACGGGCGAGCTGACCGTGCTGTGCGACGCCCCCAAGGCGGTCATCTTTGTCGACGGCGAGGACAAGGGCTCGCCGCCCGCGCGGATCAGCGGCCTCAAAGCCGGCGACCACGTGGTCGAGTGCCGCGCGCCCAACTACCCGCCGGCGAGCCAGGTCCTCGCGGTCAAGGCCGGCGAGGTCAAGACCGCCCAGCTCAGCCCGCGCCAGGCCGTCGCCGCCAGCCGCGGCAGCATTAGTGTGGTCGCCAGCATCCCCGCCGCCCAGGCGCGCATTGGCGACGGCGAGTGGAAGAAAACCCCGGCGATGTTTGACGATTTGCCTCCGGGCAAGTACCTGGTCACCGTTCGCGCGGACGGCTACGCCAATTTCTCTGACACGGTCACCGTCGAGGCCCAGCGCTCCACCGAAGTCAGCGCCAAGCTCCAGGCCATGGGCAAGATCGAAGTCAGCGCGCCGCTGGGCAAGAAGGGCCAAGTCTATCTAGACGGCGCCGTCAAGGGCAGCACGCCGCTGACGCTGGACGTGGCCGAGGGCGCGCACAAGGTGAAGATCATTGAGGATGGCCCCGGCGGATCGGTCGAAGAATTCGACGTGCCGGTGCTCGCCGGTCAGACCGCCAAGGTGGCCGCCAAGATGATCCCGCCGCCGCCGCCGCGGATCGTGCGCCGCAGCAACCCGATGTCGGCCCATGTCAACGATGTCGGCAAGGGCACCGTCCAGGTGGGCGTGGGTATGCCGGCGCCGATACAGATTGCCATCTCGGCCGGCGTGGTCGATGACGTCGCTGCGGGAATGGACGTGTCGATCTCCGGGGTGATCAACGAGTTTGTCTTGACCGGCGCCTACCGCGTCGTCGGCACCAACGCCTTTGCCTTTGGCGTCCAGGGCGGTCTGGGCGGCGGCTTGGGGCCGAGCGAGCGCAACTCCTTCACTATGCACGTCAAGCCCGTGGCCTCCTTGCTACTGGGCGACACCTCGTCCTTCTCGATCTACGGGCAGTTCCGCTTCTGGTCCGACCGCTACAACGGCGATCCGGACGTCAAGGGCAAGCCCAAGGACCGCGACACCGGCTGGGAGCTGCCCATTGGCCTGCAGGGCGAGTTCATGGTGACGCCGCGGCTCAACGCCTGGGGCAAGCTCGAGATGGACTTCTTTAACCCGAGCGCGCGCAAGATTTACGATGACAACGCCCTTACCCACGGACTGAACCAGAAAATCCGCGGCGGCATCGGCATCACCTGGCTGTTTAACTAGCCGCACATAGTTCAAAGCAAACGGCCCCCTGCAGAGTTCACCTTCTGCAGGGGGCCGTTCGCGTTTTGCTGTGGCGTCTCGCGGGCGATCAGTGCTTGATCAGGCCGTTCGCCTCGTACTCTTCCACCAGTTTCTCCGCGTCGATCGCCGCCATGCAGCCCATGCCCGCGGCCGAAATCGCTTGGCGGTAGCGCGAATCCGCCACGTCGCCCGCGGCAAACACGCCCTTGGCAGAGGTGTTGGTAAAGCCGTTCAGTTGAATGTAGCCGTCGTCGCGCAGGTCAATATGGCCCTTGAACACCGCGGTGTTGGGGCTGTGGCCGATGGCCATAAAGATCCCTTCGCACGTCACGTCTTTGGTCGTCCCGTCCACGGTCGAGCGCAGCCGCGCCCCGGTCACGCGCTTGCCGTCGCCCAGCACCTCGTCGATCACCGCGTTCCACTCCACTGAGATCTTGGGGTTTTTCAGGGCGCGATCGGTCATGATCTTGCTGGCGCGAAAGCTGTCGCGGCGGTGAACCAAGGTGACATGGCTGGCGTAGCGCGTCAGGAACTGCGCCTCTTCCATGGCCGTGTCGCCGCCACCGACGACCAAGACATGAACATCCTTAAAGAATGCCCCATCACAGGTCGCACAGGCGGACACGCCGCGGTTCATGTAGGTCTGCTCACTGGGGATGCCGAGCCAGCGGGCATTGGCCCCCGTGGCGATAATCACCGTGGCCGTCTCAATCCACTCGCCCGAGCCGGTCTTGAGCTTGAGGGGAAAGCCGGAGAAATCCACTTCGTCAATCACGTCTTCGCGGTGATCGGTGCCAAATTTCTTGGCCTGGGCGCGAACGCGCTCCACCAGCTCAGGGCCGGTCACGCCGTCGGGGAAGCCCGGAAAATTCTCCACTTCAGTGGTGATCATCAGCTGTCCGCCGCTCGACATCAGGTCACCGGAGGACAGAAAGCCGCCCTCAAACAGGATGGGATCCAGACGCGCGCGGGCGGTGTAGATGGCGGCGGTCTGACCTGCCGGACCGGAGCCGATAATGACGACTTTGTGCATGTTTTCCTCAATGGTGGAGCTGTTGGGCCACCGTTCTAAGTCACCCACGAGCAGAACTCGGCTGTTGCTTGGTCCGCTGGGTGGGGCGCCCCGATCACCGATGCCGATCTGCGGCGACGCCGCGAGAGCAAACCGAACTGACTCCGTCGGCACCTAAAGCCCACGGCAAAGGCCTACAGTTTGGCATTCCCCACGGGCGGCGTCCACGGCTGCCCATGGGAGCCCGCGCGGCGCGGACGGATTCAGCCCAGCGGCGATTAGGGCTGAGCTTGCGGCGGTGCCAGCAGCACCTCAAACACGCCGCCGTTGCCGCTAGTCGCGCTGCCAATCAGGCGGTTTTGCGACGAGGCGATGTCGGCGCCCGGCAGCGGCATGCCCGCGCGCTTGGCCCCCGCTGAGCCGATCAGCGGATGCAGGGCCTGCTGGGCCAGGATGTCCACCGCGACACCGGCGAGCCCCACGCCCTTTGCGGTCAGCGTGCGCCCGACCAGCAGCACCGGCGCCGGCACCACCACGGCCAGCTGCGGCGGCACAGATCCTGCCGTCAGGTCCACCTGGGCCGCCAGCACCCGCGGCAGGCCGTCCTGAGGCCGCGGCGCCACCCACAGCCACCAGCCGCCCAGGTCGGCGGGCATGGCAAAGCGCCCTTGAGCATCTGTGGTGCCCTGAATCTCAGCCTCGCCCAAGGTGGTGCTCCCCGCCATGATCTCGCCAGCCCCAGTCGTCACGCGGCGCATCCGCAAGGTCGCTTGGGCCACTGGCCGCTGGCGATAATCCAACACCTGGCCCATCACCACGGGCCTCTTGCCCAGCTCGATCGCCAATTGGCCCGACTCTCCCTTGACCTTTGCCGACCAGCGCGCCGCCGCCGAGTGCACTTCGGGAATCACCGACACCACCATCGGCCCCGGGGGCAGCTCGGCGCTCCAGCGGCCTTCGTCATCGGTGTGGCCGTGAACCTCGATCCACGCTTTGACCCCCTGCGTCTCCGCCTTGAGCAAGCGCTGCACCCGCACCAGCGCACCGCTTTCTGGCTGGCCGCCTGCCGCGGCTGTCAGCGTCACCGCGCTCGCAGGGCCAATGGCCCCCAGGTCCAGGTCGCCCAGATCCAGCGGCTCGCCCTTGAGCGCGGCCTTGTGAATATCGATTTCGCCTACGGTTTCGCCCTGCGGCAACGCCGACCCCAGGTCCACCGGCTCAAAGCGCAGCCGCCCGGGCTTGGCCGCCGGGTCGACCCACAGGGCAAACTCGCCTTTGCCATCGACCAGGGCCCGGGTGGAATCGAGCTTGCCTTCGTCGTCGATCAGGAAGGCCCGCAGCCCCACCAGCGGCACTCCGCCCGCCAGCAGCCGGCCGCGAACACGCAACAGCTTATCTTCGCTTGGCAATTCGATCTTCCAGTTGTCGATCGATCCGCCCACGGTGATGTTTGAGGTGTGCGGCGGAATCAGCTCCGCGGCCTCCGGTCGAAACACCACGGTGTACGTGTAGCCGGGCTGAACGCGCAACTCAAAGCCCTGCTTGGTCGGCGAACCGGCAAAAGACTGCAGCGTGGCAAACGACGCCACCTGAAAGTTCAGCGCCGTGCCGTCCTGGCTCTGGGCGCTCGCCACCAGCGTCCCGGGGATCGAGGCCGCCAGGGTCGACGAACCGGCCCGCTTGACCGTGCCCCGCACCAGCGCCGGCTCCCCCAGCATCAGGGCCGCCGTGTCGCCGCGCATGGCCGCGTCCAGCTGCAGGGCAAACTGCTCGACGATCTTGCCCGAACCGCTCGGAGGCGTCAGCCGCGCCTGCACCGCAAAGGCCGGACTCTGGCGAACCACACAGAGGCGCTGGTCATAACACCGCAGACCTTCTGCACAATCGCTATCCTGGGCGCACATGCCGCTGGCGGTCGGCTCTTCCACGCTGAGCACCCCGCACGCGCCGCTACCTGACATGACCGCCAGGGCCCACGCCGTCAGGAACAGCTGTGATCTTCGGATCACTTGCATGCGTCCTCCAACTGCAGGGTCCACACGGCCATATCCAGGGCAGTTCCTTCGGGAAAATCATGTGGATTCGTAGGCTTGTCATTGCGCGGCTTGTTGGACACGACCAACATCAGCTCGTGCTGGTCCTGGCTGTAGCTGACCAACTGACACGGGAACACTGTGCACTGGTCCTGGTTGCCGCAGATCGAGTATTTGTCGAGGTTGCCGCCGTCCGTCGGGTCAAAATCGTAATACCAGTAGTAATTCAGTGAAGCTACGCCTCCTGCCGTCACCACTGCAGAGCGGGCGCTGAAGCCCCGGCCATCCTCCGACGCCCGCGAAATCAGCACGGGCTCGAGCAGCTTGGGGTCAAGTTTCTCTTTCTTGATCAGGACAATAGGCGGCACGACTTGGACTCCATCGTCCACCGGTGCCGGTACAATGCAGCCCGCCAGCAACAGCGGACCCAAGCACCCCAGGTGGGCCAGCGAGCGTGCCACCCGAGCTGTCAGCACCTGCCGCCAACCCCGGAACCGTCGCTGCCCCGCTTGTGTAGCGAGAAGCGTGCCAACCCGCGGCGGGCCCAGGGCGCTTTCCAGGTTTTTCAAAGCATGCCAATGCATTGTGTCAGCTCGCGCCAGTGAGCAAGGGGCATCGGGAATCGCGCCAGCATGACACGGCTGTCAGCCATCTCCCGCGCACCGCCCTCCGCCGGCTACGGCTGCTGCTTGGCCAACTCGTCTTCGGCCTGCTTGAGCATCGACTTGTACTTGCCGTTGCTCGGGTCCTTCTCCGTCGCCTTGCGCAGGTAAAGAACTTTGAGCTTGGGACTCGGGGCCTTCTGGCCCAGCGCCGCGAACTTGGCGGCTTCTTTCTGATCGTCGCTGGGCTCCGCGGCGGCAGGCTTGGCCGGCGCCGGGTCCTT
>JBIKTV010000246.1:0-8492 GCA_044347905.1 Myxococcota bacterium
CCAGCGGCAAGGCGCCGTCGGTCATCCAGGATGTCCTGGAATTCCTCAAGATTCCTGAAGCGAGCCGCCACTCCCTGCACCTGGGGGCGCAGATCGGCCAGAAGCTTGGGCGCTACGGCTGGTGGCAAATCGGCCCGCACTACCTGCTTTCGCGCCACAAATTCAGCATGACGCCCGACATCCCGATTCTGGACGAGGCGACCAAGCTAATCGTCAACGATTACATCCCCAACACCGACACGGAGGGCTGGTCGCACCACATTGGCGGCAGCGCGGCGCTGTGGCTGGGGTACAAGCCGGTGTTTGTGGGCCTGGAGCTGGCCGCCGCTTGGGTCAAAGCCAGCCCGACGCTGCTGGGCACGGTCGAAGAGTTCTCGCTGGTGCAGATCAGCCCCAACGTGACGATTCTGGCGCGGTTCTAGAACAGATATCCACTGACAGTATCAATGCAATCAGCTATTTAGCTCGCTTGAGCGCCCGCACGTGCTTGACCAGCCTCTCCAGCGCTTCTGGGTGGCTGGCCAGGTCCGGCTGCGGCGGCATTCGGCTGGTGCGGCCCACACTGGTGCCGCCGTGCACGATGGTGGTGCGGAGGTGGTCGTCCGTGACCGCGTCCTGCCAGCTGGCGGCGCTGAGACTGCGCGGCAGGGGCTGCAACCCGCGGGCTGCGGGACCATCGCCGTCGCCCAGCTGGCCGTGGCAGGTGGCACAGCGGGCCTGATAGAGCGCCTCGCCGCTGATGGTCTGGTAGTCCAGGTCGCGCACGCAACCGCTAGACCCAGCCGCCAGGGGAAGGGAAAACAGCAAGAAGGCGGGCGCGCCCGGACGGAAACAAAAGAACCGCGACCAGACCACGCCCGCCTCCTGCTAGAACCTGCAACTTGCCTGAAAGAACTACAGCTTCTTGGCGTTCTTGGCCAGGTAAGAAGCCACGCCTTCCGCGCTGCCCTGCATGCCGGAGTCGCCCTTCTCCCAACCCGCGGGGCAGACTTCGCCGTTCTCTTCGTTGAACTGCAGGGCGTCCACCATGCGGAGCATCTCGTCGATGTTGCGGCCCAGGCCCAGGGCGTTGACCACCTGGTGCTGAACGACGCCGTTCTTGTCGATCAGGAACGAGGCGCGCAGGGCCTTCTTGCCGTCAAACAGCACGTCGTAGGCCTTGCCGATGTCGCCGCCCAGGTCCGAGACCAGGGGGAACTGCACGGGGCCAATGCCGCCGTCCTTGACCTTGGTGTTGCGCCAAGCCCAGTGGCTGAACTTGCTGTCGACCGAGACGCCGACGACCTGGACACCGCGGGCCTCAAACTCCTTGACGCGGTGGTCAAAGGCGATGATTTCGGTCGGGCAGACAAAGGTGAAGTCGAGGGGATAGAAGAACAGCACCACGTACTTGCCCTTCAGCGAGGACAGGCTCAGGCTGCCAAAGCTGCCGTCGGCCATCACGGCATCAGCAGTAAAATCGGGGGCTTGCTTGGTAACGAGGACGCTCATAGGACTCCTGGTGGCGATCGGGTCGCCGGGCTGACAGAAAGGAACGCGGAGATGGGGGCGAGGCTGAGCCCGCCGAACTGCGCCAGACGCTGCAAAGCACGGCGGTGGACCGGCCGCTGCGAGGCCGACAAGAGATAGGGCGAGCGCGGCATTTGCGCAAGGGGGAGGCCAGCAACATCTGGACGAATCAACAGCTTTCTTGCGCGCGAGCTGTTCTCTGGCCGGAGCGGCCGATCCCCTGGCAGCCTTCGCGAGAGTTGACGCGAAATCGACATGACATTCCAATAGTTAGCGACCTGCCTCTGCGCAGCGATCTGTGGATAGTTGCGGCGATCTACCTAAGCTTTTGAGGGATCTTGGCGATCCAACCCCCTGAAACGGATCGGAAATCGCGATCCGCCTGAGTGCCAAGCGATCGCTGGCAAGACGATCGCCGCGATCGAAAAAATCGACAGATGATCCAGCTGTTGCACACTCCTCTGCGTCGCTTGACCGGAGGAACCGTGAACACAGTCGCCCAGATCCGCCCCCTGCCCCGCCGCGATCGGCGCATTGACCTTGACAACAGTCAGGAATCTCTGCTGCCGGCGATCGAGAGGCCGGTGACGGCGACGCCGTTTCTCAAGTGGGTCGGGGGAAAAGGCAAGCTGATCAGCCAGCTAGAGAAGCACATGCCCCAAGGCAAGGTGCGCTATGGCGAAGTCTTTACCGGCGGCGGCGCGCTGTTTTTTCACCTGCGCAGCCAAGGGCGCTTGGACCACGCGCTGCTGGGCGACCGCTCCGTCGATATCGTCAACGCCCTGACCATGGTGCGCGACCAGCCGGGCGAGTTGATCGGCGAGCTCCGCCAGCATGAGACCGCGTACCTGAGCGCCGATGCCGAAGGCCGCGCCGAGTATTTCTACTGGATGCGCAACCGCCACCCCATCGACGTGGCGCTGAGCCCGGTTGAGAGGGCCGCGCGGATGCTTTTTCTCAACCGCACCTGCTTTAACGGCCTGTGGCGCGAAAATGCCGGTGGCCGGTTCAATTCTCCGCACGGCCGCTACGAAAACCCGGCGATCGCTCAGGAACCGCGCCTTCGCGCTGCGTCTAAGGCCCTGCAGGGGACCGCGGTGGTGCAGACCGATTTCCGCGCTTGGCCGCAGCTGGCCCGCGACCACGGCTTGGACTTTGTCTACCTGGACCCGCCGTACCACCCGCTGACCGCCACCAGCTCGTTCAACGCCTACAGCGGCGGCAGCTTTTCGGCGCAGTCTCAGGCTGATCTGGCCGACATCTGCGGCGAGCTGGACCGCATGGGCGTGCGCTGGCTGCTGTCCAACAGCGACTGCCCGTTCATCCGCGACCTGTACGGCCGGTGGAACATCGACACGGTGTGGGCGGCGCGCGCGGTGAACTCCAAGGCCGACGCCCGCGGCGAAGTGCGCGAGGTTGTCGTGAGTAATTTCAAAGGGTAGACAAGTACCCGGTCCCTGTCCGAAGGGTCATTATCCGATGGCTGGCCGATGAGCTAGATCGGCGGCGGTCGCAGGGCCCGGGTCATGATCAGCGCGTCGCTGCCGTCCGCGTAGTAGCGTTTGCGCCGGCCGGTGGTGTCAAAGCCGCACGAGCGGTACAGGGCGATCGCCGCGACATTGTCTGCGCGCACCTCTAGCAGCGCCTGGAAGGCCCCTTCCGCCTCGCAAAACGCCAAACAGGCCTGGACCAGCGCCTTGCCGATCCCGCGGCCCCTAGAGGCCGGCAGAGTGGCCACGCGGTTGATCTCGCAGGTCTCAAACAGCCGCCAGGCCAGCAGACTGCCGACGACCGCCCCCTGCTCAAGTGCCACCCAAGCGCGGTGGTGATCCTGGCTGGGGGGACCCACCGGCAACTCCGCGGTCAGGCTGGGCATTTTCCATGGATCGTCAAAGCAAGCGCGCTCTAGGGCCAGCAGCGCCTCTAGATCGTCCGCGGTGGCGAAGCGAACGTGCACGGGATTGGCCATGGGCTAGTCTTGCTTGCCGCCCGGCTTGGGGGCACCGGCCTTTTTGGCTTTGGGCTGGCCGTAGGCGATGTTGCGCAGGTTGACCAGCAGCTCGTCAATGCCCCGCCCATCGCGCACGGATACGGCCAAGGCCGGCCGGGCAAGGCCAAACTCGTGCTGCAGCCGGTAGGTGATGGAGCCGATCTTGGTCTTGGAGACTTCATCGGCCTTGGTGGCCACCACCGCGCACGGCACATTGTTGTCGCGCAGCCACTGGGCAAAGCCAATCGCGTCGTCATCGCGCTCGCGGCGGCTGTCCTGCAGAATCAGCACCAAGCGCAAATGCTCAGAGGCCAGCAAGAAGAACTGAATCATCTCACTGAACTCAGACATCAGCTTCTTGGACACTTCGGCGTGGCCAAAGCCCGGCAGGTCCACTAGGCGCAGCATCTGGCCGCTCGACAGCGTGGCGTCAAACAGGTTGATCGCCTGGGTGCGCCCCGGGGTCTTGCTGGTGCGCGCCAAGCCCTGGTGGTTGCACATGGCGTTGAGCAGCGACGACTTGCCGACGTTGGACCGGCCGACAATCGCAATCTCCGGCGGCCCGGCCGGCACTTCGCCAATGCCCTTGACCGAGGCGATGTACTCCGCGCGGATGACCCTCAGGCTGCTGACGGGCTTGCGCGGCGCGGCTTGAGTCAGCGAAACCCCAGCGTTTGCCGGCTTTGCCTGAGCCGACGCCACCTTGACCGCCATCACCGGCTTGGCCCCGGGCTTGCCCGCAGGTTTGGCCGGCTGCTTGGGGGCCACGGGGGCCGACGGCTGGGCCGGCAAGCGCGGATTGGAGCGAACCGGGGGATTTGTCTTGGGCGGCGCCATGTTCAGCCTTCCTTGGGCGCGCCGTCGTGCCAACGGGCAAAGGCCAGCACCACCGGCTTGCGCGGCGTGTAGCGCTTGACGACCCGGCGCACCTGGGCGATCACCGTGCCCTCAATCGCTGCCTCCGGGGTCTTGGCGTCGATATCCGCAAGCCAGCGCTGCAGCAGGCTTTCTGCGTCCTTCTCCAGCTCGCCGGCGCCGTGGTAAACGCCGCTGTGGCGCACCCGGGCTCGGCCGGTCACGACGCCGCGCTGACGCCACAGGTCCATTTCCACCGCGACCACGCCGTTCCAGGCCAGCTGCAGGCGCGCCTTGAGCTCGATCATGTCGGCGTCGCCGTAGGTCATGCCGTCGCCGTACCACGGTTCCACGTTGCGCACCGCGAGGTTGCGGATGCCGTCCGGGCCAACTTCTGTGTGGTGGCCATTCTCAATCAGCGAGACGTGCTTGACGCCCAGCTCGCGGGCCATGTCCGCATGAGTCTGGAGGAATGTGTACTCGCCGTGCACCGGGATGAAGCAGCGCGGCCGCACAAGCTCCAGCATGGTCTTGAGCTCGTCTTGGCAAGCGTGGCCCGACACGTGGATGCCGCGGTCATTGCGCGGGTAGATCACGTGGGCGCCGCGACGCGCGAAATCGTTGAGCATCTGGTGAATGCGCCGCTCATTGCCGGGGATCTGCCGCGCGGAGAGCACCACCGTGTCGGTCGGCTTGACGCTCAGCTCCGGGTGGCTGCCGTTGGCGATGCGCGCCAGGGCCGCCCGCGGTTCCGCTTGCGAGCCGGTGCAGAGAATCACCAGCTCGTCGTCGTCGTACTTCTCAATATCCTTCAGCTCTATCAGGTCATCCGCGTCAAACGGCATGTTGGTAAAGCTGTTGGCGCACTCGATATAGCGCTGCAGCGACTTGCCCGCGGTGGTGCAATAGCGGCCGCAGTGGCGCGCGGCGTCGATAATCTCATGCACGCGGTAGATGTTGGACGCAAAAAGCCCAACCAGAATGCGCCCCTTGCAGCGCGCAAACACCTCGCGCAAGTGGGTGCCGACCGAGCTCTCTTTGCCCGTCCACCCCGGCACTTCGGCGTTGGTGGAGTCGGACAGCAGCAGGTCGACGCCCTCATCGCCAAAGGCGCGAAAGCCTTCTGTGTCAAACAGTTGGCCGTCGCGGATCCCCTCTTCGATCTTGAAGTCGCCGGTGAATACCATGTTGCCGACCGGCGTGCGGATCGCCAGCGACACGCAGTCCGGGATCGAGTGGGTCACGCGCAAGTAGCCGATATCAAACGGCCCAATCTGCGTGCGCATGCCAGGCTTGACGATGTGCAGCTCGGCGCTGTCCACCAGACCGTGCTCCTTGAGCTTGTGCTGCAGCAAACCGATCGTGAATCGCGTGGCATACACCGGGCATTCCAAGACCTTAAGCGCATACGGCACCGCGCCGATGTGGTCTTCATGGCCGTGGGTGATGACGATCGCCCGAATGCGATCCTTGAACGCCCCCAGCATGGCCAGCGACGGCAGCACCAGCTCGACGCCGGTCTGGTCGGGCTCGGGGAACATCACCCCGCAGTCGAGCAGCAGCCAGTCATCGCCGCAACCCAGCAGCATCGCGTTCATGCCGATTCGGCCGACGCCGCCAAGCGGCAGCAGCTGAAGCGCCGTGGGGTGAACCGCCGGGCGGTGCTGCTGCTGCTGGGCAGATTCTCTCTGGGTGGACGCGGGCTTGTCTGCGGACTTTCGTTTTCTAGTCACTAGGTTTCCTTTGTAGAACTTTTGCTCTTGCGCTCAGGCGCTCTGCAGGATCACTGCGATGCCCTGGCCGCCGCCGATACAGGCCGAACCGCACGCATACTTGGCCCCCGTGCGCTGCAGATGCAGGGCCAGGTGGATCAGGATGCGCGCGCCCGAGGCGGCGAGGGGATGGCCCAGGGCGATAGCACCGCCGTGGACGTTGGTCTTGTCATTGGGCAGGCCCAGGTCCTTGGCCACGGCCAGGTACTGCGGGGCAAAGGCCTCATTGACTTCAAAGAAATCGATATCGCCCACGCTCAGCTGGGCCTGGCTCAGGGCCGCGCGCACCGCGGGCACCGGGCCGATGCCCATGACCGTGGGATCGCAGCCCACCGCCGCCGACGAAACGAATTTCGCAAGCACCGGCCAGCCTTCTGCCTGGGCGCGCTCGGCCGTGGTCACCAGCAGCGCCGCGGCGCCGTCGACGATGCCAGAGGCGTTGCCGGCCGTCACCACGCCTTCCTTGTCAAACGCCGGCTTGAGCTTGGCGAGGATCTCCAGGGTGGTGTCCGGCTTGGGGTGCTCGTCTTTGCTGATGAGCAGCGGGCCCTTGCGCGTCGCCACTTCGACCGGAGCGATTTCGTCCGCGTAGATGCCCGCCGCCAGGGCCGCCGCGTAGCGCTGCTGGGTCTGCAGGGCGTAATTGTCCACCGCCTGCCGGTCGATCTCGTGGGTCCGCGCCAGCTTTTCTGCGGTGTTGGCCATCATCATGCCGGTCTGCGTGTCGGTCAGGCACGACCAGAGGGTGTCCTCGAGCAGCGGGCCCTTGCCAAACGGCAGCGCCGAGCGAGCGCCGCGCACCACGTGGGGAGCCTGGGTCATCGACTCGGCACCGCCGGCCAAAACCACTTCCGCTTCGCCGAGTTCAATCAGCTGAGCTGCCTGCACCACCGCCTCAAAGCCCGAGCCGCACAGGCGGTTGAGCGTGAGCCCCGGCACCTCAACGCGGCACCCCGAGCGCAGGCCGATGTGGCGCGCCAGGTAAATGGCGTCCTGCGAGGTCTGGCAGACGTTGCCAAACACCACCGCGTCGACCTTGGCGGGATCGACGCCCGCCGACTGCAGGGTGGCCTTGGCCGCCGCCACGCCCAGGTCGGTCGCCGTCATGTCCTTGAACGAACCGCAAAAAGCGGTGAAGGGAGTGCGCTTTCCGGCGACCAGGACGATGGACTTGCTCGGCTTCATCGGGAATCTCCAAAAGAGGGGTGACGTCTCGACCAGTGCGGCGGGCCAAAGCCGCCGGCTGGTACAAAGGGCGCGACAGGATACGCTTGCCCGGGGCTTCTGCCAACAGGTCCGGCGAACTCCGCCGCGCCAAATGGGGGGACCCACCTGCAATTATCTGACTTTTCAAGCGAATTGCGCCGATCAACGTCGACAAATCCGCAACCGCTAGGGCTCCAAAGCCCGGCGCAGCTGGCCTTCAACGCCAAATTCGGCCTTGCCCCAGCGGCGGCGCCATGCGTCGAGTTGGCCTTTGGCCACGCCGAGGTCGCGGGCGGTGCGCAGGGCCTCCGCGCGGACAAAACCGCTGGGCGTGTCCGACTCCACCAGCCGCACCAACAGCGAGCGAAGCTCCGCCGGGCTGGCAAACCGCGCGCGCCCCTTCCAGGCCCGGGCCTCGGGCGACAACTGCGCCTCTGGCAAGGCCAAAGCCCTGGCGCAGGCCAGCCGCTGGATCAGGCCAAAACTGGGCCGGCCATCCTGGGGAGCGCGGGCGAGCTCCTGCACAAACCCTTGATAGGCTTGATCATCGGCGGTCGCGTAGCCCGGCGCCTCGCACCAGCCGGCCAACAGCCCGGTGGCACAGGCCTCGGCCTCTTGCGCTGAGATCCCCGCCTCCGCCAAGCGCGCGGTCGCCAACCCTGGGCACGCCGGCGCTACCGCCAAGCACATCGCCGATCGCTGCAGCGCGTCTGGGGTTTTCAGCTCCCCCGCCGCCCAATTGCACAGCTGATCGGCGCGCGAAGGGTCGGCCGGCAAGTCCACCGCCGCGGCCCGCGCCAGTCTCTCTGCAGCGGCGAGGCGCAGCCCCTGGCGCTCCGACCCGGCCCAGCTGGGCAACTGCGCTTGGGTCCAGGAAAAAAGCTCTGCCAAGCCCCCCTGCGCCAAGGCGGCGCGAAAGGCAAAGTGCAGCTGGGCGCGCTGGACCTTGGGATCGGCTTCCGCAGCGATGGCCTGGACTAACTGCGCCTGGTGCAAGGCCCATTCGGCTGTCGCCAGCTGAAAGCCCAGCAAGCGCACCGTGGGCGACGCGTGGTGCAATTCGCCCGTCCCAAGCGCCGCAAGCTTGGCCGCCATCGACAATTCGCCAGCGATTTTCCGGCGCGCTTCGGCGTACTGGCGCACCTGAGGGCAAGAGGGCT
>JBIKTV010000247.1:0-8423 GCA_044347905.1 Myxococcota bacterium
CAGCGCTGCGCCACCAGATGCAGCAGCACCAGCAGAGACAGGCTCGCCCCCGCCAAGCCCAGGGCGACCCGCGGCCGAGGCGCGCTCATCCGTCCGGTCAGCGTGGCCAGGGCCAGCACCAGCACCAGGCCGTCGAGCAAGAAGGCGCCCAAACCCAGAAAGTGCAAGAGCAAATCGGCCATGCGCGCGCCGACCGGGCCGAGCCAGTTGGCGACCTCTTGGTGGCCCTGGCCAGCGGCGACGATCGCCATATCGCGGGGATCGTGCGACACCAGCGCCAGGGCAAAAGCCGCGCCGGCGCCAAAGAGCACGATGCCGACCCATTCGCCGCGCAATTCGCTCTGGCGCACATCGCCGGGCCCAGGCGCCGCAGCGGGCTTGGACTTGCGCGATGCCGCACCGTCCGCTGGGGCCGCGGCGCGCGAATCGTTGGAGGGGACAGACGCGGAGGCCTTGGCCATGGCGCACCTTGCAAGAAGCGAGAGAGAGGGGGCGCCGCGCGGCGGCCGAACGGCCAATCCTGGGCAGCGAATTGCGCTTGACCGTACCACGCAGCGCCGAGCCCGCCAGAAATCCTCAGGCGCTCAAGGCAACCACCTGAAACTATTACATCCCCCCAAGGACATCGCGGAACCAGTGGCGGACAACAGTTTGATATTGCAGATCTTATTCCAATAACGCGCTGTCGCCCGCGCAAGCCTGGAACGGCGCCGCGAAGTTTTTGAGCCCTGCGGCGTTTTGCAGACGCGCCGACCGTGCGATGCTCGCAGGCCGGCTCGAGTTCGGCAGATGGGCGACGAGGAGGACAGCGTGGCGATCGAGAGGAACTACCGCAAGACCTTGGCTTGGGCCCTGCAGCTGGCGCTGCTGGCCGCGGGGGCGAGCGCATTACCAGACGTCGCCGAAGCCGCCAAGGCCTCCAAGCCGGCCAAGGCCGCCAAACAGCCTAAAACGGCTAAGAAAACTGCGACGCCAGCCAGCGCCAAGCCCGCTGCTGCCGCTCAGCCGGGAGCTGCCGACAAAGCGGCCCCCCCAGACAAGGCAGGACCCGCGG
Organism: Myxococcota bacterium; assembly: GCA_044347905.1. Lineage (GTDB taxonomy): Bacteria > Myxococcota_A > UBA9042 > UBA9042 > UBA9042 > SXRM01. The sequence continues at coordinate 1,055 of JBIKTV010000247.1, forward strand.
AAAAGGCAGGACCCGCCGAAAAGCCCGCCGATCCGGGGCAACCAGCCGACGCCGCCGCGGTGACCGCCCAGCAGGTGGCCAACGGTCTGGAGGCGTTCTACGCCAAACAGCCTGGATTCCGTGCCAATTTTACCCAGGTGGTGACCAAGAAGGGCTTGTCGACCGGGCTCAAGCGCGAGGGCTCTGCCTGGCTAAAGAAGGGCGACCCGGCCAAGGACCAGCAGGGCAAAATGCGCTGGGATTACCCGGGTGAAGAGGTGTTCTACTTCTGCAACGGCGAGGTGCTGTGGTCGTATGAGCGCCGCGAGCGCCTGGCCGTCAAGGTGCCGGTCAAGAACAGCCAGGTGTACCAAGCCACCCAATACCTGGTGGGGCAAGGCAATTTGGCCCGCGATTTTGCCCTGGAGCTGGTGCCGTCCGCCCTGCCCGGCACCCTGGCGCTGCGGCTGACGCCCAAGCAAGGGACGCAGACGCTGCGGTCGCTGACCCTGGTGGTCGACAAAACCACTTATGCCGTCAAGGCTTCTAAGCTGGTGGACCCCGTGGGAGACAGCACCGATCTCGTTTGGCGCGACGTGCGCTACGAAGCCGCGGACGACAAGCTGTTTGAGTGGACGCCGCCGCTGGGGACCACCGTCAAGGACATGAGCAAGCCCAAGTAACCGCAGCGGCGATCGGCACATTTCCTAGCCATCAGCTGTGGTTACAAGTGGGTCCCCCTCCTCCAGCTCTGGCAATTCCGGCTCTTGAGGCGCGACTTCTCCCGCCGCCTTGCGCCCCAGGGCCAGCTGAATGCGCCGCGCTAGGCCTTCGCCGACCCCGGGAATCGCCGCCACGTCGGCCTCCGCCGCATCGCGCACCCCCTGCACCGAGCCAAAGGCTTCTAGCAAGGCCTTTTTGCGCTGCGGGCCCACGCCCGGGACTTTGTCGAGGCGGCTGACCAGGGTGCGCTTGTCTCGGCGCTTGCGGTGCAGGCCAATGGCCAGGCGGTGGGCTTCGTCGCGCAGCTGGGTCAGCAGGTAGATTTCATTGGAATTTTGCGGCAACACCAGGGGATTCTTCACCCCCGGCAGGAACACGCGCTCGGCCGAGCTCTGGCTGGGGCCCAGATCGTCGCTGTCCTGGGTGCGGGCTTTGGCCAAGCTGCACAGCTCGACGCCCTGGATGCCCAGTTCGGCCAGCACCGCTTCGGCCATCTTGAGCTGGCCCTTGCCGCCGTCGATCATCACCAGGTCTGGCAGGGGCCAGCCGTGGCTCTGCACCCGCTCAAACCGCCGACCCAAGACTTCATACAGCATCGCGAAATCGTTGGGGGTCTCCATGGATCGCACGGCAAAAGTCCGGTACTCGCGCGGGGCCAGCGCGCCGTCCCACGCCACGGACATCGAGCCCGTCGGATCGGTGCCCTGGATGTTGCTGATGTCGTAACACTCGATGCGGCGAGGCAGTTTCTTGAGACGCAGCCGGCTCTGCAGCCCCAGCAGGGTCGCCGCCTGGCTGGCCGACTTGCGGGCGCGATCTTCAAAGGTCTGCTTGGCGTTGTCCGCGGCGGCTTGCAGCAGCTTGGCCCGCACCCCGCGCTCCGGGCTCACCACCTCCACCTTGGCCCGCGGCGCGATCTCCGCCGACAAGTGGGCCCGCTGCTTGCGCAAATCCGTCAGCCACTCGGCCAGCACCTCTTGATCGGCGACCTCAACGGGCAACAGCAGCTCGTCGGGCACCGCCTGGCCTTGGTCGTACAGCCACTGGCAGAAGCCGGCGACCACTTCGGCGTCGCTCCACTCCTGGTCCTTGAGCAAGTGGCCGTGGTGGGTCAGCAGCGTGCCCTCGCGAAAAGTCAGCACCGCCACACAAGCGCGCGCGCCTTCTCGATAAATCCCAATCGCGTCCATGCTCTGGCGGTGTTGGGCCAGCACGGTCGACTGCTGCTCCAGGCTCGTCTCAATCGCCCGGAGTTGATCGCGGTGGCGCCCGGCGCGCTCGTAGTGCTCGGCTTCTGCCGCCTCCGCCATGCGCTTTTTGAGCCGCCCGACCAGCTCACTGCGCCGACCGCTCAGAAACAGCGACACATCCTTGACGTGGGCGGCGTAGTCGTCCTGATCCACCGGCAGCACGCACGGCCCCAGACAGCGGTGGATCTGGTACTCCAGACACGGCCGCACGCGGTTGCGAAAGATGCTGTCGGGACAGGTGCGCAGCTGAAAGTGCCGATTAATTTGGCCAATCACCTGGCGCGCCGACGAAGCCGAGGCGTAGGGACCAAAGTACAGCGCGCCATCTTGGGCCGGCCGCCGCACCACTTGCAGGCGCGGATAGGGCTGGCGGGTGTCCAGGCGCAAGTGCAAAAAGCGCTTGTCGTCCTTGAGCTTGACGTTAAAACGCGGCTGATGGCGCTTGATCAGCTCGTTTTCGAGCAGCAGCGCTTCTTTCTCGGTCGAAGTAACGATCAGCTCAATCGCCCCAAGCAATTGGCGGAGCTGGCGCACAAAGAAGCGCTCGTCCTGGCCCTGGGCGTACTGGCGCAAGCGCGCCCGCAGGTTAGAGGCCTTGCCGATATAGACCAATTGGCCGCTGCGATCGTGCATCAGGTAGACGCCGGGCCGTTCCGGGGCGGTCTTTAGGCGGGTCTCAAAGTCAAAAACCGCAGCCAGAGCGCGTTTTTCGCCAGGGTCGGCGACTTGGCCCGGCAGCACGTGGGCGTGGGGAGCAAAGTCGTAGGCGCCGTCTGGACCGGTGTCCGGATCGGCCGCGTACTCGGCGCGCTGCTGGTACAGGAGGTCTTGGGGATCTGGATCGTCGCCGGGACCGTCGTCCTCTGCGTCGCGGACAAAGTCCACGGTGTCGCGAGCAAAATCATCTGTCTCGTCTAGGAGATCCGCGGCATCGCCGTAAGCCATGGTCCGCAGGTCTGCCGGATCGAAGGGGCGATCGGCAGCACCTGCGGCGGAGGCTCGGCTACTTGGCCGGCGCATTCCCCGCTGGAGCCGGCGCGGCAGGGGCTGGAGCCGTCGGGGCCTGAGGGGCGCCGCCCGCGGGCTGTTCAATGTTGACTTCTTTGCCGTTGATCCGCAGACCGATGCCGCCACCGCCCGGAGCGCCCTGCACCGCCGGAGCCGCTTCGCCGCCGCCTGCGCGCTTGATCTCGTCGGCGATGCGCGCCTGCTCTTCCTTGAGCTTGAGCGAATACGCCTCGGTCTCCTTGATCTTGCCGTCGGCCTTGGCCTGGGCGATGAGCTTTTGCGCAAAGGCGCGATAGGCTTCCTGGCGGCGCAGCGAGGTCAGCGCCCGGCCCACTTCCGCCTTGCCCTTGGCCATCGCCGCTTCGTCATTGGCTTTGTCCGCCGCCAAGCGCACCACGTAGCGGGTCTTGCCATCCTCAGACTTAAACACCTTGCCCGCCAGCGGCTTGGCCTGGGTCAGTGCGTAAACGGCCTTGGCCATCTCCGGGTTCTTGCCCACCAGCGGCACGTCATCGGCGCTGTCGCCCTTGGCCAGCTGCGGGAACAACTCAGACAGGTCCTGCAGCTTGTCAAACGGGCTCTTGCCCATCGGCGGCGCGTCGGTGGCCGACAGGGCGTCTTCCGGCAGACCCTTGGACTTGGCCCACAGCTTGACCACTTCAGCCAGCGCGCTGGTGGGGGTCCCCTGGGCGGCCAACAGCACGCCTTGGGCGATGCCGTCCAGCTCCTTCTCAACTTTATCCTTGACCATCAAGCCCTTGGCCAGCTCGATCTTGGCAACTTCCAGCGAGGTCTCGCTGCCGGCGATCTTCTTTTCGACCACCAACAGCCACCAGCCCTTCTTGCCTTCCACCGGGCCGATCAGCTGACCTTCCTGGGCGCCCAGCACCGCCGCCTTGACCGCGGGGCCAAAGGGCTGGCGCTCGAGCTTGTCGCCGTCGTAATCCTCCACGTACTTGCCGCCTTCGTCCTTGTAGATGGCGTCTTCCGACTTCTCTTTGGCGATCTTGGAGAAGTGGTTGATCAGGCGGGCGGTCTTCTCCGCGCCTTCCAGTTCCGTAGCCTTCTTGGGGTCGCCCACGGCCACCGCCGGCTTGTCCGGATCGTCAGAAGGCGGCGCGACCGGGTCCAGGGCGGTTTCGCCGGCCCAAGCCTTGTCGAGATCGGCCTTGATGGCTTCCGCGGCCCCGCGCTTGGCGGCGCGCTGATCGTTGGCTTCCTTCTTCTTGGCCTCGTCGGCGTCATCGTCCGCAGCAGCGGCGGCGATCAGGATGCCCCGGAGGTTATACTTGTCCGAAACCTTGTACTTGCTCTCCTGAGCCTTGTACTCGGCGGCGATCTTGTCGGCATTGGCGGCGGCAAAGGCCTCGGCCTCGGCATCGGTCACCGTGACGGCCTTGGCGGCGCTCTGCGCGTCGACCACCACCATCTCCAGGCGCGGACGCTGGCGATCAGCGCGGTACAGCGCGTCAATTTCCGCCGGCGAAGCGACGATGCCGCTGGTGACGATCTGCGCCAGCTTGTCGCGCAGGATCTCGCGGCGCAGGAAATCTTCTAGCTGGGCCTTGCTGGTGCCCAGGCTGAAGCGCACGAACTGGTCGTATTTCTTGGGATCAAAGTTGCCGTTCTCGTCGGTCAGCGAGACGCCGTTGGCGCGCTGCAGGGCCACCACGCGCTTGGCCAATTCCGTGTCGCTGACGGCCAGACCGAGCTTCTTGGCCTCTTGGGCCACCAGCACGGACTCAGTCATTTCAACCAAGAGTTTCTCTAGCTTAGAAGCCGGCACGGCCCCAGTGAACGGCGTCAACCGCGCCAACTCACCGGCCACGCCCGACCGCACGAGGCGGGTTCCCTCGTACATCTGCTTGGCCTGCAGCTTCTCAAACGCGGAGAGAGCAGGCGGCGGCGGATCGGCAGAGAGGATCATGCCCAAATTGAGGTCCACACCGGTCAAGGTGGTGTCGCCGACCTGAGCCATCGCCGAGACGTCCACGGCCGCCGCAGAATCTACGCGCGACGCGGTGTTGAACGTCAAGATGAACACGGCGATCAGGATGCCGAACAGCACGTAAATGAACGTCGACCGGCTGTGGCGACGCATTTGGTCGAGCATGACTTCCTCGCGCAGGGGGCGCTGGCCTGGGGCCAAACGCCATTTAACCTGTTGTCTTGCCTGCTAATTTCCGGTGGTCGCCAGCGGCAGAGGCGATCTCGCTACCCCAGAGCAGGGCAGCGCGGAGCGCAAGATTGAACCCGAAATCGCTGCGCTGGTCAATCTTGGGCGCAGAGCGCAAAAAATCTGGGCCGCCCGCGGCCCGGATTTTCTGGCTCTGCGCCCAAGCTGCTGGGTGGGCCGCAAGCGCTCCGGCCCTGAACGGGTGTCCCCCTGTTGGTCCGCGCTGTTGGGCTAGGTTCTTGCTTCCCGGGCCGGCAGCGCCGCGGCGCGGGCGGGGGGCTTGGGCGCAGAGCGTAAAAATCTGGGCCGCCCGCGGCCCGGATTTTCTAGCTCTGCGCCCAAGCTGCTGGGTGGGCCGCAAGCTCTTTCGACGGTTCACGCCGCCGCTGACTTCGCTCGCGGCTGGGTTAGGTTGGGGCCGGCAGGGCTCTAGACGGTTCACACCGCCGCATGACTTCGTTCGCGGCTGGGTTAGGTTGGGGCCGGCAAGGCTCTTGCCCGTTCACACCGCCGCATCACTTCGTTCGCGGCTGGGTTAGGTTGGGGCCGGCAAGGCTCTAGGCGGTTCACACCGCCGCATGACTTCGTTCGCGGCTGGGTTAGGTTGGGGCCGGCAGGGCTCTAGACGGTTCACACCGCCGCATCACTTCGTTCGCGGCGGGCGAGTGCCCTGGTCGCAGACGCCATTTGAAATTTGCAAGTGAAAACGAGGTGAAGGGGTAGAGAGTAAAGGAGGAGGGGTCAAGGGGGGCAAGGCGACGCGCGCGAATACATGGAGCGATGAAGCGGCGCTGCGACAGCGATGGTTCAATCCCTTGCAAAACTTTGTGATGAAAGCCAAAACCACTCTCGCCCGGAGGGCGCCAACAGTCTGAGCGCCGCGCAGCGGTGACTCCACGATTAGCTGCCGCCGTCCCAGCCCAGGGCGATGCGCACCTCAGTTTCGGCGCGCTGGGGGTGGTAGTCGCCGCTATAGACGCCGGTGCGCCAGAACCAGCGCCTGCCGGCAGAGGCTGAGAAGTACCAGGGCCCCTGGATTCTGAGGCGGCCGCTGACAAAGCCCTGCCAGTCGGGCTGGTCGGGGTAGCCGGGGATGAGCGCTGGGCCTAGGCGTCTCGCCGCGTCGCTGCTGAGGAAATTGGCGCTGGCGTAAAGGCGCAGGCTCCAGTCGCGGCTGAGATCGCTAAACAGCCACAGGTGGCCGCGCTGACGGGCATCGCCAAATTGGTCCCACGCCAGCACCGTGCGGCCGATGCCGCTGGCGGACATTTCTAGGGAGCCGCGGCCGCCCCATTGAGCCCCGGATACTGGCGAAGCGGCGGTGCGGGCGCCGGCCAAGGTCAGTTCGTAGCTTGGGTCAAAGCGAGCAGGTAGATAGCCTGGGTCACCCACACGGCCTTCCGCGGTGATCGCCAGCGATCGCGTGGCCGAGGCCGCGTGCAGGCGCAAGCCAAAGTGGCCGCCCAGCGCCGGCTGATCGACGCCCTGGACCCCGCCCGCCAGCCAACTGCCCAGCAGCCAGCCCTGGCCGCTCAGGAGCGGTTGCGACAAGTCCAGGACGACGTTGATCTGCGGATCACTTGACAATTCCTGATGAAAACGCCAGCCGCCGGCGGGAATGTCGCTGACTACGCCGCGGCTGCGCCGTTCGACCGCCGCCTGCACGCCAAACTCCAGGGACCGCCACCAGCCGCGCGTCACCGGTTTGCCGCTGGCCCGCGCCGCCGCCATGCTCCACTCCAGGGCGTTGCGCATGACCGCGGAGAAGCCCCAGTCGCGCTGCTGAGCTGTCAGGTAAACGCCGGGATTCCACTCATTAAACAACTGATTGTTGTAGTAGCGCCAGAGCAACTCGCCGTGGCCCAAGGTCACCCCGGTCAGGTCGCCCACGTGCAGCTGGTAGGGGTCGCGGCTGTCGCCGATGTCCAGGTGGCGCAGCAGGCGGGTCCAGTCGCTCCAGCGGTCCCAGTCCTGGCAGCGGAGCCCCGGGGTCGCACAGCTGTCCTTGGGATCGGCGTCGTGCACGCGCAGGCGCAGGGGCGCGCCCAGGCCGATCTGCAAGCGCCGGCTGGCCAATTCGACCGTGGGCACGACGTCTACGAGCAGATCGCCGCCCAGCCAGCTCGAGCCCAGCTCCATGCCCAGGCGCAGCGGAGGAGGCGTGCCGGCGGTAGCGGACGAGGGGGACCCACTTAGAACCGCACACACTGCATAGACAATTGCCCATTTTGCC
>JBIKTV010000248.1:0-8359 GCA_044347905.1 Myxococcota bacterium
AATGCGTCGCAGCCACCCAGGGGAAGCGCCAGCGTCGCGGCCGCGGCAAGGACGGCAAAAGGTCGATGAAACAACATGAATTTGTCTCCAAGGGGCTGCATGGGCCGGGCAGGGGGCAGATCGCCCGAGCGGCGGTGCATGATACGCGATTGCCCTCGGCTTGTCCGCTGCGTTGCGGTAGTTGCCAGGGCCAGGCTGTAGGACGCAGGGGAACCAAAGGGATTCAGTTCGACTTTGCGCTTGCGGAATTGGAGCGCATTGACCCGGCCCGCGCGATTCGCCACGCTGTGGCGGTGTAGGGGCTGGCCTCGCAGGTGCCGCCGGCCCTTGCCATGGAGGCCCGCGTGCAGCCCATCCGTCAAGCTCTGAGCGCCCTTGATCTTTCTGCGCAGCCGCTGCCGCTGGCGGTTTTTCACCTCCGCGGTTCCGAGCGCGACATGGGCGCCCAGCACGGCCGGCTCCTGCGCCAAGTGGGCGGTTGGGAAGCGACGGCGGCCTATTACCGCAGCATGGTCGAGCAGATGATCCGCGGCAGCGCCATTCGCCCCCAGGAGCGCGCCCTGCCGGTGCTGGCCAGGCCGCTGCTGGATGCCCTGACCCGGCGCATGGAGAAGCACCGACCGGCCGAGCTGCGGGGGCGCACAGATGCCTTTTTGCAGGCGTGTGGCCAGCATCCGGCGGATTCGCGGCACATTTTGGCCATGGACGTGTTCCAAAACGCCGTAGGGCTGGCGGGGCGCTATGACCTGGGGCCGTTCTCTGACGCATGGATGCGCCGGGCCGTGCCGGCCTGTTCGACGCTGATGGCCTGGGGCGAGGCGACGGAGGACGGCCGCTTGCTCCACGGCCGCAACTTTGATTTTCCCGGGGTTGGCGTGTGGGACGCCGCGCCCGCAGTGGTTTTCTGCACGCCTGACAAGGGGTTGCGCTATGCCTTCGCTACGACGCGCGGCGGCGATACCCCTGGGGTGTCGGCGTGGAATAAGGCGGGGCTGACGGTGACGCCGCACACGCGCTTGCACCGCGAGGTGTCGTTTTCTGGCGCGGGCGTGGTCGATCTGTGCCATGACATCGTGCGCAAGGCCTCGACACTGGCGGAAGCGGAGGCGATTGTCCGCGAGCGCACCGTGTCGTCGACCTGGGGGCTGTCGATCTCTTCCGCGGCGGAGGGCCGGGCAGCGGTCATCGAGTGCCATGCCGGTGGGGTCGCGGTGACGGGTCCCCAGGCGGGCAATCCCTGGCGGACCTGCACGAACCACTACCTGTCGGACGAATTGCGCCACCGCGAACTGGCGCCGTCGCCGGGCTGGACTTGGCACTCCCACAGCCGCCTCAAGCGCCTGGAGCACGCGGCGACGCAGGCAAGGTGCGGCCAGCCCTTAGATGTGCCTGGGCTTTTTGGCTGGCTGGGCGATGGCCATGACGCCGATGAGCCGGGGATGGAGCGGGTCGCCGGCGGGGTGCTGGCCCAGGCGACGAGCGTGCAGTCGGTGGTGTCCGACCCGCAGCGCCGGCAGTTTCACCTGTCTGTGGGGCGGTGTCCCACGGGGCGCGGTGGGGCATTTGTGGTCGATTGGGACTGGGATCAGCCCGTGGGCGTGCAGGAATTGCCCATCGATCAGGCGCCGGTCCACGCCACTGTGTCCAGGTTTGACAGCGGTCCCGGCCAGATGGCCCACCGCCACTACCTGCGGGCGGCGCAGCTTGAGGCTCAGGGCGGCGACCCCCATGAGGTGGGCTTTCACCTTGCCACGGCTGCGGAATTGCTCCCCGACGAGCCGACCCTTCAGCTCATGGGCGGCGCGGTGGCCCTGAGGCGCGGCCACTTGGACCAGGCACTGGCGCTGTTTGAGCGCGGCATTTCCGTCGAGCATTCGCCGTTTCCCTTGGGGCGGCTGCACTTTTGGGCGGCGCGCACCGCCGATCACCTGCCCGACCGGCCGCGGGCCCAAGGCCATCGCCATACGCTGTTGGCCCTGGAGCACCCGCTGCTGCGCGATCTGCAGGGGCGAGCGCGCGATGACGCCAACAACCGGTATCCCTTGGCAAAACTTCGCGGCATCGGCTTGCACACCCTGCTGGGCGACATCGGCTAAATTCGCAACCCCCCCTTACGTCAATTCCGCGGACAGCAAACGGAATTGGCGGTTTTGTGGCCGATCCTGGAGGCGAAGATGTACGCCGTGTTGCTAGTTCCCCCAGCGCGCGATGTGGAGGCGGCGGCGCGCGAGCTGGCCGCGGTCGTGGGTGCAGCGGCTTACGATCAGCGCCAACTGCTGCTGCGCGGGCTGCCGTGGCTGGCGGCGTGGAACGATCAGGTGGAGCCGGTGCGACAGACTGCGGCGCGGCTGCGTGCGGCAGGTGTAGAGGCGTGGCCGATGGCGCGGGCGGCGCTGGACCTGCCCCACGAATTGCTGGAGGCGCGGAGTTTTACTTTGAGCCAAGAGGGTTTGGCCGTGGCAGCGCGCGGAGGTCAGGGGCTGCGGGCCAGCTGGGGCGATGTCGGGGCGGTGTTGCCGTGCCGGGCCGACGCCGGCCAAAGCCTGACCACGGTGACCACGACCAAGAAGACCAGCGCGGTCAAGCTCGCCATGGGTGTGCCGATCGCCAGCAAGAAGGTGGAAAGCGATACAAGCCATAGCCTGGACAGCAGTTTCTTTTGCCTTGTGTGGCTGCGGCGCGCCGACCCGCACGGAGCGGACGCGTGGCTGCGGCTGGACAGCGATGCCCTGGATTACTCCGGGTTGGGTCAGAGCAAGACAGCGTCTTCAACCAGTAATTACCTGCTGTTGCTGCAGTGGCTGGGCAAGCTGGCGCCCCATGCGTGGGATCCGCGTCTAGAGCGGGCGGGCGGGAGGATTGCGCCGATTCCCCTGCCGCCGCGCAGCTCTAAGGAGCAGGTGAGTCGCTCTACCAGCGTGGCGAGCCATGCGCGGGCGTGGGACACGGAGCCGGCGGTGCTCCAGGCGGCGCGGCTGTTGGTGTTGGCGGCTCGCATGAGGGCGGCGGCTCAGGCTCAGGGGCTAGCATAGGTCCTGAAATTGCTTGAGAAGTTCGATGGCCGTCCGGCGCCAAGCAAGGGTGCGTGGACGCGCCGGCCCAGAAGTGCGACCCTGAGGCCCCCAACTGGCAAGGTTCGCATGGCCGACATTCCCACAGAAAATGAGTCTTTCCCAGAACCTCTAGCGTTTGTGGAGCCCACCGCGGCCCAGAAAGCGGTGCTCAAGCCAAAGTGGCGCGGAGTTTCGCACCAGATCGCCTTCTTTCTCAGCCTGATCAGCGGGATCGCCATGACTGCGATGGCCCCCCCAGGCACGACTGCGCTGGCCCTGGCGGTGTATGTCGGCAGCGTGTCTGGGCTTTTTGGCGCCAGCGCCCTGTACCATCGCCCCAACTGGCAGCCGGGGACGCGGGCCTGGCTGCGCCGCCTGGACCACTCGGCGATTTACCTTCTTATTGCAGGCACCTATACGCCGGTTGCTCTCCTGGCTCTGCCCGAGGCGAGTGGCCATCGGCTGCTGGTGCTGGCCTGGGTGGGCGCGGCGCTGGGGATGATCAAGTCGCTGGCCTGGGTTCATGCGCCTAAGCCCCTGTCTGCCCTGCTGTATGTTCTGCTCGGCTGGCTGGTGATGAGCGAGTGGCGCGCGGTGGTCCAAGGCCTGGGGCCGACCGGCTTGGCGCTCATGGGGGCGGGCGGCGTCTGCTACACCGTGGGGGCGGTGATTTACGCCCGGCGACGTCCGGATCCGTGGCCGCGGCTGTTTGGCTACCACGAGATTTTTCACGCCCTGGTCATCGTCGCAGCCCTTTGCCACATGGCCATGGTCGCTCGGCTTGTGTGGCGCTGACCGCGTAGACTCCCCTGGGCTAGGCCTCTGCCCCTTCGCGTCAAGCACAATTCTAAACCTATTCACAGATTTCCTACGAATTGGTCTAATTCTCTGACGCGAATCGATTAACCGGCGAACATGCCGCTGCGGAGCGGGCAATTGCGGTTTGCCCGGGCCTTTGGGGCTCACCTACGCTGTCTGTCTACGCCGCACCCCCAGCGGCTCTGCAGACCTGATGAGCGAGCCCCAACTTGCCCCGATTGCTGTGCGCCCGGCGTTGATCGACTCGGCTCGGAGCTTGGCCGCCGCGCTGTGGCCGACCCGCTGGTCCTGGCTGCTTCTGGCCGGTTTGCTGGCCCTGCGCCTGTTGGGTTGGTACCTGACCGGGGTGGGGAGTCTGGACCGCCCGTCCGTTCGCGAATTGATCAAGGGAATCGCCTGGGATGCGGCCTTGTTGGGGGCCCTGCTGGCCTGGCTGCGCTGGAGCGCCCTGGGCGGTTTGGCAGGCGTTGGGCGGGTGCTCCGCTTGGCCTTGGCCGGTTCCGTGGTGCTGCGCTGGCTGGACCTGGCGCACTGCTACATGGTGGGGGCGCACTGGTCGGCTGATGCGTTTCTCTATCTGGATCACGGATTTGCCGGCAGTATCGGCGATTTCAGGGTGTTGGGGGCGCTGGCCGCCGCCCTGACAACGGCGCTGGTGGCCATGGACTTGGCGAAGCGCGATGCCCAGGCGGCGAGGCCGGCCTTCACCCAGCTGGGCGCCGCTCACGTTGCGTGGATTCCGCTGGTATTTGCCTGTCTTGCCAGCACCGCAGCGGCTTGGGCCGTGCGCGATGGCGTGCGCTTTGCACCGCACCTCCACCATCCGCGGCTGATTCCAGAGATCAACTGGCTGGTTCAGGCGACGAAGGCCTTGGCCGATCCCGACCGCCAGCAGCCCATCCGTCGGCCAAATCCAGAAACCTGGGCCCACTGGCAAAGGCTAGGCCTAGTCGACGCGAAAACCACGCCCGACATGGCCTTTCCGCTGTTCCGTCAGGGCTTTGACCTGCCCCCGTTGCCCTACCCGCGGCGACCCGGGGCCATCGCCCGACCCAACGCCGTGATCACGCTGATGGAGTCGGTCAATGGCCTGTTTGTTCACGAATTGTCCGGGCGCTACCAAGGCCTGATGCCGGAAATCGGCCGGCTCTCAGCGCAGATGACCCGCGTCGACGGCCTGTACAACACCTCTTCGCCGACGATTGCCGCAATGGTCTCTGTGCTCTGCTCGATTCACCCCTCTACCCACCCTGCGGATCTGCGCCCTGGGGCTAGCGTGGCGGGGCAAGCCGCCTACACGTGTGTCGCCGATTTGCTCAAGGCCCAGGGCTACCGCGCGGTGTTTGTGCAGGGGGCGTTGAGCGAAATCACCGGCAAAGAGCAGTTTCTGCGCCAGCACGGTTTTGACGAAGTCCACGGGTTGCACCAGGTCATGGCGCGCTTTCCCCAGGCTTTAAGCGGTCCTTGGGGGCCCCATGACGACACCTTGGTCGCCTACACACAGGAGATCGTGACCCGACTAGAGAGGCAGCGCGAGATCGACGGCCGGCCATTTCTGCTGGTGATGCTGACCTTGGACACCCACGACCCGGGGATGGCCGGCCCTGAATGCGACCTGCCGCGCTTGGCCAACGGCGCCCCCGCGGTGAGCGACGTGCCCGACTCGGCGGCGGCCCAGAAGCTGCTCGCCTCGTATCACTGTTCAGACAAGGCCATGGGGCGCCTGGGTAAATTCCTGCTGGACCCCAAGCGCCGCGACCAGACTCTCTGGATGCTCACGGCGGATCACGCCGCGTTTGTCGGCCTTACGCCCAAGGAGATCTTTCCAACTCCACAGGACCGCGCGGACTTTGCCCCCATCCCGTGGCTCACGATCCGGGCCACCAGCTGCCCCAGAGGCTGGCGGTGCTGTCTGGGAGCCGCGACGTCGCGCCCACACTGCTGCAACTTCTTGATACGCCGGATCAACCCAACAGTCTGACCGGGCGCAGCATCTTTGGCGACCGCCAGGCCTATCCACTGCTTGTTGGACGCATCGGCGAGCGCCTGGCCTTTGTGCACGACGGCAAGGCCCCGGTACAGCTGCCCACCGGCAGTGTCCGCGACCGATGCAGCGCCGGTGAAGCGCTGGACCAGCGACTGGATGGCCGCTTGAGCGCCTGCCAGCTGGCGGAGTGGCTTGACTGGCAGGACAGCCTCTGGGCGACGCGGCGGCTGTTCCCGCAGGAGGCGATTCCGAATGCGACCGGGCTCGTTCACGGGCCGGGCCTAGTGTCTGCGACGATGCTTTGAGCGCGGCGGCGGCTTGTCGGGCACGGTACCCCGCCGAATCGGCAATTCTGCAGGTTGGAAGCCCAGTGGGGACTGCAAAAAAAACATCGTGATTCTCGCCATCAGACAATGGCCTGGCACCTGTCCGAGCCGGCTTGACTGGCGTGCGCTTGGAAATGCAGCGGGGCGAACCCTACACTGCGGCGGCTTCAACCGCGGCCGTTACCGCAGCAGGATGGGCAATGCGTGGTGTTCTCTGGATCTCTGCGGCTGCTGTAGCCTGCGCCGCGCTTGCGGCCTGTGCCGATGATGCCACGACACCTGCGAATTCGCTGATGGATGCCAAATCCGGCGCTGCGGCGGGCGATGCCGACGGGGCTGCCGACGCGGCCCATGAAACCCAGACCCAAGCCCCGGCCGATGCTGTCACGGCGACGGACGCGGACACAAGCGGACAAGCACCCGGAGATGCTGGCGCTCAAGCAGATAGCGGCCCTGAGACTGCCTCCGACATCGCCGCTGACACCGCCCCCGACACGCCCGCGGACGCCACTGCAGACGCGCCCTCTGACAGCGCTGATGCCGCCGGCGGAGTTGTGGACCTGGGGCCCGACCAGCCGCTTGGCACCCTGGTCGCCGGCGTTGATGGGCCGTGCATCGAAGTGGCGCCGTTTCAATCGCCGGATTGCGCGACGGTCAAGTGCTCTGCCGGTGCGGTTTGTCTTGCCGGCGGGGTCTGTGCGCCGCAGACGGGGTTCTATGCCGATGACTCAGGCCCCGCAGATCAGGCCTGGCCCGCGGTGGCTGCGCGCGACGATGGCGCCTTTGCGGTGGCTTGGTCGGCCGGCAGCTACTTTGACGCAGGCCTGCAGATCAAGGTGCGCGTGTTTGGCGCCGCCGGGCAGGCTTTGAGCGCGACCTTGGCGGTGAGTCCTGCGCCGGGGCCGGGCCTTGCGATGCACTTCGCCCCGTCCGTGGCTGCGATGGCCGACGGCTCGTGGTTGCTGCTCTGGCGCAGCGAACTCCAGGCGCAGAATGCGGCGGCGTACTTTGTTCAGCAGGTCGCGGCCGACGGCAGTGCGCTGATGGGCGCTCCGATGCAGATCAACGCCACGCCCTTGGGCCTCGCCACGGGCAGCAGCAACATCATTCAACCGGTGCTAGTGCGTCTGCGAAACGACCGACTGATGGCGGCATGGGTCGGCAATCCCAAGAGCGGCGGCGGACCTACGGTTTGGGCTCGCCTCATCAACCCCGACGGCACGCCGCTGACCGGCGAGCTCGACTCGGGCGCGTCCGCGACGGGGGAACCTGCGAGTTCGCCTGCGATCGCCGCATTGACCGGCGGGCAAGCGCTGCTGGTGTGGGAGGCGACGCTGCCCGGCAAAGGCCCGCAGCTCATCCGCGGGAGAGTCTTTGGCGAAGGCGGGATAGCGGCATCGGCGGTGCTGCAACTGTCCCCAGGGGCCAAGCCGTATGAAGCGCTGCCGGCAGTCGCGGGCTATCCAAACGGCGAAACCCTACTGATGTTCAAGGCTGGAGACACCGTGGGCTCGACCGACAAGGTGGACATCCGCGGGCGCAAGCTAAGTGCGGCCTGGCCCCAGCCTCCACAGGCCGGGGTGGCGGCGGGGGCGGCCCAAATCCTGGACACCGACCCTACCGGCACGTATCCGGGCGCGGCGCCTGCGGTGCTGCTCTCTGCGGAGAGGGCCTTAGCGGTGTGGCACAACCCCGGTCAGCCGCCCTTTGGAATCTGGGGACGGCGCCATTGGCGCGCTCTGGACGCATGGGACTGTCAGCTGCTTGACCTCGGTGGCCCCCAGCTGCCCGGCGAGCAGGGAAGTCGGGTGCTGCCCGCCGCGGCGGCCTGGAGCAACGGGCGAATTGCGCTGGTCTGGACGGCGCAGCTGAGCGGGGGGACGAATCCTTCGCGCATTGCCGTGCGCTTGCTCGGACTGTAGCTAGTTGGAGGTAGTTAGAGGTTGCCAGGCTACTGTCGGACGTGATACTGCGCGGCCTTGAGCGCTGCTGTTGGCGAGAATTCCGTCGATGGCCGTGTCAGCCAACGGCATGCTCCACGTCGATCGCACCCTGGGCTGGGCAGACGAGTCCAGCGCCAGTCGAAAACCCCGAGGATCGCGCACGCCGAAAAATGCCTGACCGCAGGCGTCCGTCCTTTTCGACAGCGTCTGTGTGTCAGGTCGATTGAAAAT
>JBIKTV010000249.1:0-8353 GCA_044347905.1 Myxococcota bacterium
CTGAGGATTCTGGTGCGAATCGGTCCTCACGCGGGCCTCCCAAAGGCGCTCGCCGCCGTGCCGCACCTGGATCCAGTCGGCGGGCTTTGTGGGATCGTCAAGGGGCGAAGGGCAGCATCTGCCGCGTTCAGACGCCCGGCAAGGAGGCCCGAGGCGAGGGGGAGAGATCGGGCAAAACAGCGCTGCATCGGGCGGTTCCGGGCGTCTTCGCCACCTTGACTCCGCCAGGTTGGGACCGCCCGCGCCATCATCTCCGCGTCTCCCTGGAATTGGAGCGCTGCCAAGTTCTCCCGGCTCCGGGACGGCCCTGACGGCGCCTGCCGTCTATTGGTTGCCGCAGCCTGCAAAGAAGTTCTCTCCATTCTTAAGGGCGTCCTCGTCAACCGGGCCCCAGGTGCAAGGGCGAAAGGCGGCAGCTTGCGCGCGCCAAACTGCCATTGTGTCGCTTCCTGGCCAAACAGGCAAGCTCACCCAACCGAAAAGGCGGCGATCTACGGGGCTAATCGCCGGAAATCTGTATGTGTACAAGCTACTAAGCAAGGGGCCCGAATTGAGCCGATCGCCTGGACGGCCGCGGCGCGGTGGCACGGCTTGCAGGGAGATGAACTTGCGAACGGCCCAGCTAGCCAAGGACGCGGTCGAGTTCCTTTCGCCAGGGTTCCAAGGCACTCGCCTCAAAGGCCAGGGGAGGGCGGAGTGGCCGAGCTCAGCGGTCGGGCGCCCAGGGGGTCGATGGGCTCAAAGAGGCTGCCAATTGGCTGACGGCTTCGCTGGGTTCCTGGGCGATGACCGTCTGGGCGGCGGCCTCGGCTTCGCTGACGCCCAAGTATTCCGGCAGGGCGAGCTGGGCCGGCCCCCAGCGATCGGCCTTTCGCGCGATGTAGGCCGCCCAACACGCCTGGGGTGTGGCATCGGTGCGCCACGTCTCGGCCAAAGTGCGAGCCGGGTTACCTTCAGGCAAGGGGCCGACACCTGCCCAGGCTGCCCCAACCGCGCGAACAGCCAGGGCTGGGCCGAGGTCGGCGTCGCTGAGCTGCGAGGCGTCCCAGGGCGGCGGAGCGGTCACGGCCTCTGCATTGGCGTACCAGCCGGCATACCACCAACCGCGACGGGCGGCCAGGACACAGCCCAGCGGCGCGCTCGACCCAAGGGCCAGGGCTTGAGCGGCCATGGCCTGCAGGCTTGGCACCGCCGCCACTGGCAAATTCAGGCTCCAGGCCAAGGCGCGACCCGTCGCCATGCCCATGCGGAGACCGGTAAACGACCCAGGCCCGCTGTCCAGCACCAGTGCGGCGAGATCGGCCGGCGCAAGGCCCTGGGTCTGGAGAAGATCGTCAATGACGCCCACCAGATCGCGCGGCTGTCCGCGGGTGCCCGGCAAGAGGCGCTGCTGACCGGCGGCAAAGGGCGGCTCGGCGTCGCGGCCTCGGCCCAACCAAACGCTCCAGTCGGCCGCGGAAGTGGAGATGGCGAGCCACCAGCCGTTGAGGTCCGGCGTTGAAGGTATCGCGGCCGGGCTCACGGCGCCAACCACGATTGCAGCAGCCGTTGGCCGTCGTTCTTCATCACCACCAGGAACAGCAGGCCCAAGAAGGTCAACCCGACATACGCCGCCATTTGCCGCGTCCGCAGCGACACCGGCTCGCGCTTGATCGCCTCGATCCCCAAGAACAGCAGGTGACCGCCGTCCACCAGCGGAATGGGCAGCAGGTTCAGGATACCCAAGTTGATCGACAGCCAGGCGATGAGCCGCAAGACCGCTTCAAAACCGCGATCGGCCGCTTCACTGGTCAACTGGGCCATGCGCAGGGGGCCGCCCAGGTCGCGCACCGGCACATTGCCGCGGAGCAGTTCTGCGGTAGAGACGGCGATGATCGTCGCGCCGCGCCAGAATTCCGCGCCCGTCACGCGAAAGGCATGGGCAATTGGATGGGGATTAGGCTGTACTTCCGGGGCATTGCGGTCTACTAGCGAAGTCAGCTCCAAGGTCAGCTCGGGGCGCTCATCTCGGTTGAGGTTGACCGGCAAGCGCATCTTCCCCTGGATCTCGAGCCACCCGCGCTCCACCTGCGCCGCGGCGTCGGGCTGCTCTTTGACCCAGCGCTCCAGCGGCGAGGCGGGCGGGCGCTGACCGCTGATCAGGGCGCTGTCCTGAAGCAGTTGACGCATTTGCCCCTGCTGGGCGGGTCGCAGCGGCCGGTGCACGACCACGGCGCGATCGCTCATCGCTGCACTGAGCCGCTCCAAGCGCTTGGCCGCCGGCCAGGTGACGTAATCGGGGCGGGCCAGCACCGCTTCATACGGGGCCTTGAGGCGGTCGACCGCGTCTTCAATGCTCTGTACCGGCTGACCGTCGAGCTGGACGAGCACATCGCCTGCGCGCAAGCCCAGTTGCTTGTCTTCAGCGCTGCCCTGGGACAGGGGGCCGATGAGTCGGTGGCCCGGAGCCAGGCCCAGCGCTTGGGCCGCGGAGTTGCCGGCGGGCGTGGTGACACTGGCGGTGGCCGTAGCGCCTTTGTGTTGCAGCTTGAAGGCTTCGCGGAGCTTGGCCCTTGGCACAGGCGCGTCGCTTTGCAGCGGCGTCCAGGTCAGCTCCACGCTCTGACCCGCCTTGGCCTGCAGAGCCAACTGCGCTTGCCGCCAAGTTTTTACCGGGGTCCCGCTGACCGTTTGCAGGCGATCGCCGCTGCGCAGGCCCGCTTGCCACGCCGCCGAACCGGGGGTGACTTCTAGCGTGGGCACCTGCTCGCCCGGATAAAGCATGATGCGGCCAAAGCGCTCGACGATGCCGATCTCCGCAGCGCCGGCGCCGATCACTTCGCGAGGCACGGCCACGAGCTCGACCGTCTGATCGCCGCGCTGCACTTTGAGCGGGGTTTTCTGCCCGGCGCGGTCGCTGATCGTGCGCACCAGATCGTCAAAGGTGAGCACTTCGGCGCCGTTTACGTGGGTGATGCGGTCGCCTGGCAGGAGCCCTGCGGCTTCCGCGGGACCGCCAGGGACCACCGTGCCGACCCGCGCCGTCACGAGCTCGCTCTCATAGGCCAGCGCGCTGCCAAAAAGCACGATCAACGGCAACAAGAAGTTAAAGATCGGCCCCGCCGCGACGATCAGGGCGCGTTGCCAAACAGCCTTGTTGTGGAACGCTTCAGGATCGCGGGCGACTTCTGCGTCCACCGGCGCCGTGGGATCGTCGCCCAGCATTTTGACGTAGCCGCCCAAAGGCAGGAGCCGCCAGCTGTATTCGGTGTGGCCGCGCTTCCAAGAGACCATCACCGGCCCAAAACCGATCGCGAAATTCAGCACCCGCACGCCCATGAGCCGGGCGATGGCGAAGTGGCCAAACTCGTGAAACACGATGAGCAGGCCAAACACCAGCACAAATGCGCCGACCTTGATCAGGTAATCCATGGCCCTAGCGCCTCCCGCTGTCGTCCGCGCAGCAAATGCGCCCCCGTACAGCCCCAGCAGCGCACAACACGCGCAGTGGCCGGCATCATTCCGCATCGGCCAGCGCCAAGCAAGCGCGGCCAAGCAAAGCTGTCAAGGTTTCGCGCGATTCAACTGCGCTTGCAGCCTCGTCTTTGTCACATCGACGCCTCGCCGGACGCCAGTGCGTTGCAGCGAGGGCAGTTGCATCGTACCCTGTCGGCGCGGGAGCAGGCACCCGCAGCGGTTGGCGCGATGAAGCAAGTCGGCGCGGTGGTGGGCAAATCGGCAGGGCAAGCGGCGCAGCAGGTGGCCCAGCGGGCAACGCGGGGTCCAGGGGCTGGGCGCGGCGTCTTGACGCGGTCGCGGCTGATCGGCGGGCCGATCGCCGTTCTGACGGGTCTGGTCGGTCTGACTAGCTGTGTGGAGACCGCGGAACCGCCAGCCCAAGAGCCGGGAATGGCTCTGTGGTTTGCTCCTTTGGCCACCAGCGGTTGCGTGAATACCACCAACGGCCAAAAGCAGCTGCCGCTGGACATTCAAACGGTGGTGGCGCAGTGGAGCGCCCAAGTTGAAGGGCCAACTGGCAGCCAACAGAAGACTGGAAAGTCCAAGATTGAGCGGTCAAAGCTGACGCAAGGCGCATGGGAGATCAAGGGTTTGCCTGCGACCTCCGCGCTAGACTTGCAGGTTTTTGGTTGCACAAAGGATAAGAAAGTCGCTTATCTGGGCCGCAATGACGGCGTCAAGGTGGTCGGCGGCACGACCCAATCGGTGCGGCTGTTCCTGGCCCCCAGCGACAAGTTGGCGTGCACGGGCAGTCCCACCGGCGCGGCCAAGCTGGGGTCGCCCCGCTCGCTGGCCGGATCGGTGGCCCTGTCGAGCGGCGATGCCGCAGTGGTCGGCGGAATGGGCAGTTGGGACGCCGGGTTTGGCTCGGGCGAGGCGGCTGCGACCGTCGACCTCTACGACGCGCGGCTGGGTCACTTTCGCCAAAGCGGCAAGCTGGCCGTCGCGCGCATTCAGCCCCATGTTCATGAAGTGATTAAGGATGGCGTCTCGTCTTTGCTGGTAGTCGGCGGGGCGCTCAAGCTGCAGCGATCGGGCGACGAGACCAAGTTCGCCGTCAAGCTGTTGATGCCGAGCAGCATTGCCGATGCCCTGCCGAGCGCCAAGGCCGAGTTGATCGATCTGGTGGGCGCGACCCCCGGCAATCGCCAGAGCAAGGCCGATGTCGGCGAGGGCGCCAACCTGTTCTCGTCGTCGATTCGCTTGGCCAAGTCGATTCTGTTTGTCGGCGGCGTAGGCGACAACGGCCAGATTCGCGACAAAGCGACGCGTCTCAACGCCTTAGAAGATGTGGCCGCCGGCGGCAGCGGCACGGCCAACACCTTTCAACTCAACGCGGCGCGGATTCGCCCGGCGCTGCTCAGTTTTGAGGACGGATCGGTGGTGGTCTGGGGCGGCGCCGTCAACCCCGACAAGACGGCCCCCAAGGCCGAGGCGATGGGCGAGCTGGTCCAAGCGGAATCGAGCGTTTCTGAGAAGTTGACTCTGACCGGTGCGGCCTCGTTGCTGGGGGACGCCAACTTGTCGACCGTCGGCCCCGTGGTGGTACCCCTGGCGCGCACCGCGGACGTGCTGACCTTTCTGGTCTCCGGCGGCGTGACGGTGCAGTCCAAGCTGAGCGCCAAGGACGCGCTGACTTATGTCGTGACCGTCAACCGCACCGCCAAGACCGCCCACTTGCAGACGGTGAGTTGGGGTGGCGAGGCTAAAGTCCGCGCCGGGTATGCGGGAATTGGCGTGGCGCTGGACGGTCGGCGCGTGCTTTTGGGCGGCGGCTTGGTCGCGGCGAGTCAGCTGACCGCGGTGTGCCCCGATGGCGGCCCGAGCGATGACTGCGCTTTGGCGTCGGCGTGGGTGCTGCGCGCTCCGGAGACGCTGCCGGCGGGTGAGGAGCCGGTGGTCTTGGAGGTGCTGAGCGAAATTCCCCTGGGCGGGCCGCGTTTTGGCGTGGCGGCGGTGCCCCTGGGGCTAGGCGCGCTGCTGGCTGGGGGCCAAGTGAGCACGCGAAGTGTCGGCGCTGAAGTCCTGGATGATGTGGGCGAAGTGCTGACGCTGACCCCGGCGGCCCTGGACCCCGCGGTGATCTGCAACTGAGAGGATGGAAAGAGCGGCCATTCAGAGCCGCCAATCCTCAAAGAAACCAATCCTGTCCGTAGCTGTCCTTCCCATCCAGAACACGCTCACGGGCTCCGAGGCGAGATGCGTATTTCTCTGGAGAAGACCGCGCTATTGCGCGAACGGGAGCGCGAGCAGGGCAAGCAACGCGTGCGCTTGCCGCCTTGGCTGCGGGCGCCTCTGCCCGGCGGCGGACGGTATGCCGATATCAAAGGTAAATTGCGCGATCGCCAGCTGCACACGGTCTGCGAAGAAGCCCAGTGTCCCAACATCGGCGAGTGCTGGAATGAGGGCACGGCGACGCTGATGCTCATGGGCGACACGTGCACGCGGGCCTGTCGCTTCTGCGCGATCAAGTCCAACCCGCTGCCGCCGCCGCTGGACCCCGATGAGCCGCGCAAAGCCGCCGATCAAGTGGCGCTGATGGGGCTGGATTACGTGGTGCTGACCAGTGTCAACCGCGACGAGCTAGAAGACGGCGGCGCCGGCCATTTTGCCGCGACGGTGCGGGCCATCAAGGATCGCTCGCCGCACACCTTGGTTGAAGTGTTGACGCCGGATTTTCAGGGCGTGGCCCGGGACATCCACACGGTGGTCGACGCCGGGCCGGACGTGTTTGCCCACAACATTGAGACGGTGGAGGCCTGTACCCGCCTGCTGCGCGACCGACGGGCCAGCTTTGCCCAGAGCCTGGAGGTGCTTGCGGAAGCCAAGCGCCACCGGCCAGGCGTGGTCACAAAGTCTTCCATCATGTTAGGCGTTGGCGAGACGGCGGATCAGGTCGAAGCGGCGCTGCTGGCCTTGCGCGACCACCAAGTCGACGCGGTGACCCTGGGTCAGTACCTGCGGCCCAGCCCGTGGCACCAAGAGGTCGTGCGCTTTGCCGAGCCGGCGGAGTTTGACCACTGGAAAAACCGCGCCGCGGAGCTGGGTTTTGCCTATTGCGCCTCGGGACCGCTGGTGCGTTCGTCGTATCGCGCGGGCGAGCACTATCTGCGCGGGCTAGTCCAAGGGCAAAAGCCTTAAATTCTAGAGCAACCGCGGGGCGATCGGCGCGCTGGGCTCGATCAGCTGCGGGCCTTCGATGCGCGCGTCATTGACCCGGGTGCCCACAGCGCGGCTGTGCATCTCGCCCTGCCACGGCAGCATGAGCTCGCTCAACTGCGCTTGATCCATGGGCGTTTGACCTAGCCACTGTGGCCAGGCCGCGGGCGGCAGGATCACGGGCATGCGATCGTGGATCGGCGCCACAGTCGCGCACGGCCCTGTAGTCAGCAGGCACAATTGCGGCAAGGCGTCCTGCCCAGCGGGCTGAAGGGGCGGCAGCTGCCACAGCGCGGCGACGGCAAAGGGCCTCTGGTCCGGCAGAAAAAACCAGAAAGGCTGCTTGTGCTTGCCGTTGGTCTGCCACTCGTAGAAGCCGTCCATCAGCAACAGGCCGCGGCGATAGCGCAGGGCGTCGCGAAAGCTCGGTTTGGTCGCGGCGGTCTCGCTGCGGGCGTTGACCAACAGCGTCGGCGATCCGGGCCGCGGACTCCACGGCGGTGTCAGGCCCCACGCCATCGTTTCTGCGCGGCGCGGCCCTGGGCGGTTGGCGATCACCAGCACGGGCTGGGTGGGGGCGATGTTGTAGCGGGGGCCCAAATCCTCTGGCAGAACATCAAGTTCAAAGGCCTCTACCAGCTCTTGCGGCCGCGATTTCTGGGTGAAACGCCCGCACATTCAGACCTCACCGGGCTGCCAGTGCCCGCCAAGGCGCAGCTCATGGGGCCGATAGCCGGCTTTGTACTGCATGGCGCGGCTGCCCGGGACCCAGTAACCCAGATAAAGCCAGCGCAATTGCCACTGGCGACACAGTTCTACGTGCTGCATGACGGAGAAGACTCCGATCGACTGGCCGGGCACGCGGGGGTCGTAGCAGCAATAGACCGCGGACACGGCCGTTTCGCCGCGATCGAGGATGGCGGAGCCGACCAGGCGATCCTCAAACCAGTAGCTCAGCTCCCAGGTGTCACAGCAGCTGTCGACGAGAAAGCTTTCGTATTCAGAGGCATGGACGTCGCCCTCGCCTTGATCCAGGTGGCGCAGGCGGCGGTGCAGGTTGTAGAGCTCCAGGCGGTCGCGGCTGAGCTTGGGCCGGTCGAGCACGACCTTGAGGTGCTGGTGGCCCGCGCGAAGGGCCCGCTGCATCGCCCGAGACGGCGAAAAGGTGTGCATATCCAGGCGAATCGGCGTGCAATCGCTGCAATTGGGGCAGGACGGCTGGTAGAGCAGCACCCCCTGGCGGCGGTCGCCATTTTCAAGGCAGCGGTCTAGCTCGGCGGGCGTTAGGCGGCGCATCGGCAGGCGCATCGGCAAAATCGCCATGCGGTCGCCCAGATAAGGGCAGGGGTGGGCCGAAGAGTCGACCAGCAGCTGCGGTGGGCTGTCCATCAAGACCATCCAGGGCGGGTGAGGATCCAAAAAGGGGGCCAGGGCTCGCCGCGGCGCTTCCGGCCATGGAAGGGGTGACTTTTTCGAATTTGACAGGACCAATAGGGGGACATCGTGAGGGGCCGGAGCGCTTGCGGCCCACCTAGCAGGGGCGCGGGGCCAGGTTTTCAGGGGTCATTTTCTTGACCCCTGAATTGGAACCGCGCCCCCTTGCGGCGCGCCTCTCTGGAATGGCGGGCCGTCCCCTGCTACAGTCCCGGCCGATTCGGTGGGAGGTCTGCAGACATGGCGAAGCTTTTTGGAACAG